>CAJKQE010000017.1 GCA_905201915.1 uncultured Lachnospiraceae bacterium
GAAGAGGATGGAAGAGATAGAAAGTAGGTTCAATGTGTGGTTTTGAGGGTATGTAGAAGTACCCAGATACCGGAGAGAGAAGTAAGAATCCGGGGGAAGATAATCCTCCTTAGCTCAGTCGGTAGAGCATGCGGCTGTTAACCGCAGTGTCGTTGGTTCGAGTCCAACAGGGGGAGTTTTGATACCTATACATGATTCGAAGTAGATCTTGCACGAGCTGATTTACGAGATGATAGGAGCGAAACAGTGGAAACTGTGGAGTTGAGTTTTGGCCCCATGGTCAAGCGGTTAAGACATCGCCCTTTCACGGCGGTAACACGAGTTCGAATCTCGTTGGGGTCATTTAATTTAATACGGCGACATAGCCAAGTGGTAAGGCGTGGGTCTGCAACACCCTGATCACCAGTTCAAATCTGGTTGTCGCCTCTGACTTAGAACCTCAGAAACCTTGTAAAATAAGGCTTCTGAGGTTTTTTCATTGCAAAATTTCATGTTTGCGTTTGTTTGCGTGGATTTTTAGGTTGTAAATACAAGCCTTTATCCCAGAATGGCTGCCATTTTGTTAGCAGTTTCCTGCTCAGAAACAATGTTTTTGAGATAATGCTGGGTCATTGTTAAGGTTGTATGGCCTAATAGTTTCTGCAGCTCAGTATCGGATACTCCATTTTTGTACATAATAGAAGCTGTAGAGAAACGCAGTTTATGGGAAGAGCGATATTCAATATTTAACTCTTCACAGCATTTCTTTAAATGCCGATTAAATGTAACAGTTGCCAAAGGTTTTCCATCACGAAAGAAGATATAGTCGCTGCTGTTAAAATGCAGTCTATAAATTTTCTCCAGGACTGCCTGTGCGCCTGGTGTCAGCGGCATTGTCCGGATTCCTTCCGATGTATGTCCTTTTATTTCATTCACAACCTCATTTTTGTCATTTACAAATCGAGAAATGTGAATGTAGCCATTCGAGATATCACTCCATTTCAGACCTTTCAATTCTCCAATACGTAAAACGAGATAAAAATCTAAGAGAATTGCCATGGAATAGAAATCGTCCTTGCCTGACAGATACTTGATAATTTGTTCACGCTCTGCCTCGGTATAAGGTCTGCAGTTATTCTGCTCAACTTTGTAGGCAAACTGCTTATAATTAATATCATTTAGGCAATTATGGGATATAATGCCTTTTTCAACAGCAAGATAGAGCATCCCATTTAAGATACTTTTCATATCATTGAACCGTTTTCGTGTCAATGTTCGGTCTTTTGTGATATGGCGAAAGAAATTAATATAATCTAATACTTGAATTTCTTTCAAAGGCTGTTTTGCAAGCTCAGTATCCTTTAACAGAGAATTCCAGATAAAACGATTTTCTTTTCTTGTTTTTGGGGTAACGCTGGTTTCTTTCTCTCGCCAATCCATCCATATTTCAAAGAAATCTTCAAAGGAAATTTTTTGTATTCCAAAATAGTGCTCGTACAGTTTATCGATCAAATCAGGATAATTTGTACTGCTAATAGTTTTTCTTTTAATCAGGATATAAATACGTCCATCATCGGGACGTACTTTTAACCGGCTAAGATCACATACTTCTTTTACTTTCTTTTCTTTTTGGGTAAAATCCATAATTCTAGCACATACCGATGGGGTCATTTTACCATCGGGACATAGTATTTGCAAGACAAAAGCTGGAATGCTGGATTCTGGATCATCGCAGGAGTGTGGCAGACATGCCGCAAGCTCCTGACAGATGGAAATATTTTGTTTTGTGCGTTCAGGTAAGGCCACGCTGCCACACCTCCTTTCTTCTTTATGGATAATATATGGCCCAAAAGTCTCAATAACCGATTTTTAATAAAGTTGTGATAACAATACACCACATTCACGGAATAATTTGCACCATGAAATGTTAGAATAGGGCTTTTCAAATTCTTCACGGGTGTAAAGTGTGTTTGGAAAATCTGTAATGTTTGTTAAAGTAGAGTAAAATTTATCTGCCATTTGGGCGTCGATCTGAAAGACGTATACTTTTTTAGGGACCATACAGTCATCCAGGCCAAACGAGCTAGAGGCTACAGCTGGTGGGTAGGAGAGAGAGTAATTTAGCGTATCTTCTCTTCCTTTTTTACCATGCCGTGGTGTTCCTAATAAAAGGTGTTGTTCTCTTAATGCCGCCTTGAAGTGGTAGAGTGCCTTTTGTTTGCTTCCAAGGTAGCTATCCGGTAAATTGGAAAGCTGGCGGAAAAAAGAAGATTCAAAAGCTTCTTTATCCACAATCAAGAACGAGTGTTCTCTTGCGTTACTGGGATATCCATAAATTTTTTTTGAATCTGCTAAATAGACTCCTTCAAAATGGTTCCTGCGGTCAATCAGGATGTGATGGCCATAATATTCTGACAAATCTTGTCTGGCATCTGCATGTATGCGGATAGGTATATTTCCATCACGATTTTGGCAGTATGAATAGCAATCACAGTCGTCGCAATACAGATTACAATCCCTGTAGGTGGTGTCATACGCAACATGTGAGAGAGCTGCAATATGAACATTCATCCGCTTTACAGTTTCTATAAATAGGCTTCGTGTCAGAACTGTAGGAAGATTTTGCCTTTGCCAGAGTAGATTTTTTTAAGACTTTCCCCTAATGCGTTGAGATAGACATCACCTTCGTTTGAAGCCATAATTTTGAGATCGATTCCGTACTGCAGAAAAATTGCATACGACCAGAATACGAGCAGAAGATTGTCGTACTCACGTTCTACGCAAGAATCCATACGGGGCACAATTTGGGCAAATCGCTCTTCGATGTTGGCGGTAATGAAATCCAGTTCGTGATTTTCCAGTGAAGCTGCAATGTACTGAATAAAGTAGCGATATTCTGTCCGAAAAAGACAATTTTGTTCTCCTTTCAATTTTCGAATGATTTTTCTGCGAGTCTCTAATTTTTCTTCGGTATCGTCCAAACGAATGTGTATTAGACGGTTTCTCCAGGACTCTGACATTTTGGAAAAAGAATTACTTTCGCCAGTCACGATGGGTAAGGAAACATGAGCATTATTGGCAAAAGACTTTCGGATGATGGAATCCATAATCAGGTGGCTTTTTTCCTGTAGTGTGTAAGAGCTGGACTTTCTGTGATCATCAAGGATAACAGTGGAATCAACGATATCACCAAAGTTTTTTTCAAAGTTTTTTAAGCTGTCCTGCAAAATAAAAAAATTCTGCAAATTACCAGAAGAATCTGTCAGGAACCGAGCGATTCGAGTAGCCAGCTCTGTTTTTCCGGTCTGGGTTTTACCGCTGATTAAGCCTCCTGGAGAGCTGAAATTTAAAAAATTTTTTTTAAGCGGTTCCAGGATGCTGAGCAGTCCCAGCGCAAAAATCGGGATCAGCTCATCTGGTTGTTCCTGCAAGAGCTCCATACATTGGATGTAGGCCTCCTGCTCTCTTAGGGAGGAATCATAGATCAGATAGCCGGATGCAGCGTCGGAAAAATAATTTTTTTCAATGCCATTGCTTCCGATTCCATATCCAGAGGTCAGGTAGATCCAGAAACTTTTATGCTTTAACCATCCGGTGTACAGAGAAGTATGGTATACTTGCAACAAGGGATGGTTAGAGGTATCCGTACAGATACAGAGAAGAGCCTCTGTAACGTTTCTCACACAATCTTTGTCTGAAAGAAGAGCCAAAGAGCGAAGTTCCTTCAGCGTGTTGGAGAGTTTGTTTGGCTGCATTTGCAGAGAGAGCGTTGAAGCTGTGTTATCTGTTAAAGAAAATTTTAGTATGCAGATAACGGGCAGAGTGTCGGCTGCATTTTTTTGATATGCAACAGAATGCCTACAATATTTTTCGATACATTCGATTCGAATATCAAGGTTGTCCTCTAATACTGATATGGCTTGTGAAAGCATTGTCATATGGTGTCCTCCTTCGTTTTGATGTAATCAGAATAGCACAGGAGAAAAAAGCTTTGCAGTGGGCTTCGCCGAGTGAACTTTTTACAGAAAGGAAAGAAAGATATGGTAGATAGTGTGGAAAGAGCTAATATGACTCATAATTGGGTCAATTACATGAGAGAAATAATAGAGAATGATATTGAATGTATTATTTATAATGCGAAAGAAGGAAATTTAGAGGAAACGAAAAGGCAGATACTTGTATGCATTGGAAAAATACTTGCTCAAGAGTATGATGAAAAATTCAAATATTATTATCGGAAGAGAAACTGTGTTTTTATTTTTCCAGAGGTAGTATTGGAAAAAAGAAGAGCCATAAGGAAATTTAATAGCAATAAAGAAAAAGAAAAAAAAAGGGAATATATAAATTATTGCAGAATTGTTTTGTATAGTATTGTTGAATTAATAGAAATATCCTATTACAGCGGCATGAACTATAAAGAATTCGTTCGGGAAGCTTTAGAAAAGAAAAATATATCAGCAAGTGAGGAACAAATCGAAGCGCTAGTTTTAAGCTTTAAAAAGTATGTTTCTAAAATGACAGAAGTTAATGGTACAATATGGAAAGATTTAGAAGCTTATCGAAGGAAGCATGAGTGGTTAAAAGACAAAAATAAGAATGGAGGTGAGCAATATTATCCACAATTTTCATTCCTTAATAAAACGGTAATGGAATTTGAATTTTACACAAGAAAGCTCAATGAGTCAGCTAATTTTGACAAGAACTTTTTAAAGCAATTTCAAGCAATTTCCCACGATATATGGGAAAGCTATGGAAAAGGCATGGTAGAAGAACAGGAAATAAATGGTTATAGTAAATTAGTGAAAAAGCATTTAGAACAATTGAATGCGACAGAGTTTGAGTATCTGATCAAGGTTTTAGCGATTCGCTTGAAGTATATTTCGGAAAATGCATCTAAGGAAACGGCCTTTCTAGCACAATGGCATGTATGGAGAGAATTGTCTCTTACAGAAGTAGTATTAAACGAAGACTTTCCCTACCTGGGAGCAAGTTATTTTCGTAACATGGCGCAAGTATTATCTTCAATATCATTAGATGAAAGATTAAAGGGAAATGATATATTATGGAAAGCTTTAATACAATTGGTCGATACAATTAATGATCACATAAAAGAAGAAATGCGTATTGGTAGGCTTAGAGATGGGATATGGAATTCTTGGCGTATTTACAGGAATGCAATGAATAGGAGATTTTCAGAAACGGCTTGCATTGAAAGTTTGAAAAAATTAACGGAGTCTTTGAATCAAACGGATAAAGAGTTTCCAGATTTTGTCGAAATATGCTTGAATGCTTTGTGTATAAAACATAATGAGAGATTTTCACGAAGTCTGGAAAAGGCATTTATGACAATATTTAAGTTCCTGAAATACTGTAAAGATAAAGAAGATGACAGAGGGTATAATATTAAGGAAGAAGTTAAGTGGCTCTTAAAAGAATTAGAATCATACGGATGGGAGATTGATTCTAATCTGGACAAGTATGAATGTTCCTATGTGAATGGCTTAGGATATTTTGCATATTGCTATAAAACGAGGTATACAAGATTTATTTCACAGTTAAAAGAACAGGTTGGTGATAGAGACAATGTAGAGAAAAGTTTAGATATAACTAACTTTGTCCAAAACTATATTGACTCTATTATCAAAGAGAGCAACCAGCATTTTGGAACAATCAACCGAAAGAGAACCCAGGACTTTTCGGGAGAATTGTTGCCAATTATTATTGAATGTATTTATCCGACCCATCAGCCAGCATATGATGAGGATAAACTATATGGGTTTAAAACCAGGCTTTTAGACGTACTTGACAAATATGTCAGTCGAGTAGACTTGGGACTGGAAGTCAAATAAAAGAATAAAAAAGCAGAAAATTTTGTACCTTATGTAGTCGCAGAAAACAGGGGGTACAGATTTTCTGCTTTTTTTTAATTAAAAATGGCGGGAATGTTTTTCTATATCAGTGAAGACACTTGTGGGAATCCGCCAGTTCCGATGGATTTTGACGGCAGGTAAAGTACCGTTCCGGATCATCCGGTATGCTGTAGATGCGCTTATCTGGGTCCGTTCGCAGAACTCACGCAGAGAAATATACTCTCTATTCAATCAGAAAGACCTCCTTTCAAATATACTTTATTTATTGTTTATGAGTAACAATGCGTAGTTATTTTTTATCAGGAGTAACAATTGCTATTCGGTTGTTTTAGTATGTGATGAATCCAGCGTTGGTTTTGAAAAAGTAATGGGTAAGAAAAAACAAACTGGAAGTCATTTATATAACTGTTGTAGCGGTTGAATATCCAAGAGCATTCACGAATACTCGTAGAGTTTAAAAACAAGGAAACATAAAAATAATCTCCAAAAGGCAGATTGGGAAATCCAATAGGTAAAAGGAAATAGGAGGGGGAATATAAGGATATAAAAGAAAAGGATAAATAGTATGTACAGGAGAGACAGGTGATAGTGAGAGAGAGGTAAAGTATAAAAAAGATTCTATACTTAACAAGATACGGGATTTGTATTACAAAAAATGGCACTAACTATGAAAGGAGACCAGCTATGAAAAATGTACAGAAAAAAACTTATACGTTTCGAGGACCGCTAGAATTGGAACTGATTATGATGGAAGATATGAAAACCCAGGGATACACGGATAGATCTAGTTACATACGGGATTGCATAATGAAATCGGCAAATTCATCAGGAGGAAGCAGAAAACAGAAACAAAGAATAGTTAGGTATTTGGTAGAAATTGAAAGTAGTATCAATAGATGTGGAAAAGAAGATGCAGAACTAAGGGAATTGTTAGAGAATTTAAAGAGAGAGGTAAGAAGATATGGCGACTGTTAGAGTTTTTGGAAGGGAATCTTATGATCCGAATTCAAAAAATCGGTATTACAAAAATCGGGATGCATTAGGGAAGGTATTAAACTACATGTATCGGACAGGAAGAGATACAGAAAATGATTTGATCGAGAGCTGCAGGGGAGGATATGGCGTGAATATGGAATCAGTACATTCCATAGAGTCGGATATGAGACTTGTTAAAAAAGTTTATGAAAAAGAAAATGGGAGGCAGCTGCGTCACTTCAGCGTCAACCTGTCCGAGGAAGAAACGGAATCGGTAGGAGATTTGAACCAGTTGGCAATGGAAATTTGCGGATACTATAGCGAGGCCTATCAAATTGTTTATGCAGGGCACAGCAAAGACAGATGCGTGCATTTTCATATGTGCATGAATTCGGTTAGTTATATAGACGGAAAGAAATATACCGACAAAAATCGAGATCTCGATGGTTTAAAAAAGCATGTAGGAACCTGCATTGATAGGAGCAAAGAATTAAAAAATACATATAGTAGCTGAAAGAGTATCAAGTAAATAGTAATAAGAAAAAGCTTATTAATTAGAAATATAGGTAGTGAATTTGGTGATAGCCTTGGTATATTGGTGAAATTACTTAGCTTATAATAAAATATAATTTGGCTTGGCTAAGGTTGGATGCCCTAATCGTTTCTACAGAATTTTTGAATATATATTATCTACTTGAATCAATAAATAATTTTATTTCAGGAGGTAATGTATATGCCAGCAAATGTAGAAACCATGTTTTATACCAGACAAAAGCCATGGCATGGATTAGGAACTATGGTAATGGAAGCTCCAACATCTAAGGAGGCCCTTGTTCTTGCAGGACTTGATTGGAAGGTAATTCAGAAACCAATTGAAACGGATGATGGCTTGCCAATTACAGGATTTAAAGCAAATTTAAGAGAGACGGATAATCAGGTATTAGGAGTAGTTACGGATAGATACAAGGTTGTCCAAAATGAAGATGCCTTCGCCTTTACAGATGCTCTGTTAGGTGAAGGCATTACTTATGAAACAGCAGGAGGTCTGCAGGGAGGCAGACGAACGTGGATGCTTGCCAGACTTCCCCAGCATTATATCATTAGTGGTGACGAGATTACTCCGTATCTGGTATTTATGAACAGCCATGATGGAACAGGAGCCATTAAGGCAGCCATGACACCAATCAGGGTTGTATGTCAGAATACGCTGAATCTGGCACTCTCCACAGCCAGACGTTCCTGGTCAACCAATCATACAGGAGATATTTCTGGAAAATTGGAAGATGCCCAAAATACCCTTTTATATGCGGAAAGGTATATGGCAGAATTAGGAAAGACCATTGATAAGCTGAATCATCAAAAATTATCGGACAAACAAGTATACGATTACATTAATGCATTGTTCCCATTGGCTGATAATGCCAGTGAACTTCAAAAGAAGAACCTGCTTCGGCTGAAAGAAGACATGAAGGCCAGATATTTTGATGCACCGGATTTACAGCATATTGGAAAGAATGCTTACCGCTTTATTAATGCAGTATCAGATTTTGCTACTCATGCAAAACCATTGAAAGAACGGGCTAATTATAAGGAAAATCTATTTGCCCGTACTGTAGATGGAAATGCCATGATTGATAAGGCATATGAGATGGTAAAGGCAGCATGATACCAAAAAGGAATTAAAAAAGGTTCTATTGGTAAATATTTATGAGAGGTAATGGACATGCGTTTGATTAAAATTATCATTGAAATCTTTTTGCGGTAGCAGATGAGGGTGTATTTAAAGAGAACCGTCAGGAAGTTTAGAATGACATTGTTTTCAATCTATAGTCTGAGATATAATAAAATTATAGTAAGAAACAGCGTATATCAGAAATGGCAGGAGTTGTTATGGAGATAGAATTACAGCAGGATATATATGAGGAACTGCTTCAATGGAAAAGGAGAAGTTCCGGACTTGTTCTGGAGCTGGAAGGAGCCAGACAGGTTGGTAAGACCTATATTCTGGATAAATTTGCACGAGAGCAGTATCAGCAGTATATCTATATCAATATGACTGGGGAGTCAGGAGAATATTTTCTGGAATGTTACGAAAAGGCGTATCATCGAAGTAACATACAGGGAAAATCAGAGAATGGAATGGCTGCAGTGCTGAATATGTACGCTCCGGAGTTTGTGGATAGTAAGGAGACGGTAGTGGTCATTGACGAAATCCAGGAATCTCCGGTAATCTATAGCCGTATTCGTGAACTTGCCAGAGAATTTTCCTGTGATTTTATTGTAACGGGAAGTTACCTGGGTAAGACAAGAGAAAAGGAATTTTTCCTGTCTGCAGGAGATACGGATACCTTGATTATGGGAACTCTGTCCTTTCCGGAGTTTTTAGGGGCATTTGGAAAGAGGGATTTATATGAGACGCTTTCATTGGACGGGAAAGATGACCATGCCTGGTATGATGAAATCAAAGGATAGGAACTACCGAAGATGGAAAAATCCAGACTGTACCGATTTACCTGGCTGGGCGAATAACATTTGATAAAGATATGAAATAAGGAAGGTTTCTGAAACATTAGTTTAGAAAATAAAAGAATAAGTAATAAGAGTAACAGGAAGTATTTGATGAAACAGTCAGGTACTTCCTGTTTTCTTTTGCTGAACTGGAAAGGAGAATTTATGTATACAACAATTTCTACGAAAAATATGAGCCATGAGGAATGGCTGGACTTACGGAAAACTGGGATTGGGGGTTCTGATGCAGGAGCTGTGTGCGGCTTGAATCCTTATGTTAGTTCCATAGGAGTATACCTGAATAAAATAGGGAAAGCTCCTGAGGTGGAGGATAATGAAGCTATGAGACAGGGACGGGATATGGAAGATTATGTAGCACGAAGATTTTCAGAAAAGACAGGCCTCAAGGTTCGGCGCTCTCATCAGCTTTATAGAAGTAAAGAGCATCCATTTATGATTGCTGATGTTGACAGAATGATTGTGGGCGAGGATGCAGGACTGGAATGTAAAACTGTCAGTGCTTATGGAGCAGATAAATGGAAAGATGGACAGATTCCGGTTCACTATTTGCTGCAGTGCCTTCATTATATGGCAGTAACAGGTAAAAAGACATGGTATATTGCTGCCGTAATTTTGGGGGTGGATTTTCAGTATCGGAAAATAGAATGGGAGGAGGAAATGATTTCTAAATTGATTGAAGTAGAGCAGAGGTTCTGGGGGCAATTTGTATGTTCCGGCCATATGCCAGATCCAGATGGAACAGAAGCGTGTTCGGAGGCTCTGACAAAGTATTTTAATAAAGCCAAAAAGGGAACAGCAATTCCATTAATTGGATTTGATGAGCGTTTAAACCGCAGAGAATCAATTTTACAGCAGATAGAAAGTCTGGAAACAGAAAAACGTCAGATTGAGCAGGAGGTAAGATGCTATCTGCAGGAAAACGAAACCGCATTTAATGAAAATTATCGGGTGAGCTGGTTCAATGTAGAGACAAACCGATTGGATACAAAACAGATGAAAGAAGAGCATCCAGATTTGTATCAGAAATTTTTAAAGAAAACAGTCAGCAGACGTTTACAGATTAAAGCAGCATAATCATTAGAAAGAGGAAAACGAATGGCAAAAGAAAAAGGTGAAATTCGGCTACTCAGAGCAGATGAAATAGAGTGCCGGATAGGGACTATGAATGAAAGAGGATTAAGTCTTTTACTATTTAAAGATGCAAGAGTAGATCAGAAAGTGCTAGATGAAACATTTACCCCGATGGGCTGGAAAAGGAGTCATCAGCTGATCAATGGCAGTTTGTTTTGTACAGTGGAAGTCTGGGACGAATCAAAAGGTCAGTGGGTAGGAAAACAGGATGTTGGAACAGAGAGCTATTCCGAGAAAGAAAAAGGAGCTGCCTCGGACAGTTTTAAGAGAGCATGTTTTAACTGGGGAATCGGACGAGAACTGTATACTGCTCCGTTTATATGGATTCCGTCTGATGTTGCAGAGATTCAAAAGAAAGATGGGAAATATATGACTAGGGAGACATTTCAGGTGATATGGATTTCTTACAATGAAAATAGGGAGATAAATGCGTTGGAGATTACCAATGGAAAGAGGCAGACTGTTTATGCGATGGGCAAGAAACGGATATCTCAACTAGAAGATCATGCGATTCAAAGAGAACTGCAGAGGACAGGAGTTGCATTAGAAACAGTATTGGCCAGATATGGGGTTCAATCATTAGAGCAGTTAAGTCCAAAGCAATATCAGGATGCCATGAAAGGGCTTAAACGAAGTAGTTCTAAGGCAGTAGCAGGATAATAGAAGAAAGGAAAAAATTATGATAGAAAATTTGAAAAATTTTGATACAGTAAAAGAACGCATTTATGTAAGGCTGATTAACCGCAAAAGGAATGAAGAGCAATTAAAGCATCTGGCATTTATTCCAGTATTAGATCTGGCAGCTGTATTTTATATTTTAGCAGATGAAACAGAAGAGAGATTACTGGGTGTGCAGCTTCGCAGAGAATATATGATACACTGGGGAATTTCAATGTCAGAGTTAGCAGAATTAGCGTTTGAAAATACACTCAGACGTTATCCGGCATCTTGTATCGGATTAGAGCGCTTATTTTCAATAGATACAGGTAATACGGGTTTATTTGTACTTTCTAATGAAAAGAATATAATGGGAGCAGTTGTAATGTTGTATCCTCACCTTTTGAGAAAAATTGCAGAAGATTGGAGAAAAGATATTTTGATTTTTCCATCCAGTGTCCATGAGGTGTTGCTTTGTGCTGTAGAAAAAGAAGAAAAATTGGCAGGAATGGGAAAAATTGTTCGTGGCGTTAATGCCGGTGAGGTTGCAGAAGAAGAGCAACTGTCAGATTTTGCATATTGTTATCTTAGAAAAGAAGGAAAGATAATTCGCTTGGACGATAACGGGAGAGAGATAGATTCATTCTATTTAGAAAATAAAATAGGATAGGATTTACTGTACCATGAAAATAAGTATAGTTAAAGAAGGAGAAAAAGTGACAGAAGCAGATTATAGATCTTCAATTCTTGCAGAAAGAATTGGAATGGTTACCAGAAAAACATTTAAAGATAGCCATAGAGCATTTGAGCAGGGGGAGGAAGCAATTAAAAATCTGGAACCAGCGATACGAGAAAAAATAAATCAGTATTTAAGCTGCCTTGCAGAAGATGAGGCCAAAATACAGGAAATGGCCTATATAGGTGGGTTTAAAGATGGAGTACGGCTGGTAGCAGAGTTATTACTGATTGCTTTTGAAAGCAAGGAATAGAGGTGAGCCTGGCAGAGAGTATCATAAAGATTTGGTACTCTCTGTTTTTTAGTAGCAAGTATTGTATAGCTTAAAAAGATTGGATATAATAGAAAACAGGATGGTTTAAAATGTTAAATGAAGAGGGTATCAGATTGAAAACAGGTGGATTTATTCCCAGTGAATTTGAGTTGGAACGGGATGTACAAGAAGAACTTCTCAGTTGGAAAGAGAAACGCCATAATACAGTTTTACAGATAGAGGGGCCGAGACAGGTTGGAAAAACCCACGAAGTGCGGAAATTTGCATATAGTCAGTACGAGCAAGTGATTTACGTAAATTTAGTTCGGGATGAATTCGGTTTTGAAGATTGTATGGCAGAAGAGCATTTTATGCAGGAATACTGTGAACATGCCGGTCTTGGAGATTATGTTGATAATAGTAATACTATTTTGATTATTGATGAAATCCAGGAAAGGCAGACAGTATACAATGCGATTCGTGATCTGCGAGAAAAATTGTCATGCGATATTATTGTAAGTGGAAGTTATTTAGCGAGAACGGTACATTCCAAGGATTTCTTTCTTCCAGCAGGAATTGCTTATATACGAATGCTTCCATTATCATTTCGTGAGTTTTGCAGAGCGTTGAAATTGGAATATTTATTGTCTTCTCTACATCCATATGGAAAATCTCCTGCAGAAGATTATGAGAAATTAGAAGTTGCCTATCGGGTTTTCAGGAAAATTGGGGGCTATCCGGAAGTGGTCACTACATATCTCAAGACAGGTAGTGAAGAGGAATGTATGGATGTTTTAGAAAATCTGGTAGAAACATTCACAGCAGAGTCCAGTCGGTTTTTCTCTAATAGCACAGCACTGAGTGTATTCCAGGAAGTATACAGGGCAGTTTTGGTACAGATGGCAGAAGAGAAAAAGGGGACAGGAAAAAATCTGCTTGAAGATATTACCGAATTTGTAAAGGATTCCGTAAAAGAACCAGTTAGCCGCAATGAAGTAAGAGGGGCTGCATCCTGGCTGCTATATTCAGGGATTATTGGATACTGTGATTTGTATAATAATGGTGATGTGACAGATGTAATCAATAATCGTAGAAGTTACTTTTTGGACACAGGAATTGCTAACTATGTTTCCAGCATGGTAGTTTTACCAAAAGATGCTGTAGAGGGACTTTTAACGGAGACATTCGCTTATACTGAGTTAAATCGCCTTTATCAGAAGGCGGCCAGCAAAAAGAAAGTTTTAGGAAATAAGCCATGTTTTTCTACCTGTGGAAGTTATGAGCTGGATTTTGTTGTAGTAGATAAAAATTACATTCGCTATGGAATAGAGGTAAAGAGCAGCAACAACCAGGCAAAATCATTGAAGTTTTACAAAGAAAAAGGTTTTATAGACAGAGCAATTCGGGCAATCCCATCAAAGGGTGGCTGTGGAGATGCGTATGATACAATTCCAATTTATTTAATTGGAGAAATTGTAAATATTGATAGGAGGATTTCGTGAGAACTGTCAAGAGATAATTGAAAACAATCCATGGAAAGAAGCTGGTCTGTCAAGAGAAAATAATAATGAAAGAACTGGATTAGGGAATCACAGAGATGTGGTTCCTTTTCTTTATTCTTTTTAGTGAAAACAGAAGAAAGAAGGAATTAAGCATGGGAGAACAACGAATACTGGGATATGCCAGAGTAAGCAGTACAGGACAGAATTTAGATCGACAGATAGTAGAACTTAAAAAGTATGTTCCGGAAGACAACATCGTAGTTGATAAAGCCAGCGGGAAAAATTTAGACAGGCCAGGGTATCAGGCATTAAAAGGGGCTTTAGGCTTACGAAAAGGGGATGTGTTGGTAATAAAGTCTTTAGACCGATTGAGCCGGAATAAACGGGAAATCAAACAGGAGTTGGAATGGTTTCGGGAAAAGGGAATTATTTTGAAAATCATTGACTTACCAACCACTATGATTCAGTTACCAGAAGGACAGGAGTGGATTCGAGACATGGTAAATAATATTGTAATTGAGGTTTTATCCAGTATAGCAGAAGAAGAGCGCAGAACGATCCATCAGAGACAGAAAGAAGGAATTGCTGCAGCAAGGGAGAAAGGTGTAATATTTGGAAGACCACAGAAAGATTATCCTGAACAATGGGAATATTATTACGAGCAATATCGCAAAGGAATCCTGACACGTAAATTTATACTGCAGCAGATGGGGATAGGTGTAGACAGGTTTAAGTACCTTGTTAAGAAATACGATAAAAGTCAAAAATGAAAAAGAGGGTAATAAGCTGTAAAAAACTTATTACCCTGATAAGAGGAAGGATTACCTTTTATTACCCCTGATTGTATGCCATTAAAAAAGAGAGGAAAAAATGTGTAGTTTTTTCTACTTGCAGTAGAGGAGTTTTCATTTTGATGTGAAGCTCAATTTTTTTATAAAAGAGGGGTCCGCTTAATGCTACGCCTGTGTTACACTAGAAGTAGTATATAGAAAGAGGAATATCTAATGGAATTAAAACGAGATATTTACAAAAAATTACTGGATTGGAAAAAGGAAATATTCATAAGGTTTTGGAACTTAGGGGAGCTCGTCAGGTAGGAAAGACCTATATGCTGAATAAATTTGCGCGAGAGAACTATCAGATTTATTTATACATTAATATGGTACAGACAACAGGACAAGCGTTTTTAGAGTGTCTGACAAGAGCTACAGCTTGGGAGCCTGGAATGCCCAGAAAAGAGAAGCCTCTCCATGAAGCTATGAGATGACAGAACAGGAAATCTGGGACAGTATTTGGATGAATACAGGCAATGAAAGCCTTGGGTAAATTGTTTGGACGGAACGTTTAACAGGAACAGCAGAAAGCCATATTCAATATTAAATCAAATGTTATTGTCACATGGTGAAGAGTATGTAACATTACGCCAATGGAATCAGATTGGTGGAAGAATAAAAAGAGGTCCTGATCGGAAATGGTAGTATTTTGGAACATGCAGGAAAAAGATGAGACGGGGGAATGGGTAATGCGGCACCCACCATTTTTCACAAGAAAATAATGGTATGAGTGATTAGATGGTTCGATTGTTTGAAGTTGTTCGGTTTTTACCTGTAATTGGGTATTTTCTTTGTTGGCTTGTCTAAGCAGCTTCTGCATGTCATGCTCCTGGGCAATGACTGTTGATTCGATAGAGTAAGTTCGGGAAATAGCATAAATATTTTGGTTATTAAAAACCACTTGACAAATAAGAGAGATATGTTATAATAAAATCACAACAAAATATGGTTATCAAAAACCAGAAAGGACGTGGCGTATGTCTTATACTTGTAACAAAATACTTTTGAGTGATGAACAGAGTGAAAAAATCCGACAGATTCGTTCGGATGTTGCCCACTGTTTGCATTTAGCAGGTATTCATTTCCCTACCAGTGATTTGCTTTCAGTATATCTACTATATAAAATTGCTACTTTTTCCAAGCCTGTTGATTATTATGATATCAAAGAGAATAAGATTGGACTTCAGGATGATATCTGGATGGAAATTAAGGAGCGGCTGGGAGAGAAAGGCTGGTTACAGTTAAGCACAATGATTGGTAAATATTCTGCGGAGGAGTTTGCCAACACAGTTGTTACTTATGATATCTCGGATTCGCTGGGGCGCTTTGATGATACGGTTACACCTCAATCCGTTGTTAAACTTTCTAAGGCTATTTTGGATATTCAGCCTGGCGAACGGGTCCTGGATTTAGGTTGCGGGTATGGAACCTTTCTCCTTGCTGCAGCTGACCAGGTTCCCAATGCGGAGTATATAGGTTATGAAATTGTTGCTAGCAGAAAAGTGATTACAGAGATTCGTTCCGAATTATTGGGGCACCATTTCCAAATTGAGCAGAGGGACGCCTTCTCTGCTCTCGAAGATGAGAGCGTACCTCGTTTTAATAAAGCTTTTTCTAATTATCCGTTTGGCATGAAGCTTCGCAATCTGGTAAGTGGAACGACTCTTCTGGATCAAATGGCAAAAGAACATCCGAATCTTTCCAAGGCTACTTCTTCTGATTGGGTGTTTAATGCTCTGCTGTGTGAGTTGCTTACTTCTGATGGTAAGGCAATTGGAATCATGACCAATGGTAGCACTTGGAACAGTATTGATGCACCAATGCGTAAATATTTTGTTGAGAATGGACTGATAGAAGCAATTATTGCTCTGCCAGCTAAGCTTTTTACTTATACCAATATTGCTACTACCATGATTGTACTCAGTCATGGTAATCAGACCATTCGCATGGTAGACGCTTCC
The DNA here is from genome assembly GCA_905201915.1 of uncultured Lachnospiraceae bacterium. Taxonomy (GTDB): domain Bacteria; phylum Bacillota; class Clostridia; order Lachnospirales; family Lachnospiraceae; genus Blautia. The sequence continues at coordinate 16,427 of CAJKQE010000017.1, forward strand.
AAGAGTTACAGTGCAGGCCGTAGAGTGAATGAACTCTCTGAGGAAGACATTGAAACGATTTGCAATGCTCTTTCTGCTGATAGCGAATATAGTAAATCGATTACCATAAAAGAGATTTGTGACAATGAATACGCCTTGAATCCTAGTAGATATCTGGAATCAAAGGTCATTATTCAGAACGCTGTTCCTTTTGGATCTGTTATTAAAAGTATTACCAGAGGCGCTCCTTGTACCGCAAAGCAGTTGGACGATATGGTGTCCGAAACTGCTACCAATATGCAATATCTTATGCTGGCCAATATCCAGGATGGATTTATTGAGGATAAGCTTCCGTATTTATCTCACATTGAACCAAAGTTTGAGAAGTATTGTCTGAAAAATAACAGCCTGATCCTGTCCAAAAATGGATATCCTTACAAAATTGCTGTAGCTGAAGTACGGGAAAACCAGAAGATTCTGGCGAATGGAAATCTTTATATTATTGAACTGAATGAAGATGTAGTTAATCCTTATTATTTGAAGGCTTTTTTTGAGAGTGAACAGGGATTTGCATCTCTCAAGAGTATTACGGTTGGTGCTGTGATTCCCAACATCGGTGTAGAGCAGCTAAAAAAGCTGCAGGTTCCAGTACCACCTATGGAAGAACAGTTAAAATTTGTACAGCGTTACCAGGCAATCCTAGATGAGATTGCTGTGCTTAAACTGAAATTGGAAAAAACGAAAAATCAGCTTCACCAGATTTTTGACGAGGAAAAGGAGGACTAATTCATGCTTTGTGTTGAAGAACTGCTTGAGCTTGAAGAATCATTAAAGTCTGAACTGAATGATAATCTGACTAGTATTTTAACAAAACTAAACAGAAGCAATCAACTGAATACGCTTCTTCAACTTCTGGGCATGGAGCATTTACTGAATGCTGTTCCTGGTTATCAAGTTTATAAAACTGGAAAAATTATTGTAATTGGACAGTCCAATGCTAAAAAAAACGATCTTTTGGCAGTTGCTCATAAGCTAGGACTGGAAAAAAACCGCTTTGACTTCTATTTAGAATATGACGATGCTAAGACTTTCAATTTCAAAAAAATCCAGTGGAATTCTACATATACTGCGGTACTGGTAGGTCCTATGGGACACAGTGGTGCAGGAAAGGGAAACTACAGTAGTGTTATTTCTGCCATTGAGTCAGAGGAAGGATATCCTCCGGTGATTCGTTTAGGATCCAATGAACTCAAAATTACAAAAACCAATTTTAAAAACAAGCTGATGGAATTAATGGATAGCGGTAAAATCGCTTAGTTTTCTCTTTCAAGGTGTCAAATTCCGTGATATCTGGTGAATAAGTGTAGCAAATGAGGTCGATTGCGGTCAAAATGCTAGGTTTACACCCGATGTTTTGACTGTTACATATCCGTATAATATAAAGTATCAACTATGGTGGTTTTGAAAATAATGTTGTTTTACAGTTGAAATTTCCGATTTGTGGCATTATCGTATAGTGAAAAAATCACATTATCATGATAGAATGGTGTAAACAATTATCGTAGCAAGGAGGACTATATGGCTGTAACATATACTCCCCTTTTTCACTTACTGATAGATCGAGGTATTCCAAATTTCGAACTAACAGAAAAAGCTGGATTTAGTGTAAATGTTCTTACCAGATTAAGACGAAACCAGTATGTATCGTTAGATAGAATTGAAAAAATATGTCTTACTCTGGACTATACGGTAGATGACATTTTGGAATTTATCCCCGATGAAAAGGAGAAAAGAAACAATGATTGACACAAAGAAAGAACAAGAGCGTGACGAGCTGCACCGTGCGATATGGGCAATCGCTGATGAGCTTCGTGGTGCTGTGGACGGATGGGATTTTAAGAATTACGTCCTGGGTACCATGTTTTATCGCTACATTTCTGAAAATTTAACAAATTATATCAATTCCGGAGAACAGGAAGCTGGAAATCTGGATTTTGACTATGCAAAAATGCTCGATGGTGATGCAGAGGAAGCTCGTGAGGGATTGGTTGAAGAAAAAGGATTTTTCATTCCTCCCTCTGAACTATTCTGTAATGTTAACAGCAGAGCAGACAATGATGAAAATCTGAATGAAACTTTAGAAAGTGTGTTCAACCATATTGAAAGCTCTGCAAAAGGTTCCTCCTCTGAAAGTAGCTTCGCTGGATTGTTCGACGACTTTGATGTGAACAGCAATAAGCTCGGTTCTACCGTTGCAAAGAGAAATGAACGCCTTTCAAAGCTGCTTCATGGTGTAGCCGATATGAATCTTGGTGATGTAAAAGACCATGATATTGATGCCTTTGGCGATGCTTATGAATATCTGATGACCATGTATGCATCTGGAGCAGGAAAATCCGGTGGTGAGTTCTTTACCCCTGCTGATGTTTCTGAATTGCTTACCAGACTCGGCACAGTGGGTAAGACGGAAATCAATAAAGTCTATGACCCTGCGTGTGGATCTGGTTCTCTGCTTCTGAAAGCGGAAAAAGTTCTTGGCAAGGATGCCGTCAGAAATGGTTTTTACGGACAGGAAATTAACATCACTACTTACAACCTATGCCGTATCAATATGTTCCTGCATGATGTTGGTTTTGATAAGTTTGACATTGCCTGTGAAGATACATTGACCGCACCGCAGCATTGGGACGATGAACCGTTTGAACTGATTGTTTCCAATCCACCGTACTCTATCAAGTGGGCTGGCACTGATAACCCTCTGTTGATCAACGATCCTCGTTTTTCTCCGGCTGGTGTGCTTGCGCCGAAGTCCAAAGCTGACCTTGCCTTTATCATGCACTCCCTTTCCTGGCTTGCAACAGGCGGCACTGCAGCGATTGTCTGCTTCCCTGGTATTATGTATCGTGGGGGTGCGGAGCAGAAAATCAGAAAGTATCTGATTGATAATAACTTTATTGACTGTATCATCCAGTTGCCGAGCAATCTGTTCTTCGGAACTTCCATTGCTACTTGCATTATGGTGCTGAAAAAAGGTAAAGCCGATAACAAGACTCTGTTCATTGATGCTACGGGCGAGTGTATCAAGGTTACGAACAACAATAAGCTGACGCAGGCAAACATGGACAGAATTGTGGATACCTTTGCTGCCCGTGCTGAGGAAGCACACTTCTCCCACCTGGCAAGCTATGAGGAAATCACAGAAAACGACTACAATCTTTCTGTGTCCACTTATGTGGAAGCCGAGGACACCAGAGAGAAAATCGATATTGTGAAGCTCAATGCAAAAATTAAAGAGATTGTAGCTCGTGAGCGGGTGCTTCGTGATGAAATTGATAAGATTATCGCAGAAATCGAGGTGGGCGTATGAGTGGAGAATTTCAGTTTTTAATATACCAGTCTGCTGATGAAGATGTTTCAGTAAATGCGGTAATCCGTGATGAAACGATTTGGCTGACGCAAAAATCTATGGCGGAATTATTTGATGTAGATGTGCCTGCGATTTCCAAGCACCTGACGAATATATATGCTGACGGAGAGTTGATGAAAGATTCAACTATTTCCAAAATGGAAATAGTTCAACAAGAAGGTGCTCGCCATGTAAAAAGAGAGCAGAATTTTTATAATCTGGACGCTATTATTTCCGTTGGTTATCGTGTCAATTCTCGTAGGGCAACACAGTTCAGGATCTGGGCAACCAGCGTCTTAAAAGAATATATGATCAAGGGCTTTGCAATGGACGATGAACGCTTAAAGCAAGGGAAAACAGCGTTTGGTAAGGACTATTTCCGTGAATTGCTGGAAAGAGTTCGTTCTATCCGTGCTAGTGAGCGTCGCATTTGGCAGCAAATCACAGATATTTTTGCTGAATGCAGTATCGACTATGACAAGAATGCACAGATTACCCATGACTTTTACGCAATGGTACAGAATAAATTTCACTATGCCATTGTAGGGCAGACTGCAGCAGAAATTGTGTATAGCAAAGCGGACAGAACCAAAGAAAATATGGGACTGACAACATGGAAAAATGCACCGGACGGTCGTATTTTGAAATCCGATGTAGTGGTTGCAAAAAACTATCTGGAGGAAAAGCAGATTCGCCAGCTGGAACGAGCCGTAACCGGATATTTTGACTATATCGAAGACCTGATAGAGAGAGAGAACACCTTTACCATGGAGGAATTTGCCGCCAGCGTAAACGAATTTCTGGCATTTCGCAGATATGATATTCTGCGTGACAAGGGGAAAATCTCCGGCAAAATGGCGAAAGAAAAGGCTGCTGCTGAATATGCAGAATTTAATAAGACACAAAAAATTACTTCTGACTTTGATAAAGCGGTCAAACAGATGTTGAAGGCAGGTGATCAGGAATGAGCAAGCTGGATGAACTGATTCAGCAATATTGCCCGGATGGGGTGGAGCACAAGGAACTTCAAGCAATTCTAAAAATAAAAAATGGTAGCGATTATAAAGCATTTGGCGTTGGAGATATTCCTGTATATGGTTCGGGCGGAATAATGACCTACATTGACCGCTGTGTCTACAACAAGCCTTCTGTTTTAATTCCCAGAAAAGGTTCTATCGACAAGCTGTATTATGTAGATACTCCATTTTGGAATGTTGACACTATTTTCTATACAGAAATCAACACTGACCTTGCTATTCCTCGATATGTATATCACTGCTTATTACGGGAACATCTTGAACAATATAATACAGCTGGTGGCGTTCCAAGCCTTACGCAAAAGGTTTTGAATAAAATTCAGATTCCGGTACCTCCTCTGCCAGTACAGAGTGAAATTGTCCGTATTCTGGATAATTTCACGGAGCTTACAGCGGAGCTTACAGCGGAGCTTACAGCAAGAAAAAAACAGTATGAGTATTACCGAGATAAATTGTTAAGTCCCGCTGATGAAATCCCGGTGGTTCAACTCTCCGATATTGCTGACATCGGTACAGGAAGCAGCAATACAAACGAGGGTCTTAACGAAGGGAAATATCCTTTCTATGTGCGCTCACAAGAACCACTAAGAAAGAATGAGTATGAGTTTGATGAAACTGCTATCATTACTGCTGGTGATGGAGTTGGCGTGGGCAAAGTGTTCCATTATGTTGAGGGTAAGTATGCATTGCACCAGAGGGCATACCGTATCCATATTAACACACCGAATGTCTATCCGAAATACTTCTTCTACTATATGAAATCGGCTTTTTTACCGTACATCGAAAAGACCATGTTCCAGGGTTCTGTTCCATCCATCCGTAGACCAATGCTGAACGCCTTCCCTGTTCCTGTTCCTGCTCTTGATGTTCAGAAACGCATTGTCCATGTGCTGGACAACTTTGAGGCTATCTGCTCTGACCTTAACATTGGTCTTCCTGCGGAGATTGATGCAAGACAAAAGCAGTACGAGTTCTACCGTGATGCTCTCTTGACTTACGCTGCAACCGGCAAGACAATCTTAACAGACAGACAGACAGACAGACAGACAGACAGACAGACAGACAGACAGACAGACAGACGAGTTTAATGCGTTAATTAAACTTTGTCAATATGTTTTTGGTGTTGTTTCTGTTACCTTGAACATGATTTCCGAAAACCACGACAACAAGAGAAAACCTATTACAAGTGGTAACCGTGAAGCTGGCGAATACCCTTACTATGGAGCATCCGGCATTGTTGATTATGTGAGTGGATATATCTTTGATGGAGATTTCTTGCTTGTCTCCGAGGACGGTAACAATCTGGTAGCACGAAGTACACCGATTGCGTTCTCCATATCGGGCAAGAATTGGGTAAATAACCATGCTCATGTTTTGAAGTTTGAATGTTACGCAACAAGAAGATATGTTGAGTTCTATCTGAACTCCATTGACCTTACGCAGTATATTTCTGGTGGAGCACAACCGAAGCTGAACCAAAAGAACTTCAATGCAATCCCTATTCCGCTACCGTCCATCAAGGAACAGGAACGCATTGTAGGTATCCTTGATCGTTTCGATGCTCTTTGTAACGATCTGACCGCCGGATTGCCTGCCGAAATCGAGGCACGCCAAAAACAATATGAATACTATCGAGATAAACTGTTAACCTTTCAGCAAAAATAAAAAAGAGGAGGTGCCGCATGAGCACTTACAACATCATTGCCGCAAGCAATGAGAGTACCGTTGTAGCTGAATATACGCCGGAAAGCTCACGCTCTGACAGTTTCCAGAGTGAAGCGGCTCTTGAAAAGGAATTTATCCGTCTGCTGATCGCACAGGGATATGAGTACCTTACCATCCATGATGAAAACAGTCTGACTGCCAACCTCAGACGGCAGTTGGAGCTTTTGAACGACTACACTTTTACTGACAGCGAGTGGAAGCGTTTCTTCATTGAAACACTTGCCAACGCTAACGAGGGTATTGTTGAAAAAAGCCGCACCATCCAGACCGACCATGTAAAGGTACTCCGCAGGGATGATGGAACTTCCAAGAATATTCAGCTCATAGATAAAAAGAACATTCATAATAACCGCTTACAGGTTATCAACCAGTACGAGGAAACCGAGGGCAAGCACGACACACGCTATGATGTGACTATCCTTGTCAACGGACTTCCCCTTGTCCATGTGGAATTGAAACGCCGTGGCGTTGCGATCCGTGAAGCATTTAATCAGATCAAACGCTATCAGAGAGACAGTTTTTGGGCGGCAAGTGGATTGTATGAGTATGTGCAAATTTTCATTATCTCCAATGGAACACACACTAAGTATTATTCCAATACCACCAGAAACAGCCACATCAAGGAAATGGGCGAATCTTCAAAACAAAAATCGAAGAAGACAAGCAACAGCTTTGAGTTTACCTCTTATTGGGCAGACGGAAACAATAAAGTTATTGCAGACCTCATTGATTTTACGAAAACATTCCTTGCCAAGCACACCATTTTGAATGTGCTGACCAAGTATTGTGTTTTCACAACAGAAGAAATATTGATGGTTATGAGACCATATCAGATTGCGGCAACTGAGCGTATTCTAAACCGCATCGAGGTTTCGACCAACTACAAAAAGATGGGAACGATTGATGCAGGAGGCTATATCTGGCACACTACGGGAAGCGGAAAAACGCTGACTTCTTTTAAGACCGCACAGCTTGCATCGGCACTTCCTTATGTGGACAAGGTTCTGTTTGTGGTTGATAGAAAAGACCTTGACTATCAAACCATGAAAGAATATGACCGCTTTGAGAAAGGTTCTGCCAACAGCAATGCTTCTACAAGAGTATTGCAGAGACAGCTTGAGGACAGGGACGAAAAAGGCGGCTATCATCAATATAAAATCATCATCACAACCATTCAGAAGTTGGATAACTTCGTGACTAAGAACAAAGGACATGAAGTGTTCAATAAGCATTGCGTGATTATCTTTGACGAGTGCCACCGCAGCCAGTTCGGAGATATGCACGCAAAAATTGTAAAGGCGTTCAAAAAATATCATCTGTTTGGATTTACTGGTACACCGATTTTTGCAGCCAATGCCGGAAAAGGAAAGCACATGGAAATGCTGACCACACCGCAGACCTTCGGTGACCAGCTCCACACTTATACCATTGTAGATGCTATCAATGACGGAAATGTTCTTCCTTTCCGCATCGACTATGTGAATACAGTTAAGGAAAAAGATGGTATCAAAGATAAAAATGTGTCTGCTATCGACATTGAAAGAGCGATGGGAGCACCGGAGCGTATTAGAGAAATTGTAAAATACATTCTGGAGCATTTTGACCAGAAGACCAAACGCAATAGTTTTTACTCTTTGAAAGGCAAACGCATGGCTGGCTTTAATGCCATGTTTGCTGTTAGTTCCATTCCAATGGCAATGAAGTATTACAAGGAGTTCCAGAGACAGATTGTTGAAAGCCACCGTCAGTTTACGATTGCTACGATTTTCAGCTATTCAGCAAATGAAGATGACCCAGAAGATGTACTGCAGGAAGAAGGATTTGACACGGATGCTTTGGATCAGACTTCCAGAGATTTTCTTGAAAGTGCTATTGCAGATTATAATGCTGCGTTCAATACAAACTTTGACACTTCCTCTGATAAGTTCCAAAACTACTATAAAGATTTGTCCATGCGAGTAAAAAACCGTGAAGTGGATCTGCTGATTGTCGTAAATATGTTCCTTACAGGCTTCGATGCCACCACGCTCAACACCTTGTGGGTGGACAAAAATCTGAAAATGCACGGACTGATTCAAGCCTATTCCAGAACCAACCGTATTCTGAACTCAGTCAAAACTTACGGTAATATTGTCTGTTTCCGCGATCTGCAGAAAGCCACAGATGATGCAATCGCTCTCTTTGGCGATAAGAATGCAAGCGGCATTGTTCTTCTAAAGAGTTTCAATGATTACTGGAATGGCTATAAGGACAACAATGGTACGTATCATTCCGGTTATGTTGATTTGCTTGAAAAGTTGGAAACGGACTATCCTCTTGGAAGTCAGATCATCGGGGAGCGGGCAGAGAAAGATTTTATCAGACTGTTCGGCTCTATCCTTAGTATGAGAAATATTCTTTCGTCCTTTGATCAGTTTGAAGAAAAGGACAGCATTGCCGCAAGGGATTTACAGAATTATCAGAGCATCTACCTTGACCTGTATGATAAGTACCGTAGAAAAGACGAAGCCGAAAAAGAGGATATTACGGACGATATTGAATTTGAAATTGAGCTTATCAAGCAAGTGGAAATCAATATCGATTATATCTTGATGATGGTTGAAAAATATCACGGGAGCAACTGTGAGGACAAAGAAATTCTCACTTCTATCCGAAAGGCAGTGGATGCAAGTATGCAGCTTCGTAGTAAGAAAGAACTGATTGAAGCCTTTATCAGTCGTGTCAATGTTGATACCCAGGTTACTACTGACTGGCGTAGATTTGTTTTGGAACAGGAAGAAACCGACTTGACTGAAATTATCACGAACGAAAAACTTAAACCGGAGGAAACTAGAAAGTTTGTTGATAATGCGTTCCGTGACGGAACATTGAAAACGACAGGTACGGAGATTGATAAATTCATGCCTCCTGTATCACGCTTTGGCGGTGGTGGCAGAGCCAAGAAAAAGCAAGGTGTGATCGAAAAACTGAAGGCATTCTTTGAAAAATACTTCGGACTTGGGATTGCTGAATTTAGAGCGGATGAGCCATCGGTTGATTATGAAGTTGAGCCAACCTATCAGATGGTTGCTGAAGAAACAGTGCCGTATGGAACGAAAGAAAATTAAATAATGTCTAAGCCAAAGGCGATCAACCGTAAAAAAGTTGGTCGCTTTTGGAGACTGTTTCAAAGTCTGCGTAAAGTAGAAAAACTGATATAAAATAGAAGAAAGGGAAGAAAATAACAATAAAAATGAGACGAAGGAGTCTGTTTGCGTTAGAAGAATCGGTATGTGCAACCCTCCTTTTACGTGATATTTTGAGCGTCCAGCTATTCAAATGTGGTGTGTGACCTGAAGAACACTTTGGACGAGTACCGGGGTATATCAGAAGATGGAGATTGATCGATTTGCAGACATTTTCTATTCCTCCAAGGAGCAGTCCGGCGGCGATTTGGGCAAGCTCCAGGGCACCATCCGCCCGGCGTTGGATCGTTTCGAGGTACTGGAGGAAGAAAAGCAAGAGCTGTTCAAGCCTACTCTAGCCCGATTTAACCGTATCTATGTCTTCATCATGCAAGTCTGCCGCTTATTTGATAAAGATATCCACAAGTTCAGTGTGTATTCCTTTATACCATATTGCCCAAAGGCGGACGAGATAAGGTCTATGTGGATTGCAAGGTGCTGCTGGAGTATTATCGTTTGGAAAAGGACTTCGAGGGCGGAATACAACTGGAGAGCGCCCCGGAGGGCTTCTACCTAATTACTGGAGAGGCTGGCCGAAAAGAAAAAGAAGCGTGATCCTCTGTTCTCATTGACAAAATCAATGAGAAGTAAAGCACCAACTTCACCGAGATGGGCAACGACTATGCTACTCAGGACAAGTGGTACAGCTATGCCCCAAATAACGGCTGCAAGACCTTTATGCTGCTGTTTGAGAAGGACTTTACCAACACGGCTGCCCTCACTATAAGCAAAATGAGGACTTTTTTGTAAAGATGTTTTCGGATCCGGACATGATGCGTCAGGTCATGGAGACGGTTGATACGGTGTTGTATGAGAGGCTGAGAGATCAAAAAGGATAACAAAATTGGTGAGGAGTATAAGTTAAGCTTGTTTGTAGATAGGAGGTATAATATGGCTAGAAGAGTGTTTTTTAGTTTTCATTATGATAATGATATAAATCGTTCGATGACGGTACGAAATAGCTGGGTCACTCAGGGAAAGGACGCCGCTGGGTTCATTGATAAAGCAGAATTTGAACAGATAAAACGGCAAGGGGATGAAGCAGTTCATCGTTGGATTGATCGACAATTAGAAGGTACTTCGGTAACAGTTGTTTTAATTGGTTCTGAAACACTAAGTCGCCCATTTGTACAATATGAAATCTGTAAAAGTTTGCAAAGAGGAAATGCAGTTATTGGTGTTCGCATAGACGGCATTAGGGATATGAGAACTTTAAAGACTTCGTATAGAGGAAATGTACATACTATCATTGGATATTATCATAATGGAGCACCTGCGTATTTTGACAATATTTGCGATGAAATTTATGATTATATCGCCAATAATGGTTATGCTAATCTTGGTATATGGATTGAAACTGCCGCAAGAGCTCATGGAAAATAATCGAAGGGATGTTACTCTATGGAGAAAAAAATAAATCATTTAGAAATGATCCAAGGTATCATAAACCGAATGGCATCTAATTCTTTTGCACTAAAAGGCTGGGCAGTCACTCTTATAGCAGGCATTTTTGCTTTAGCGGGAAAAGATGCAGATAAAATGTATTTTCTTGTGGCATATATTCCTATAATTATATTCTGGGGATTAGATTCTTACTATTTACTTCAGGAACGGTTATATCGAGCCTTATATGATAAGGTGAGGCTTTTACCAGAAGAGAAAATTGATTTTTCTATGAAAGTGTTGTCAAGAGAATTTATGGATAAAAGTTGTTCTTTTCTGAGTTGCCTTTTTTCAAAAACGGAAATTTGGTTTTATTGTCCGCTAGCGGTAGTATCTACAGGTATAATTATTATCACACATATTTAATCCGATTTGGTGTAGAAAAGCAATGATTAACGTGCTATAACACCTTTAAGCCACCAAATCGTGCATCTCAAGCAAAACCCGTGATAGGATTGGCTTGGATAGATTTTTGATAGAAAAACTCCGAATATACTTTAGGATAAGGGTAATCTGTATCAAATAAAACCATGACGAATCAAATCCACTATGCAAAAAGTTTAGAACTAGATTTAACTCGGCGATACAGAATAATAGCAGTAATTTAAATATAGAAAATAAATTACTGAGAATAGATTTGCCAAGGATAAATTCTGCAGAGCGTTCATAGATAATAAATATCATTTTCTACAGAAGCAGGGGATACCGTATTTTGCGGTACCTCCTGTATTTTCCAACGCTTAGTTGTTTTTTATTTGCTTAATCTATATATCCTGCTTTCTTTTTTGTAGTAATACAATGATAGCTGCATCTCATGTGATCAAGGTGAGTATCATGTTGAAATTTTCAAGATAAATAAAGCACTATATTTTCACAATAATCCTGATGCATTCAAAATAAATAGAAAAGCGATTTTTCACACTATCGAAGTTGAAAAAAACATGCTATAATATTTTATTATAATAAAAATAAAATCGAAAAGAAAACGAAGGAGTTGCAATGCCTTACATTATGAGAAATGATGATATTTCCGCATTGCCTTTATCCGTTCGCTCACAAAACTGCCTGCGGAGTGCCGATATTCATACAATCGGCGCAATGATGGATTATCCAATAGATGAACTTATAAATATCCGCAACATGGGAAAAAAGAGCATTGAAGAAATCCAGTCCTTCATTCAAGCATTGAGCGAAGGGACTGGTGAATTTGTGTTGGTCGAAGAGGGCGACGATTCCGTTATAAATTCATCTGCTTTTCAAAAGAATCAAGATAGTGCCGTCACTGTTTTTCTTGATGCAACTGGTTCTGTTATCCAAGACATTCCTATAAAGGATCTTCCACTGTCTGTCAGAGCTAGAAACAGCTTGACTCATAACGGATATGAGTTTGCTTCTCAATTAGTGGGTATCACTTGCGATGAGTTGATGAAGCTACAAAATGTGGGAAAGAAAACCGCCGAAGAAGTACTCACATATATAGAAAAAATTTCTATCAAACATGAAACAGAAACTCCTGCTATGGAAATCATAGGTTCTGACAGTGTAACTGATTTGATAGCGGAAATGCATGCTGCCTACGGCCAAGAGAAAAATATTTGGCTGAGGGAGATACTAGCCATTAAGGCACAGTTTCCTGAAGCAATGGGGGAAACACTGGTTTATCGTCTTTATGATAATGTGTTTGTACGTGCCACAGTCAAAGCAAAAATTCTAAAAATTGCGGAAGAAAGTGGGGACAAAATTTCCAAAGCAACATTGGAAGCATACTTGCCACAGCATTTAAGCAATACAACTATTCTCGATGAAATTTTATTAGAGCTCGAATCTATTTCTGCGATTCAAATAGGAGAGATTACGATTTATCGTCAATATCCTTCTATCGTTCAGTATATCGCACAATTACCAAATGATCGTGAAAGACAAGTGCTACAGGCACGACTGGATGGTAAGACACTCCAAGAAATTGGAGACCAGTATGGTATTACACGAGAAAGAGTTCGCCAACTTACACAAAGGGAACTAAAGAAGAAACCTCATTTGAGCGAGGATAAATATATATACATTTATGAGCATTACGACATTTCTCTGGAGGATTTCATACTTGCATTTGGTGAACCATCAGAAACATATTATTATCTGGAAATGATTTGCCAAACTAATCGTTCTAAAAGAAAGCGATTGGAAGAAATTTTGACTGATACTCTAATTACTCCTGAATACAGAAAGAAAGCGGAGCGAGCAATTTATAAGCAGTATGTTTCTGCTGATGGTATGCGTGTTAAAATGACACGCTCTACACTGGTCAAACATTTCATTAAAATCTATTGCAAGAATTTGACGGATTATGATGTCTTCTACCAGCAATATCATGAATGGCTGAATACATTGGGGATAGGGGATAATCCTTCCCTTGCGATTGAATTTCGCACATATGAAAACAAACTAAACCAATGCGATTATGTTCTATGGAATCAGTGGCGTAGCTTTAGATACTACAATATTTCAGAACATGATTTTCGAGAAATGCTCTTAATGCTTGATCTGGAGCAGTTTGAAGATACCGAGTTTTCTACGCTGAAGCTGTTCAGAGACTTCCCAGACTTGATGCAACAGTATGACATCCATGATGAATATGAATTGCACAATCTTCTAAAAAAGATTTGGCCTGCGGAAAATAGCAGCGTGAAGTTCAAAAAAATGCCTACTATTGAAGTAGGAAGCGCAGATGTTTCAAATCAGGTAACATCGCTACTTCTCCAATATGCGCCAATCAGTATTGATGATTTAGCTATTCGTTATGAAGAGGAATATGGCGTAAAGGCATCATCGGTAAAATCAAATCATTTTGGTGTGATAAATAATTACTGCCATAAAGGCTTGTATTCTGTTGATTATGCTGCCCTGCCTTCTATTCAGTTTGATCGACTTAAATCTGTTTTAGAACGTGATTTTTACACCATTCAGAATGTAAAAAGGTTGTATAAGCAAGAATTTCCTAATTCTGAAGATTCATTACTCAATCCGTATACATTGAAAACTTTGGGCTTTCATGTTTATACCGGGTATTCTGGCTATATTATAAAAAACACGTTTTCAAGTGCAACAGACTATTTTCGTTCAATGTTGACTCAAAATGATATTGTGGATATGAACGACTATGACGACGCAATTAGAAATATTGTAACTTATAACAGAGAACAAAGCAAACTTCGTGGCACATATGAGATTGTAGAATTTTCTCCACTACAGTACATCAATATTCGCAGGTTAAATGAAGCTGGTATCACTAAAGAATATTTAAAAACTTATTGTAATGTTGTTGCCCGCCATTATGAAAAAGGGGAATATTTTACTGTTACTTCTTTAAGAAAAGAGGGGTTTTCGCATGAAATAGACGATCTTGGATTTGACGAATGGTTCTACTCTTCCATATTGCTTGAAGATAGACAAGATTTTTCTTATCAAAGAATTGGCGGAACGCATATATTTCTGCGTGGGAAAACAGATGCAAACTTAGGTGGAATGCTGGTTTGGATTCTGGAAAAGTACCAAAAAATTGATCTTTATGATTTAATTGATTTTCTGGTAAACCATTATGGCATTAGAATTCCCAAGGAAAAGCTCCGCAGCATTATTGATGGCACAGATCTTTACTATGATTCTATTATGGAATCGGTGTATATTGACTATGATACATATTTTGAGGAGATATAATTATGAATTTGTTAAAAGAAGGCACTGAACAACAAGCAGTTGTAAAAACAACTTTGACAAGAAAATTGACAGTTGATGGTTTAACAAAGGCATATCCTGTTTATAAAGTCCGCCTGGATTGCTTGTTCTATAATGATCAAAACGACCGTATTGCCACATGGATCAGCCAATATAAAGCACAGAACGAAGGGAAAGCCCCTGATAGTACCGACAGAGAAAACTACAATAATATTATTGAACAGTTTATTGTTGAAAGTAATTCTGATGCAATCCGCAAAACGCAGAATAACATTGAAATGGTTGACCAGAGAGAACCAGGTGTTGTTTTGGCTGATGGCAGAATTATCGATGGAAATCGTCGGTTTACTTGTTTGCGACGGCTGGCGGTAAAAAACGATCGTTTTGGCTACTTTGAAACTGTAATTCTTGACCGAAACATTGAAAATAGTGCAAAGCAGATTAAAATGTTGGAGCTTTCCATTCAGCATGGTGAAGAAAGTAAGGTAGATTATAATCCTGTTGACCGTCTGGTTGGTATTTATAATGATATTATCTCTACACAATTACTTTCCATCGAAGAATACGCCAAAAGCACCAATGAATCCGAAAATGAAGTTAAAAAGCGAGTTGAGGTTTCCAAGCTGATGGTGGAGTTTCTTGAATTCATTAATGCTCCTGAACAGTTTTACATTGCTCGTGATTTGCAGCTGTATTATCCTCTGGAAGAACTGATGAAGCTGATTAAGAAATGTCGTATTGAAGACGAAATCGAAGATTTAAAGATTGCTGCTTTCACCAATATCTTGATGCAAACTTCCGGCGATATGACTCGTTTCATTCGCCATATCAAAGCAATTGTTGGTACGGAATATCAGGAAGAATTCTTTGAAGATCAAAAAGAAATTGCTACGAAAGTCGTTGATATACTCCCCGAACAAGGTAAGGTAACCACTACTACAATTCGTGAGGTTATTCGTTCTAACGATGAAATTGTTCAGGAATTGGAACGTTCCATGGAAAAGACGCTGACCAAAGTAAAGAAAAACGAAACTAAAAACAGACCCATTCAGCTGGCGGAAAAGGCAACCACATTCCTTGAGGGTATTGACACAAATATTCTTTTGAAGATGAATGATAGTGAATTACGGCGTTTGGATCGCCAGCTTGATAAATTGGAACAGACCATCGCTAAAATTCGGGAGAATTTGTGATGTGGGAACTGGATTATGATGGTGCATTGTTTCTTCGCATTCCAATAGATTCGACCAGCAGTTTTCAAAGCAGTGGCTTTTATAAATTGTCCTTGCGGCGTTATGTGTGCGAAGTTCTTCCAGGATTGGTTCGATTTAAGCCTGCGTTGACCTATTTAGATTATAAAAAGATCATTTCCCTATGCCAAAAGCAAGCAGATAAATATAGCTTTTTACTTATTGTGCATGATACACTTTGTGACTACATAGAGAGTCGAGAACTACACATTGGTGTTCGTTCTCGTTTGGGTGTAGAGCTGAAAGAGCATCATCCAAAACTCCAGGAGCGTTTTGAAAGTTATCGTTCAATCGTCGATGGAGAAATGGCGAGAAAATTGCGAGAACGGCAGATGTGGGATTCTTTCTTTATGTGCGCTATGCAGAAATCCGCAAACTTTTCTGTTCCTGGCTCTGGTAAAACTGCTTCTGTTTTGGGTATGTATGCCTATCTTCGCAATAAAGAGCTTGTCAAAAGAATCCTTGTTATTTGCCCAAAGAATGCTTTTGGATCTTGGATAGATGAATTTTCCGTTTGCTTCAATGGCATTGAATCCTTGCGAGTGCTAAACATTCATAGCACTGTGTACAAAAATACAAAACAGCGGAATGTAGCCTTGCAGTATGACTCTGGAAGAAGCAATCTGATTCTTGTGAATTATGAATCTGTAGGAGGCGTTTTGGACTCGTTGGTTCAGCTTGTAGATAAGCAGACTCTTCTCGTTTTCGATGAAGTTCATAAGGTCAAGCGTATCAATGGTGAGTATGCTGAAAATGCTTTGCGGTTATCCCGTGAAGCCTATTATGTCGTAGCAATGACAGGAACACCTATTCCTAATTCATATACAGACATTTACAACCTGTTGCACATTCTGTTTCCCTATGAGTACAATGAATTTTTTGATTTCAGTGTTCCGATGCTTCGCAATCCGAGAGCAGTCGATATAGCAGCTATCAATGATAAATTGCACCCCTTTTTTTGTCGAACCACCAAAGAACAGTTAGGTGTTCCAAAAGCAAACAAGGACATTCTCTGCGTAGCGGAGGCAACATCTGAAGAGAACCAACTTCTGCGTATTTTGCAAATGAAATATCGCAAAAATAAACTGGCTTTGCTTATTAGAATCCTTCAAATGGAAAGTGATCCAAAGTTGCTGCTTCAATCTCTTGATTTTGCGGACTTTACTTATTTGTTAGATGATTCTGTAGATGCTTCCGAAATTGACTATGCCGATTATAGCGCTGAAGTCAAAGATTTGATTGATTCCTGTGGTAGAACGACAAAGTTCAACCGCTGTGTTGAGCTTGCAGATACCTTGGCAAAGCAGAATAAGCCTACCATTATTTGGTGCATATTTGTCAACTCCATTAAAAGTCTTTCGCAAGTGTTGGAGGAAAGAGGGATTCGAACACGCTGCATTTATGGTGAAGTGCCATTAGAGGCTCGGCAGGAAATTTTATCTGATTTTCGAAGCGGGAAAATTCAGGTTTTGTTGACCAATCCGCATACACTGGCGGAATCTGTGTCATTACATAATGTTTGCCATGATGCAATATATTTTGAATACACCTATAATCTGGTTCATCTATTGCAATCCAAGGATCGTATTCATCGATTGGGCTTACCAGATGCTCAATATACACAGTATTTTTATCATCAGTTATCCTATCAAACAGAAAATGGCCCTTGGTCTTTAGGGGAAGCGGTCTACAATCGCCTGCAGGAGAAGGAAAAAACCATGCTGGATGCCATTGACAATCACACACTCGAAGTAATGCCAACCAGCAACGAAGATCTAGAGATCATATTTTCAAAACTATTTTAGAGACTGTTTTAAAGT
Organism: uncultured Lachnospiraceae bacterium; assembly: GCA_905201915.1. Lineage (GTDB taxonomy): Bacteria > Bacillota > Clostridia > Lachnospirales > Lachnospiraceae > Blautia. The sequence goes on from CAJKQE010000017.1 coordinate 34,043, forward strand.
CTACATAAAGTAGAAAAACTGATATAAGATAGACAGAAGAGAAGAAAATAACAATAAAAATGGAACGAAGGAGTTTGTTTGCGCACTGTTTGCGTTAGAAGAATCGGTATGTGCAACCCTCCTTTTTACGTGATATTTTGGGCGTCCAGCTATTCAAATCTGGTTGTCGCCTCTAAAGAGTTCTTGATTTTCAAGGACTTTTTTTATTTCTCAATGTATGCTAGCTTTTGACAGTGATTTTTCCGCAGGGAGGAAATTCTTATGGGCAGCGGACGTACTCAGAGGCAGCGATCTGAGCTTAGGACAGCGGCCAGATGCGCCTTTCCGCATACGCTTCCTATTTTAGCAGGCTTTTTATTTTTGGGAATGACGTATGGAATTTATATGAACGTGTCGGGATTCAGCTTTTGGTATCCTATGTTTATGAGTATGACCATTTTCGCCGGATCGGTGGAATTTGTGGCAGTTAATCTGCTTTTGGGGGCGTTTGATCCTCTTCAGGCTCTGCTGATAACGCTGATGTTAAACGCCCGCCATTTATTTTACGGCATCTCAATGCTGGATAAGTACCGAGGAACTGGATTTAAAAAGGTGTTTCTGATTTTCGGCATGTGCGACGAGAGCTTTTCTATCAACTATACAGCGGATATTCCAAAGGATGTGGACAGGGGATGGTTTATGTTTTTTGTCACTCTGTTCAATTATCTGTACTGGGTAGTGGGAGCGTCTCTTGGCGGAATGTTCGGTTCTCTGATTCATTTTAATACAGAGGGTTTGGATTTTGTTATGACAGCGATGTTTGCCGTAATTTTTATTGAGCAGTGGATAAAGGAAAAGAGACATGCAGGAGCTCTCATGGGACTGGGAGCGCCTCTTGTGTGCCTGTCTGTATTTGGATCCGATCGTTTTATGATTCCAGCTATGGCGGCGATTCTGGCTCTTTTAACGCTGTTTAAAAGTCAGATAGAACAGGAAGAATAGAAATAGAAGAACAAAAATAGAAGAATAAAAAGAGGAGGGAACAGATGACTCTGACGGAGCAGATTATTACAATCGGAATGGTGGTGTTGGGAACGATAATTACACGTTTTCTGCCGTTTCTTTTGTTCCCAGCAGGGAAACCTGTGCCTAGGTATGTCCAGTATCTGGGAAAGGCTTTGCCGTCTGCCGTATTCGGGCTGCTGGTTATCTACTGCCTGAAGAACGTAGATCTGATGCAGGGCAGTCACGGAATCCCAGAGCTTTTGTCTCTGGCTGCTGTGGCTGCTCTGCATTTGTGGAAACGGCAGATGCTTCTCTCGATTGCAGGAGGCACAGTTTTCTATATGGCGCTGGTTCAGCAGATATTTTAATGTCTGCCGGATGGCAGACTGCGATTGATGTGGTATAAAAAAAGTTGACAGCTTGTTCTCAAGGATTTCATAATAAAATC
>CAJKQE010000018.1 GCA_905201915.1 uncultured Lachnospiraceae bacterium
GTGGGTTCAAGTCCCATCTCCTGCATCTTTTTTGTTTTACAGGAAATTTTTAAAGCATATCTTTAAGCAATATTGGGAATATTTATACTTTGCGGAACACAAATCCTCCGTAAAAGATATAAATATTCCCAACACTCACTTAATGGTATGCTTTTTATTTTACTTCCAGCATAGGCATCTCCTGTCCTCTTAATAAAATTCTCGGACCACCTGTATGCTCAATATACTCTTTCGTAATAATAACTTCTCCAATACTATCATCTTTCGGAATTTCATACATAATATCCAGCATATATTCTTCCAGAATAGCACGAAGAGCTCTGGCTCCTGTATGTTTTTCTAATGCCATATCAGCAATCGCTTCTAATGCACCATCTTCAAACTCCAGTTTCACTTCATCTAAAGCCAAGAGCTTCTGATATTGTTTTAAAATAGCATTTTTAGGCTCTTTTAAAATTTCTACCAGCATATCTCTATTTAATCCACTCAAAGTAAAAATGATAGGAAGACGTCCTAAAAACTCCGGTATCATCCCAAACTTTTTAATATCATCTACAGTTACTTTTTCTAAAATCGTATTGTCATTGTCGTATTTGTCTTTTAAATCTGCCTGAAAACCAATAGATGCTGTCTTATTCAAACGTTCTTTAATAATTTCTTCCAAATCAGGGAAAGCTCCGCCACAGATAAATAAAATATTTTTTGTATTTACTGTTGTTAAAGGCACCATGGCATTTTTACTATTTGCTCCTACCGGAACTTCAATTTCGCTACCTTCCAAAAGCTTTAACATTCCCTGCTGTACTGCCTCGCCGCTTACGTCTCTCTGATTTGTATTCTTTTTCTTGGCAATTTTATCAATTTCATCGATAAAAATAATTCCGTGCTCCGCTCTTTCCACATCATTGTCTGCTGCTGCCAAAAGCTTACTTACCACGCTTTCAATATCGTCACCGATATAACCGGCTTCTGTCAGAGAAGTTGCGTCGGTAATGGCAAGAGGTACATCCAAAAGTCTTGCCAGCGTTTTTACAAGATATGTTTTTCCGCTTCCTGTCGGTCCGATCATCAGCATATTGGATTTCTCGATTTCAATATCATCGTTCATGTCCGCAAAAACACGTTTATAATGGTTGTAAACGGCTACGGACATTACTTTTTTTGCTTTTTCCTGTCCAATAACATATTCATCCAAACTTGCCTTAATTTTATGAGGTGCCGGGATACTCTTTATATCGAAAACTTTAGGAGCTACCTTCTCTTTTGGTGCTTCCTTTTTTTTCTTTACTTTCTGTCTGTTGGGAATTTGATTTTGCAGAGAGCTTAAATCAATCATGCTTATATTTGGCATATTGCGCATCAACTCATCATAATTGATATTGCTGTTATTCATAGTATCAAAACTTCTCTGCATACAATCTGTACAAATATGAATATCATTCGGAAGGTCAATCATCTTCCCTGCTTTGCTTTCCGGTCTTCTGCACATAAAACAGATTTTTTCATATTGATCCTTATTTTCCTTCTCATCTGTCTCTTCAGATGGATTATTTGTCTTTAAATATTCTTTATCATCTGACATATCTCTTTCCTGCTTTCTTTCTGTTTTCCTCAGCTTAAACCACTTGTGGGTATCTTATCACAAATTAGATTTTGCTACAAGTAAACTTTTTATAAAGGAAAAGGAAGCTGCGCATAAAGCAACAACTCCCTTTCTTTTATTCTTAATTATTACCAAAAATCGGATTTCTCGTTATAGATGGGGCATCCTTTTTTGCACCTAATTCCACAGTAATTGTTTCTTCCTTATATTCTCCGCCGTTTGCCCTTGAAACTACAAAGTCAATTTCTTCTCCCGCTTCATAATACTGAAGCTGTTCAATCAATCCATCATTGGTGCTCACACTTGTTCCGTCAATCTTACGGATAATATCACCTGCCTGCATTCCTGCTTCTGCTGCCGGTCCATCTTCTACTACGCTGTCTACAAATACACCTGTTGGCATATTATACATCTGAGATGCTTCTGCCGTTACATTTTTGCATGTAATTCCAAGATAAGCTGCTTTATTTTCATCTTCTACTTTGCTTCTTGTCTTCTTGCTCATCAAATTATCTAAAATTGGCTGTGCTCTGGAAATCGGTATTGCAAATCCCATACCTTCTACCTCATTAGAAGCAATTTTAGAGGAGTTAATTCCAATAAGCTCTCCTTTCATATTTAAAAGAGCTCCACCACTGTTTCCAGGGTTAATCGCTGCATCCGTCTGAATAAAAGTACTGTCTATATTTTCAGAACTTACCTGTTTATTTAATGCACTGACATAACCACTTGTTACAGACTGTCCATATCCTAAAGCATTACCGATAGCAACTACCTGCTCACCAATAATCATATTATCAGAGTTACCAATTGTAGCCACTTTAATTTCACTTAATACATCTGCAGGAATATCTGCAATTTTTACTGCGATAACAGCCAAATCGTTATCCGCATCTGTACCTTTAATCTGTGCAGCTACTGCTGTACCTGTTCCTAAGTCTGTACTGTTTTCTCCCGTTGCTGCTGTATCCTCCAGATTATTTTCACCTGTGGAAGCTGCTGTACCATCCTGATTTGTAAAGCATACGGTAATGGACTCTGTATCTGCTACTACATGATTATTGGTGGCAATCAACAGTTCCTCATCATTTTGTCCTACTATAATTCCTGAACCACTGCTTGGAACTGCCTGTGACTGTATTCCAAACCCAAAATAATTAGGAATTTCCTGTATGCTCATTCCTGTAATAGATACAATTGACGGCATAGAATTTTGAGCAACATCTGCTACAGTATTTCCTGTAGATGCTGTATTACTAACCGCATCGCCTTCTATTGTTTTTCCTTCTGTAACCTGTGTATTCTCAATCTGAACATTTTTCGGTTCTATAACTTCATTGCCCACATAATTCACACCTAAAAATACACCGCCGGCAACTAATCCAAAAACTGCTGCTACTGCTGCTGTCATTCCCAATTTCTTAGCAAAACCAGATGACTGTTTTGGTTTTTTCGGTTGCTGTGTCTGGTTTGGAACAGAAAATTGATATGGTTGATATTCTTGCTTTTCTTCTTTTTTATAAGAACGGGCATAACATGGATTTTCTGGTGTAGGAATTTCTCCCGGCTCTTGTTTTGTCTCCCTATTCTCATTTGAATTCTCATTTGGATTTTCATTTGGATTTTCATTTAAAGTTTCATTTTCCAATTCTTCATTTGTATTATTATATTCATCACTCATAGCTTTTACTTCCTTTCGTGAATTTCATTTCCCTTTTACGAGTTTTAGTCTATCAATTAATTGTGTTCAAATTGTGATAAAAAAGAAAATAAAAAGTGAAAAAGACACTTTTCATTTTTATTTTTTATTTCAAGAAATCCTTGTATATGCTATACTGTATATGACTATAAAGAAGGAGGGATTTCACTTGCGTTATAAAAAACACATACCTAAATTATTATTATCTATATTTTCATTACTATTATTTTTTTTAACTCCTTTATCTGTAAGTGCTCAGGATTTCCCCTCTGGATGGCCCTCTGCTCCTGAAATTTCCAGTGCATCCGGCGTCCTTATGGAAGCTTCTTCCGGACAGGTGCTTTTTGATAAATCCATGAATGAAATACGCTATCCGGCAAGCACTACAAAAGTAATGACAACTCTTATTATACTGGAAAATATACAGGACTTAAACCAAAATATTACTTTTACAGATATTATTCTTCCGGATTTAGCTCCAGGCAACTCTACTATTAATGCTCAAGTAGGGGAAGTCCTGACTGTAGAGCAGTGTCTCTACGCTATTATGCTGGCTTCTGCTAATGAAGTATGTACACAAATGGCTGTTGAAATAGCCGGTTCAGTGGAAAACTTTACATCTATGATGAATACCAAAGCTGCTGAAATCGGTTGTACCAACACCCATTTTGTCAATGCTAACGGACTGCCTGATCCTAACCATTATACAACGGCTTATGATCTTGCTTTAATCCTTCGGGAGGCTGTAAAAAACGAAGCTTTTTGTAAAATAGCAGGGGCTGCCAAATATACAATTCCTCCTACAAATAAAACTTCTGCTTCCAGAAATATGGAAAACCATAATGCACTTCTGGTTGATGGAAAATATTATTATGAAGGAGCTATCGCAGGCAAAACAGGACATACTGAAGCGGCCAGAAACACCTTAGTCACAGCTGCTACCAGAGAAGATATGACTTTAATTTGTGTAGTTCTACGCTCCGAAAATGAAGAACGCTTCACAGACACAAAAACTCTTTTTGACTATGGCTTTGACAATTTCCACAGTCAACCCCTTTATTGGATGGACAAAGATATACCTGTTGGAAACGTAATCCTTCCACAAACCGTAACTACAGATGCACTTTCTGTTTTAGATATTGATGAAAATAATCAGCGTACCCGCACCTGGTCTTATAATGGAACAGGATTATACAAAACTTCGGTACAGCTTCCTCTTTCCGTGGAAACGCAAATCACTTCAGATATGTCTATGTTTCAAACAGGCACAATAAAAGCAGTTTTTCCGTCCCCATTTATTTTGCCCATCCTCCTTACTTTGACAGCTCTGTTTGCGGTCATTATGATTGTACTGATAATCAAATATCAAATCAGAAAACGAGCTCGAAAAACGAATAAATAAATTTTATAAACTGACGTTTTATGATAAAACAATCGTAAAACGTCAGTTTCATTTTGCTTTTTATTAAATTCTTTAAATCATTTCTAAAATTCTCTCTACGATAAACACAACTGTACAGGCAGACAAAGCCACCACAATTAAACTTTTCTTTTTCAATCCCATAAATACCGCTGCTATAAAACCGCAAAATGCAGCGATTGGTGAACTGGCAGCATAGAGAATAGCCGGAAATGTCATTGCTGTCAAACATGCATAAGGAATGTAATATAAAAACGAACGTACATAAATATTCGTAATCTTTTTTTGTACCAACGTAAGAGGTAACATTCTAATAAGATAAGTAACTCCTGCCATCACAAAAATATATGCGTATATCATTCTTCTTCCTCCTTTATCGGAAATAAAACTGCACCTAAACCAGCAGCAATTACTGTACAAATAATCATAGAAAATCCTGAAGATATTTTCTTTCCTATTGGCAGATAATAAAGTGCTGTGCTCAGACAAAGTGCTATAAGAACAACCACTTTTACCTCCCTGTGTTCCTCTGCTGCGGGAACTACAATAGCAATAAACATCCCGTACAAAGCAACCCCCAGTGCACTAATAATCTCTGCCGGAAGAAGGGAGCCTGCTGCTGCCCCTGCAAAAGTTCCTCCTACCCATCCCAAAACAGGAAGAAATATCAAGCCGTACATATAATGAGCTCCTATGTTTCCCGGTTTAGAACTTGCCACCGCAAAAATTTCATCGGTCACTCCATAAGACACAGCCAACCTCTGCCTTACTTTTACACTACTATCCAATTTCTGAGACAATGAAAGTGACATCAGACTATATCGTATATTAATAACAAGCTGTGTCAATGCCATTTCAAAAAGGGATGCCTGTGAAAGAATGGCATTAATTCCGGCAAACTGTCCTGCTGAGGTAAGATTGAGCAGAGAAATCAACACGGCATGAAATATAGAAATACCACTTTTGGCTGCCAACATACCAAAAGTAAAACTTACTGAAAAATATCCAATTGCTATAGGAATTGCGTCTTTTATACCTTGTTTCATCTTATTATGTATCATTTTCTTTTCCTTCCTTCTCTATGGAAAAGAGGACCATTGCTTTTGCAACAGTCCTCACTTTCTATTCTCCCAAACCACTTTCTATTGCGTCTACAAGAGTTTTTAATGCAATTTCTTCATCTTCGCCTTCACATACCAATTCAATTTCCGTTCCTGACTTAATGCAGGCACCTAAAACACTTAATACGCTTTTCGCATTTGCTGTTCCCCCACGGAAATTAAATGCTATCAATGATTTAAACTGCATTGCTTCCTTACACAGAATTCCTGCCGGTCTCAAATGAAGACCTGTAGGATTTTTTATTACTACTTTTTTACTAACCATATAAACCTTCCATTTCCTTACTTTTCAGCTCCCGGAACCAGTTTCACTTTTACTTTAATATTTTCTACCAATTCATATCCACTTGGCAGAGTAACTGTTACCGGCACTTCGTATTCACCTTCTCCATACCCTTTTAAATCAATTTGTACTTTTATGTTTGCTGTACTTAAACTGTCCAAATCCTGTTCTTTGGCTTTTGCACGTATTGTAATCTGTTCATCTTGGAATACCAAATCTAAATCTTCTGCTTTATTACTTGCTTCAATCTGCGTAACAGAAACATCATAGTCTCGACTGTTATATGGAAGAATTTTCACTGTAGCAATAACAGAACTGTTCAAATCTCTCACAAGCTTTAAGTCTTCTGGAAGTAATTCGTTCAAATCAATATTTTCCTCAAAGTCTGTTGTCTTATCTGTCACATCAATATATTTTCCCGGAATTTCCAGTGTATTGCCTTTTTTCTCCAACTCTTTCAAAGCCTCGTCCGTTCCTGCTACACTGATAGTATCCGGCACCAGATTTATACTGTCCACCTCATAGCCTTGCCTTGGTTCTCCTGAATATTCAGCTCTTATCTTCACATTCTGCTCTACTTTCCAGAACTGTGCCTGTATTTTAATAGTATTATCGCTGATTTCTTTCAAATTCAAATACTCTAACTGTTTCGGTGACAATTCATCCAAATTTTTATCGTATATTTTTAACTGAGATTTTATTTCTATATTACTTTCTTTTCTTCCTGTCACATCAATCAATGCTACAACTTTATCAATTTTATCAATGATTGTTTCCGGACCTGAAATCGTTACCTTCTCAGGATTTGCCTTTAAATTTCCAATTTCATAGTCTTTATCCGGCTGTGTATCTCCGGTACTAACTGCAATAGTTTTCTCTACACTTTTCTGTTTTTCAATATTAACCTGTATATTTCTCGGTTTTACCGTAATATCTGAATCGGATATGCCTACACAGGTAACTTCTACAGGTACCATAATCGGTGTAGTATCTTTTGAAATAATCTGCGTCATATCTGCAACAGCCGTAATATCTGTCTTTTCTAATTTACTTACAACAGAACGAGCGCCTTTTATTCGTACTTTTACAGTATCCTTTCCATCTACTAACAATGGAATTTCCAGATTTTCCGCAAGATAAGAGGCATTTTCAATATTTACCGGTATTTCATAAAATGTTCTTACAATAATAGGATCATCTACATTGCGAACCAAGAGCCAAATCAAAACAGCAATAATCAGTGAAAGGATTTTTAAGGTAAATTTGTTAATCATGTTTTTCTTCATTCTTCACCAGTCCCTTCCACAGTTTCAATTTTGATTTATGTTTCTGTTTTTCCTGATTATTTTTATTTTGTTCTTCTACCAGAATATCTTTCAGTTCCTCTTTTGTCAGACCGACTTGAAGCTTTCCATTTCTCGCCGCTGACACTCTTCCGGTTTCTTCTGACACAATAATGGTCAAAGAATCACTGACTTCACTAATTCCCACTCCTGCACGATGTCTTGTGCCCAGATTTTTATTTAAACTTAAATTGTCTGAAAGTGGAAGATAACAGGTAGCAGCAACAATTCTGTCTCCCCTTACAATTACTGCTCCATCATGAAGAGGTGTATTATGCTCAAAGATATTAATTAACAGCTGACTGCTGATTATTGAATCCAGACCAATTCCTGTTCTGATAAATTCATTAAGAACTGTTTCCTCTTCTATAACGATTAATGCTCCCGTTTTCACCTCTGCCATTTCAAAGGTAGCACGTACAATTTCATTTACTGTTCTGTCACTGTATCTTCCTTCATTTTCATTTCTATTACTATCAAACGGAATAATACTGCTTACAATTTTTTTATGTCCTAATTCTTCCAGTGCTTTTCTAAGTTCAGGCTGAAAGATAATCAAAACTGCCGTGATTGCATATCCGCCAGCATTATAAACCAACCATAAGATGGTATTCATCTGAAGAAAATATGCTATAAAAATGAACAGTACCACAATCAAAATACCTTTTAAAAGAGAATATGCTCTGGTATTTCTTATCCACAACATAAACTGATATACAAAGACTGCGATTAAAAGTATTTCTATAATATCCATCCATTGTATTTTATCAAAAGATGAAATTGATCCTAAATTACTTTCTATAAAATCAAAAAACCTGCTCATTTTTTCACCTCCCCTTTATCTTACTTCCTAATCCCTTATTCCATTACTCTTGTTCCATACTGCCTAAATCTAGGGCATCACTGTAATTACACAATATCTTATAAATCTTTTAAAGACTCCTCCAACTGCTTTTCAAAATTAAAGTTTTCTTCGCTTACTCTTTCCACAGGAGTTGCCTCTTTCTGATTTTTATCTTCTTTCTTTTCAAATTCAGTTGATATTTTCTTAATGCTTTTTTTCTTCTGTGCTACAATAGACTTTGGAACCGCTTTTACATAATACACATATTCATCATCTTCAAACTGTGTATGCTCACTTCTGGAATAATCCACACCCAATACTGCAAATTCAATAACAAGTCCGACAATCACAGAAAGTACCGCTGCCAAAATCACCTGTGGAATATTTACATCTACATTCAGGAACATACCACCTAAAACCATAATAACTATGTAAATAACTGCACCTGCTATATTTGCTACTTTCCATGAATAATCAAAAGAACATCTGGAAATCAAATAAACTATCATCAATACAATAACAAAAGCTACAATCGTAATCCACATTTCTTGATTTTTCATAAGTCCATCTAACAAAAGCTGAAGTTTTTGAATGATTTCTGTTTCTTTTCCCTGAAGAACTGCACTTTTTTCCTGCACTACCTTCATAAAAGAATATAAAATAACACCACAGCATGCCGGTACTGCACAGGATGGTCCTCTTAAAAGTCCACTTCCAATAGGTACTGCCACAGGAATTTTAAAAGTAAAGGCTACCGGTGTTAAAACAAGAGCCAGATTATCCTGTGATGTAAATCTTAAAAATAACATGAGTAATAATAAAATTAAAAGACCTGCAAATCCTGCCACTTCAACTCCAATGGCATAACAGTGTACAATAATCATAATACAACCAATTACTGTCATTGCATTAATCGGAAGAACTGCACAAATAATTGCTAAAATCAAAACCACAAAAATATTATTCAGCGGTTTCATAAATCCTAAACTGGTATTAATTCCCTGAAACAAAAGAAATCCCAATAAAAATTTCAAAAGGGAAAGCAACAGCACATCATGTTCACTGTAAAAACTTTTTATTTTCTGTTTTAATTCCAATAATACTGTCATGACTACTCTCTCCTTCCCACAATTTTTCCATTTCTTTTTTCTTCTCTGTCGTACATTTTTTTCATTTGATTTAATCCTTTATAATATTTTTGTATTCCTTTTTGAGCTCTGGAATATTTTACAGAACAGCATATATATGTCAAAATACTATATCCAACAAGCATAATCAAATACATCCCAACAATTTTTACAATAAGCAGCGCCAAATTCATTCGATGGATATTTTCCATTAGATACTCACTATTATATCCTAAATAAATCAGCAACAATATACCATAAGCAATTGTTGTCAAAAAAAAGTTTTTTATCAGTGCCAGCCCAATATAATCACTCCGATAATAATTGCTGATGGCTAAATGACGCTTCCCTTCTCCTGACTCGTACAGGGCCAATTTATGCATTTTTTTAATTTTTTGATTATTTAGCATAAAATACCTCTTTTCCTGTTTTTCCTTCAAAAACTTATAATTATACACACTGCATTATATCATACTCAAAGGAATCTAATCAAGACTTTTCAGCCATCTGCACCAATGGCAACAGTAAGAAAAAAGATTTTTTCTGCTCCTGCCCTTTTCAGTTCCTTCGCTGCCTCTTCAATGGTACTTCCTGTTGTATAAATATCATCTACTAAAAGTATATTTTCTCCATTTAATTTTTTTCGTACAACAAAAGCGTTTTTCATATTTTTTTGCCTTTCCTGATGATTTAATTTTTTTTGAGGCTTTGTATTCTTCTGTCTTTTCAAAATTTTTTCCTCCACAGATATTTCCAATTGTTTCCCCAATGCCTCTGCAATAATACCTGCCTGATTATATCCTCGTTTTTCCAATCTACGAGGATGAAGTGGAATAGGAATAATGATATCTATCCCCCATTTTTCTATTTTTTCTCTGGAATAATATGCGGCGAACTCACCATAGAATGAACCATATTCTTGGCGTTTTCCATACTTTAATTGAAATAAAGAATTTTGAAGAAGGGTGCTGTAAGGAAAAATCCCCAGTCCCTGTTGAAATTGACGTGTTTTTTTGCAATCTTTACAATATTCCTGCTCTGCCTTTTGAAGTGGTTTAGAACAGCAGAAACATCTTGGGCCATAAATAGGCTTTAATTTTTCTCTACATGTATCACAGATTTTCTTCCCCCAAGGCACTGTAATTTCATGACAGACCGGACAGTGCCTCGGATATAAAATATCTAAAAATAAATTTCTTTTCAATGACTCTCCTTTATTCTTAAATCAAGAGTCGTATATCGACTTTGCTCCATTTTATTATTTTCCATTTCTGCAAAAACTTTCTCATCACCTACCAAAGTAACGCATTTTCTTGCTCTGGTAACTGCCGTATAGAGAAGATTTCGATTCATCAACATCTTAGGGCCTGCCAAAAGAGGGATAATCACTGCCGGATATTCACTCCCCTGAGCTTTATGAATAGTAATTGCATAGGCAAGTTCTAATTCTTCTAGCTGCTTAAAACTATATTCCACAAATCTCCGCTCATCAAATTCCACAGTAATGGTTTCTGCAAAAGTATTGATTTCCTTTATAATTCCTGTATCACCATTAAAAACTCCCACACCTTTTTCCACAGGAATGCCATAAAGTCCTCTGATTTCCCATTCTAACTGATAATTATTTTTAATCTGCATGACTTTGTCCCCTTCTCTGAAAAGCCCTCTGCCATGCTCTTTTTCCTTCTTTCCCTTAGATGGGGGATTAAGATATTGCTGCAAAATAACGTTTAGTCTCTCCACGCCTAAAAGTCCTTTTCTCATAGGTGTCAGCACCTGTATATCATAAGGTTCAGCATCTACAAACTTAGGCATTTTCTTCTGAATAAGCGTAATCACAACACTGATAATCACATTTGCATCATATCGTTTCAAAAAGAAAAAGTCCATACTTTTATTGTCCAAACTCACCGGTACACCTTGATTAATTTTATGTGCATTTACAACAATATCACTTTGAGATGCCTGACGGAAAATCTTTACCAACTCTACAACCGGAAATTCTCCTGATGCGATAATATCCTTTAATACACTTCCCGGTCCCACACTTGGAAGCTGGTTCACATCACCCACCAAAATCAGCCTTGTTCCTGCTACTACTGCTGACAGCAGTGCATGCATAAGAAAAATATCTACCATAGACATTTCATCAATAATAATGACATCCGCTTCTAAAGGATTTTGGGCATTTCTTTCGAAATGAACGCTTCCCGACTTTTCTTCAGGAGCTCCTGTAAGTTCCAACATTCTATGAATGGTTTTTGCCTCATACCCTGTGGTTTCCGTCATACGTTTTGCTGCTCTTCCTGTAGGTGCTGCAAGACAAATATCCAATCCTTCCATTTCGAAATAACGGATAATCCCATTGATCGTAGTAGTTTTTCCTGTTCCCGGCCCTCCTGTAATCACTAACAGCCCATTTCTCACAGCTTCCACAATCGCCTGCTGCTGCATCTGATCCAACTCAATTTTCTCTGCCTTTTGAATTCTTCGAATTTTTTCTGCAATTACTTCTTCATCTACCGTATCTTTCAAATTTAGTTCATGAAGCATCTGAGCAGTATGCAATTCAATTTGATAATATTGACTTGCATAAACAATCTGCTCTTTTTCATCTTTAAATTCGTCCATAATTTCTTTTACAACAACTTTTCGATCAATGGCTAAATCCACAATATGTTTTTCCATATAATCTGCCTGAACACCCAAAAGCTTTTCTGCTCTTGCCCGAAGAACCTTTTTAGGAAGATATACGTGTCCTTCTGCTGTTGCTAAAAGTAATATGTATAAAAGACCGCTTCGGATACGATAATCGGAATCTGTATGGATACCGATGCGAGCTGCAATTTCATCTGCAATTTTAAATCCCACACCGGAAATATCCTCTGCCATTTTATATGGATTTTCTTTCAAAATCCGATACATATCTTGTTTATACTGCTGGTAAATCTTAGCGCCTAACGTCTGAGAAATCCCATACTGCTGTAAAAACATCATAGCTTTTCTCATATCTGCCTTATCTTCTACCTGCTCTGCGATTTCCCTTGCTTTACGTTCACTAATTCCTTTTACCTCTGCCAGACGTTCGGGTTCTGTCTCAATAATCCGTAAAGTATCATCACCGAAATGACGTACAATTCTTGCGGCCAAAGCAGCTCCGATACCACGTATAGCCCCTGAACCCAAATATCTCTCCATTGCCAGAGAGTCCTGTGGAATGACAATTTCATAAGAAAATACAGAAAACTGTTGCCCATAAGAAGGGTGTTCCTTGTATACTCCTTTGGCTTTTATTGTCTCACCTTCATTCAAGTACTGAAAAATCCCCACACAGGTAATCTCTGTTTCTTCTACAACAAGATTTGCTACAGTATATCCATTTTCCTGATTTCGATATATAATATGCTCTACATACCCTTCAATCGTTTCTTCCACATTTTTTCCTCTCTGTATTTCTATAATTTTCCATTCATTTTACTCATCATTTCCATGTACTGACCTGTTCCTATGGCTACTACCTGTGCCGGATTATCTGCCACAATGGTATTAATTCCCGTTTCTTCTTCAATCAGTTCTTCCAAACCACCCAGCAAAGCGCCTCCACCAGTCAGAACAATACCTCTTTCTGCCACATCTGCTGCCAGTTCAGGCGGTGTTTTCTCTAATACACTGTGAATGGTCTCCATGATCTGAGTTGTAGCATCCCGTAAAGCCTCTTTAATTTCCTCTGAAGTAAGCGTAACGCTCTTAGGTAATCCTGTAATCGTATCACGCCCTTTTACTTCCATGCTCTTTGGCTGAGGGGATGAGTATACTGTTCCAATCTGTATCTTAATATCTTCCGCTGTTCTCTCTCCAATCATCAGATTGTGTTTTTTCCTCACATGACGCATAATTGCATCATCAAAATCGTCTCCTGCAAGCTTAATTGAAGTAGAAACCACTGTACCACCCAAAGAAATCACTGCTACATCTGTTGTTCCCCCTCCAATATCCACAATCATATTTCCGAAAGGTATTGTAATATCAATGCCTGCACCAATGGCTGCTGCAATAGGTTCTTCTATAATATGCACCTCTCTGGCACCTGCCTGATAAGTAGCTTCTTCTACTGCTTTTTTCTCCACCTCTGTAATACCACTTGGCGCACATATACTAATACGTGGTTTTCGAAATGCTCGTTTTCCGATTGCCTTGGAAATAAAATATTTCAGCATTTTCTCTGTAACTTCATAGTCAGAAATAACCCCTTGTCTTAAAGGGCGTACTGCCACAATATTTCCAGGTGTGCGTCCTATCATCTGGCGGGCTTCCTCGCCCACTGCCCGTATTTTATTATTATCTTTATCGTATGCAACTACTGATGGTTCTTTTAAAACAATTCCCTTACCCTTTGCATAAACAAGGATACTGGCTGTTCCCAAATCAATTCCAATGTCTGATGCTGCCATTCATTTACCCCTTTCCTAAGACCTTTGTCTTGGCTCTACTTCATTATATACAACTTCCCCTCTATTGAAAAGGGGCAATCATCTCAAATATTTTGACACATATTGACCTGTATAAGATGCAGGATTTGATGCAATTTCCTCTGGAGTTCCTTTGGCAACTACAGTTCCTCCCTTATCTCCTCCTTCTGGGCCTATATCAATAATATAATCTGCTGTTTTAATTACATCTAAATTATGTTCAATTACTACAACAGTATTTCCGCCTTCGGAAAGTCTCTGAAGGATTTCAATCAGCTTATGCACATCTGCAAAATGCAGCCCTGTTGTAGGCTCATCTAAAATATAAATCGTCTTTCCTGTACTTCTTTTGCTCAGCTCCGTAGCAAGTTTAATCCTCTGTGCCTCTCCTCCTGAAAGTTCTGTGGAAGGCTGTCCCAAACGAATATAGGATAAACCTACATCGTACAAGGTCTGAATTTTTCTCTTAATAGACGGAACATGGTCAAAGAAAGCCAGCGCCTCCTCTACTGTCATATTCAGTACATCGTAAATGCTTTTTCCCTTATATTTTACTTCCAGTGTTTCCCTGTTATATCTTTTCCCCTGGCATACTTCACATGGTACATATACATCCGGTAAAAAATGCATCTCAATTTTTAAAATACCGTCACCACTACAGGCTTCACATCTTCCACCCTTTACGTTAAAACTAAATCTGCCCTTTTTATATCCTCTTGCTTTTGCATCTGCCGTAGCTGCAAAAAGATCTCGAATTTGGTCAAACACACCTGTGTAAGTTGCAGGATTGGAACGAGGTGTTCTTCCAATCGGTGACTGGTCAATGTCAATTACCTTATCTAACTGTTCTACTCCTTCGATACACTTGTGTTTTCCCGGAATTATTCTTGCACGATTTAACTTTCTCGCCAGACTCTTATATAAAATTTCATTTACAAGAGAACTCTTTCCGGAACCGGAAACACCTGTTACACAAGTCATCACTCCCAGAGGAATTTTTACATCGATATTCTTTAAATTATTTTCTGCCGCTTTTCGAATTGTAAGAAATCCTGTTGGCTTCCTTCTTACTTCCGGAACCGGAATTTTAATTTTGCCGCTTAAATACTGTCCTGTAATAGAATTTGGATTTTGCATAATTTCTTCTGCTGTTCCAATTGCGACCAGCTGACCGCCATGCTCTCCTGCACCGGGTCCGATATCTACGATACAGTCTGCTGCACGCATAGTATCCTCATCATGTTCCACCACTATCAGAGTATTTCCCAAATCCCGCAAATGCTTTAATGTTCCCAAAAGCTTATCATTGTCTCTCTGATGAAGTCCAATACTTGGTTCATCTAAAATATACGCAACGCCTACCAGACCGGAACCAATCTGAGTTGCCAGACGAATACGCTGAGCTTCTCCTCCTGAAAGTGTTCCTGTCGCCCTTGCCAAAGTCAGATAATCCAAACCTACATTTACCAGAAATCCCACTCTTGCTTTAATCTCTTTTAATACCTGTTCGCCAATAAGCTGCTGTGTTTCTGAAAGCTTTAACTCCTCTAAAAACTCATAGAGACTGCTGATTGACATAGAAGTAACCTCATAAATATTTTTGTCTCCCACAGTCACTGCCAAAGCTTCCGGTTTCAGCCTCTGACCTTTACAGGAGGGACATGGAGTAATACGCATAAAAGACTCGTATTCCTGTTTCATGGTCTCTGAACCGGTTTCCCTATATCGCCGTTCCACATTCTTTACAATCCCTTCAAAAGCTACATCATAAACGCCTTCTCCTCGCTGTCCTTTATAATGCACTTTCACTTCTTTTCCGTTTGTTCCATGAATTAAAATATTCTGTACTTCCTGAGAATACTCCTCAAAAGGTGTATCTAAATCAAAATGATATTCCTTTGCCAGGGCATCTAAAATCGCTCTGGTAAAGCTTCCTTTATCTGCACAGGACTGCCATCCCATTACCGTAATTGCTCCTTGAGAAATACTAAGGCTTCTGTCCGGTATCATCAAATCCACATCAAATTCCATGCGATAACCCAGACCAAAACAAGAAGGACATGCTCCAAAAGGATTGTTAAAAGAAAAACTCCTTGGTTCAATTTCATCAATACTAATCCCACAGTCCGGACAGGCAAAGCTTTGGCTGAAATTCACATAATTTCCGTCCATAGTATCTACCACCAGTCTTCCTTCAGCCAGATTAAGTACAGTTTCAATGGAGTCTGTCAGTCGTTTTTCAATTCCCGTCTTTACAATTAAACGGTCTACAATAATCTCTATATTATGCTTGATATTTTTATCCAGCTTGATTTCTTCATTTAATTCATATAAATTACCATCTACCAAAACACGAACATATCCGCTTTTTCTCGCCTGTTCAAACAGCTTTGCGTGAGTTCCTTTACGTCCTCTTACTACCGGAGCCAAAAGTTGTATTTTCGTTCGTTCCGGCATCCCCATAATATGATCTACCATCTGATCTACTGTCTGTTTCTTAATTTCCCTGCCACATTTAGGACAATGAGGAATTCCAATCCTTGCATACAACAGACGAAAATAATCATAAATCTCTGTCACCGTTCCTACTGTGGAACGAGGATTTCGATTTGTTGATTTCTGATCTATGGAAATTGCAGGAGAAAGACCCTCTATACTCTCTACATCAGGCTTTTCCATCTGTCCTAAAAATTGACGGGCATAGGAAGACAAAGACTCCATATATCTTCTCTGCCCTTCTGCATAAATTGTATCAAATGCCAGAGAACTCTTTCCAGAACCGCTAAGTCCTGTAAGCACGACCATTTCATTTCTTGGAATATCCACATCAAGATTTTTCAGATTATTTTCATTTGCACCGCGTATTTTTATAAACTGTCTTGCCTGCATTTTTACTGCCATAATTCTCCCTTTCTTCCGTATATCTATATATCTATAAACTTGATTTGCACCTCGTGCAAACATTATACCACACCGTTTTTATTCTTTGCAAACATTTGTTCTATTTCTTTTTAATAGGCACAACGCAGAAAACTGCCGGCACCTTAAACGCCGGCAGTTTCTTTCTCTTTCGTATCTTCTCTTTTACATGAGGAACAAATATACTGCATAATATCCCGTCTGGTAACAATCCCAATAAAATTTTTCTGATCATCTACCACCGGAACAAAATTCTGCCTCATTGCTTTATCAAGCAAATCCTCCATATCTGAGTCCACACGTATCGGTTTATAATCTGTTCTTCTTTCAAAGGAAGTAATCGGAACTTCCTCCGCACCTTTTAAATTTAAATCAGCCCTATTCTTTAATCCCCATAACAGGTCACCTTCCGTAATCGTACCTGTATATTTTCCCCGCTCATTAATAATCGGAATACATGAATATTTATGATATTCCATTTTTTCCAATACTTGTCTAAGACTAAAAGTATCATAAATATATGCAACGTCTACTTTGGGGGTAAGAAAAAACAAAATATTCATACCATTCCTCCCCTGTTTTTTCTGTTCTTATTCTGCCACAGAAAAACACAAAAATCCAGAACAAAAGAATTAAACTTTATTAAAATTCCATAAACTTATTTACAAATCAAACAAAAATTCTGACAAAACCATATTACTTAAAAGAGTTCCTTCTTCTGAAAGAAAAATTCTGTCTTTATGTTCCAGCAGCATACCATTTTCCAGACATTTATGTAAAGCTTTTTCATAAACCATATCCATCTCTCTGCCAAAAGTACGTCTAAATTCCTTTTTAGAAACACCTCTTGTCTTACGAAGTCCCAAAAACATAAATTCTTCCATCTGACGTGGTTCTTCCAAAAACTGAACATCTTCCCGCATGGTTTTCGGCTGAGTACAGCGCTCCAAATATGTTTTCATATCTTTTGTATTGCTCATACGAATATTCCGCACCATAGACGCAGCACCTAAGCCTAAGCCTAAATAGTCCCCACGTTCCCAGTATTTCAGATTATGCCTGGATTCCTTACCCGATTTTGTATAATTAGAAATTTCATACTGCTCATAGCCGGCTTCTTTTAAAAATTTACCTGTCCAAAGATAAATTTCTCTGCTTGTCTCTTCATCAGGCAAAAGTTCAGGATGCTCTGCATACTTTTCATAAAAAGGAGTGCCTTCTTCAATAATAAGCTGATACACAGAAATATGTTCTGGTTTTTGCGCTGTTGCTGTTTCTAATTCTTTTTTCCAATCCTGCAAAGTCTGCCCCGGTATGGAAGAAATCAAATCCAAACTGATGTTATCAAATCCAACTTTTCTTGCCAGTTCATAACTTCCCACAAAATCCTGATAGGTATGAATTCTGCCCAAAAGTCTGAGTTTTTCATTATTTACTGATTGCAGTCCCATGCTCAAACGGTTCACTCCGTTTTCCTTATAGCACTGTAATTTTTCTTCATTTACTGTTCCTGGGTTTATCTCTATGGTAATCTCCGGTCTTTTCTCTAATTCAAATACTTCATAAACTTTCTGAAGAATACGCTCCATCTGCTTCGGTAAAAGAACAGATGGTGTGCCTCCCCCAATAAATACAGTTGATACACGATATCCTTTTGCAAATTCCCTATAACTTTCAATCTCCAAAAGCAGTGCCTCTACATACTGCTCCCGTTCTTCCTCTCCCGCACTCCAGGAAAGGAAATCACAGTATTCACACTTCCTTGCACAAAAAGGAATATGAATATAAAGTCCCAAATCTTTTTTCATACAATACCTTCCCCAATCTCTTATTTATCATCTAATTTTAATACACTCATAAATGCTTTCTGTGGGATTTCTACATTTCCAATCTGGCGCATACGTTTCTTACCTTCCTTCTGTTTTTCCAGAAGTTTTCTCTTACGGGAAATATCACCACCGTAACATTTTGCCAATACGTCTTTACGCATTGCTTTTACAGTTTCTCTGGCAATAATTTTACTTCCCACTGCTGCCTGAATCGGAATTTCAAAAAGCTGCCTTGGAATTTCTTCTTTAAGTTTCTCACACATTTTGCGTCCTCTCTCGTAAGCAGAACCTGCAAATACAATAAAGGACAAGGCATCCACTTCTTCTTTATTTACCAGAATATCCAGTTTTACCAAATCACTCTGCTCATAGCCCAGCATCTCATAATCAAAAGAAGCATATCCTCTTGAACGTGATTTTAAGGCATCAAAAAAATCATAGATAATTTCATTCAGCGGCAGATGATAATGAAGAAGAGCACGAGTAGTTTCCATGTATTCCATTCCCTGATACTGTCCTCTTCTTTCCTGACACAAGTCCATAATTGGTCCGATAAACTCTGTAGTTACCATAATTTCTGCCTTTACCATAGGCTCCTCCATATAGTCGATTTCAGACGGATCTGGAAGATTTGACGGATTGGTAAGGTCAATCACTTCTCCATTCGTTTTATGCACTTTATACACAACTCCCGGAGCTGTTGTAACAAGATCCAGATTATACTCTCTTTCCAGTCTTTCCTGAATAATTTCCAAATGCAGCAATCCTAAGAAGCCACAACGGAACCCAAATCCAAGAGCAATCGATGTCTCCGGCTCAAAAAACAGAGAAGCATCATTCAACTGTAATTTTTCCAAAGCATCTCTCAAATCCTGATATTTTGCACCATCCGCAGGATAAACACCACAGAACACCATTGGATTTACTTTCTTATAACCCGGCAATGGCTTTTCACATGGTCGTTCTTCATCTGTAATGGTATCACCTACGCGGGTATCCTTCACATTTTTAATGCTGGCAGTTACATATCCTACCATTCCCGCAGAAAGTTCCTCACATGGAATAAACTGTCCTGCACCAAAATATCCCACTTCCACAACTTCTTCTACAGCTCCTGTTGCCATCATACGGATTTTTGTACCTTTACGAACGGTACCTTCCTTAATACGACAAAATACAATAACTCCTTTATATGGGTCATAAATAGAATCAAAAATCAATGCCTGCAAAGGGTTTTCAGGACTTCCTGAAGGTGCCGGAATTTTTTCTACAATCTGCTCCAAAACATCTTCAATGTTTAATCCTGTTTTTGCAGAAATCAAAGGTGCATCCTGAGCTTCTATTCCGATTACGTCTTCGATTTCATTAATTACTCTTTCCGGTTCTGCACTTGGCAAATCAATTTTATTAATAACAGGAAATACGTCCAAATCATGATCTAATGCCAGATATACATTCGCCAGTGTCTGAGCTTCTATTCCCTGAGCAGCATCCACTACCAAAATTGCCCCATCACAAGCCGCCAGACTTCTTGATACCTCATAATTAAAGTCCACGTGTCCCGGCGTATCTATTAAATTAAAAATATATTCCTCTCCGTCCTTTGCATGATATACAATACGGACAGCCTGAGATTTTATAGTAATTCCTCTTTCTCTTTCCAAATCCATATTATCTAAGACCTGCGCCTGCATCTCTCTATCCGTAAGCAGTCCGGTTTTCTCAATAATGCGGTCTGCTAATGTAGATTTACCATGGTCAATATGTGCGATAATACAAAAATTACGAATTTTACTCTGTTCGATTGACGGCATATAATTTCCTCCATAGTCTTCCTTCATGCTAACATACTAAACATATAAATAGGCATACTAGATAAGTATATCATGGCATTCTAAAATTAAGCAAGATTTTT
The DNA here is from genome assembly GCA_905201915.1 of uncultured Lachnospiraceae bacterium. GTDB lineage: Bacteria > Bacillota > Clostridia > Lachnospirales > Lachnospiraceae > Blautia. Next base: position 20,573 of record CAJKQE010000018.1, read on the forward strand.
TCTAGTCTATTTATTTTATTTCGCTTTTCTTTTGAAAGACAAAAAACAAAGCCTGCCACCGGAATATAATGTATTTTTCCGTTCTTTAGTCTTACCATAAATACTTGTGTAAATTTTAGAAAAGTAAAAAGAAAAAGAATTACAAATATACCTAAAAATACTTCTTTTGAAAACAGCGACAAACCAATTTGTTTTTCCCAAAACAGTCCTGCCCCTATCCCTATCAACATTATAAAATAGAATAATATATCAACAAAATTTATAAAAAACTTATATTTTCTTTTACACGTTTCAATTTCACCTTTGTTAATAATAAAATCCTTCATCTTATTTTTATATACAAAACAATCGTAATTTTTATAATTTACATATACGGTTTCCGGTTCAATACAGACATCTACTTTCATTGTCACCGAAGGCGTTTTATGTATCCAAAATCCCATAATATCCAAGTCTTCATCTCCTTATTTACTATATATACTTCTCTATGTATAACTGACAAATCTCAAAAAAGCAGATTGACAAGCAATCTGCTTTTTGAGCGAATGATACAAAAAGTAAATCAAATTTTTTTAACTCCCTCGAATTTAATCAAATAAATTGGAAGTATACTCTGTAAATAATTTATATTGGCATTTGTATCTTCTTCCTTATACATAAAATATTTAAAAATCCACCTTGTAAGCCACGTATTTTCATTGACAGCATCCTGCATTTGTTTTTCAGCTTCTAAACGAGCATAGATTAAATTAATAAATTTTGTCAGTTGTTCTTCTGCTGTATTATAAGTTCCATACTCACCGCAAATTACATTCGCTGTTGTTGCAATACAATTAAGTTTAAGACATTCTTTTGATACTCCACTTAAATTAAAACAGAAATCCAAAACTCCTACTATCAATTCTGCATATTTTACATACGGTACAAATCCTACTAAAAAATGTGCAACTTTCCCAAAAGCAGTAGCGGTAATCCGATCCTGATATCCCAGTTTTTCCCACACAACCGTTGCGCTGTTTTCAAGATCCTCTTGTAAAACATTTCGAATATCCGCTGCTGCGGTTTTCAAGTCATCATCTGCATTACTATTTATGATTGCATTATAAATATAAATATTTTCTTTCATTACTTCAAGCTGACTGATAAACTTCATATATCCATCAAATGTTTCTTTAGCGCTGGATATTACATCTACAACTAAAAATACTGTACCTACTCCATTCATAACTTTTCCGACTTTATCTAACTTAACAGAAAGTTTTAAATCTGCTTTAAAGTTACTTATTTCCTGTACTGCATTTTGATATTGTTTATACAAGTCATCGACATATTTATAAAAATCATCCTTCGTTTTAAATCCACTACTGCTTGCATTCAAACGCATTCGGTCAAGTTCCAATGCCTTTTTCTGCAAGTCTGCCAAGACTTCTGCACTATCTTTAGGAATATTCAGAATTTCTCCATAAATATCCGCATAGGCACCAATTAAATTAACCACTTGATTTGAGAAACCATACGCCAAATCTAACGCTGCCGCATCATTCTTTTCATCAACAGTTCCTTTTTGAAGCAAATCAAAATAATTGGAAAATTGTTCTTTATACAGCATAGAGTGGTCATAATCTGTTCCGAATATATGTGTTCCTATCCAGATAGAGCCCTTTTCCAATGCCCCTAGTACTTCAGAATCATAAAATTCTTTATATTTATTTGATACATACAGTGAAGAATTTTTTATATCTGCCAAATGATTACTATCTATCTCCACGTCTTCTTTCATGGGATCGGTGTGATATTTTTTCACTTCTTCATAATCCGTATGTTCGTCATTATCAGAATTAACAAACAACGGTGATGATTTCATATATGCATATACTTTTGTTCCGTCACTTGATAATTTTACTTCTAATTCTTCTCCATTTAAAAGTCCGTCACCATCATAGTCTGCATTTGCCTGAATTTCTTCATAACTTGCAATTCCAAACACTCTGCTTCCTGAACCAATTCTTAACTTTCCATCAACCAATAATTTTGTATAATAATCAGAAATACCATCATTGTTAGAATCTGTGACATAATCTATGGTTTCTCCTGCGGTTGACTCATAAATACCTAAAAGTTCATCTGCATCCGAAGCAAAATAGTATTTTCCTCCGGTATCATTCGCAATTCTTTGCAGAAGACTCTCATCTACACCGCTTCCAAGTCCAATAGTATAAATCTGGATATCATTTTCAACAGCACTTTCAGAACAAGAATCATTATAATATCCTTCACCATCTGTCAGCAAAATAATAAATTTATATTTTGAAGATGAAATTTCATCACTTGTCAAAATATCAATCCCTGTTGAAACAGGCTCAGCTAAATCTGTACCTCCTGAACTATCAATATTGTCAATTGCTGTTTTTATCTGTTCTTTATCATTTGTCAAAGCACATGTTACAGAAGCATAATCGTCAAAGTCCACAATAGCTGCTCTGTCATTTTCTCCCAGTTTATCTGCAAATAACTTGGCTGCTTCCTTTCTTAGTCCCTCCCTGTCATTATTGTCCATACTTCCTGAAGAATCGATTGCTAAAACAACATCTAAGCCTTTCTTCTGATCTTCACCTGTGTATTCCGGAGGTTTTATTTCTGACATCCATATCTCCTCAAAACTTGTTTTATTCAACAATACATAGGTTGAAAAATGCTCTAATACAGCAGTCGCAACATTACCTGATACTTCTGTTGGTAATTCTTCTAATTCTTTTGTTTGCTCATTAAAATAGTAAATTGCTGGATTGAACCCTTCAAGAGCAAGTAAACTTTCATCAAATGTCATGGATAGTTTTGCTGTTTCAAATGTTCCTTCCATTTTAAAATCATACGCTTCTCCAATATAACCCGGAGTTGTATTATTCAAATAATGGTTAGAAACTGTAGTCACTTCTAATGACTTCAATGATTTTCTTGGGGCTTTAATATCCAAATCCACCTCAATATCTGCCCCATAGATAGAAAGAGCTTCATTATCAAAGGATTTCTCTATCACTTCATCAGGATTTTCAGCAACAAGAGGGTTTGTTCCATTATGATATTCATCATAATCACTCTCACCATCTCCATCCGTGTCTGCTTTTAATGGATCAGTTCCAATTTCTTTTTCAAGACTGTCCTCTAGTCCTTCATAATCAGAATCCTTTGTAATCGGATTTAAACCGTTATTTACTTCCTCTTTATTTGAAATTCCATCTCCGTCTAAATCTTCATCTCCATCATTTGTTCCATCTTTATCGCTGTCGCTCTCTAAAGGATTTGTACCAAAAATATTGGTTTCTTTATCATCTGTTAATCCATCTCCATCCGTATCTGCCTTCTCTTTATCTGTTCCATAAAAATCTTCTTCAGCATCTGTTAATCCGTCTCCATCCGTATCTGTATTGTCTGATGTATTAACCCAGCATGCATAAATTGTAATAGAACTATTAATTTCCTGTGAAAAATCGAACTCTTTACTACATTCTTTATCTGCATACCAACCTGCAAATCCGAATCCCTCTTTTGTTGGAATATCTGGAAAAACAACATGTCCGCCTTTCTTTACATTCTGACTTGCAATTTCACTTCCACCATTTGTTTCAAATGTTACTGTATATGTAGATTGATCATTTTCTAAATTTTGATAACCGACTACTGCTTTCAGGCTTATTTCTTTTCCTCCAACCTGAACAACTTCTTCTATTTCGATTTTTTTCACCTCAGCTTCTGCAGCGTATGTTTCTGTTGTAGGATATACACTGCTTGTCCCAACTATTGTGACACATAATAAAATCGATAATAATTTTTTCCCTTTCTTCTTTTTTATCAAAACTACAGCTATTGCACCAAAAGAAGCTATCGATAACATACTCCAAAATATAATATTATTGTCATCTCCTGTCTTTGTAGGTGATGCATTGTTAGGTTTTTTTTCTTTGTCAGTCCCTGCCTTTTTTTCTGCACTGTATGTAATTTTGAGTGTAAGTGTTTCTCCCGCTTTTAAAGTCTCTGCTTTTTTTACAGCTTCTGTATCCTTTGCGAGTTTATATCCCTCTGGAACCATTCCTTCCAACGATACATTACTCACAACAAAATTATTTGTATTTTTAATCGTCAACGTTGCAACAATTTCATCACCCTGACTATATTTTTCCTTATCAGACGTCAAAGTGATTTCTAATCCATCCTGCACCTTTGTTGCTGCAAATACCGGAATATTTAAAATTCCAATACATATCATTACAACAAGTAAAATCACTGATAGTTTTTTCTTTCTTTTCATAGCTGTTTCCTCCCTCTTTTGTTTTCTTACATAACATCTATTAGTTTAGTATACTTCACCACACTACCTTATTCTATGGGCTTTTTTCACAAAAGCAATTTATATTTTTGTTCATTATAACTATGAAGAAGAAAAGGGGGTTTTCATACTACAATCTGCTTCACACTATCCTCTAAACTTCCCAAAAAACTCCCTTTATTCTGTTTCTCCTGTACCTGTCAGTACCTTATTCAAAATATCTGCTAACGGTTCCATAGCATTCATTTCTTCTTGTACAGTATTGGTCTGAGCTCCACATTCTACCAGTAAAGTTTTTGGTCTTAAATGCAGATTATAACGATATCCTCGCAAATAAATAGTTCTCGCAATATCGGGATAATATTTCTTTGCCTCCAGCATCATTTGCAAAGAAAATGCCAAATTTTCCTGAATATACGGATTGGGCAGATAAGAAATCTCTCCATTTTGATTGGTTCTGCTCAGTCCATTAAAAAACATAATTTTAGCTGTTTCTTTTCCGCCAATATTGGTGACCAGTCTCTTATCCTCTGCTACCCCATCTCGATGAAGATCAATCACTACTTCTACACTGGGATTTTCCTCTAAAATCTGACTAATTCGTTCTTGTGCATAAGTATACGCTTTATTTCTATCTAGTTTTCCATCTACAATATCAAAGGTATCTGTCACGTGAATAACGTTATATCCGTATGTATCCTGCAATAAAGTTGTCAGATAATCCCCCACTCCCACGATAGTCGTAGAAGGATCGCCCGGCACAGAATCAATAAACTCTTCCTGGGAATGACTGTGGTAAATGAGTATTTGCGGCTGTTCATTGCTTCCCTGCATCCGCATATCCATTTCCAGAAGTGCCGGGGCATTTAACTGTTCACTGTTTATACTGGTTGTTTTGTCTACCGTATAAAAATTACTCATAACAAAATCAAAATCCTGAAATTTTTCCAGAGGAATATCCGTAACCGGAGCTTTTACCTGATTTGCTGTTTCCTGACTTTGGTTATCTCCTGGTATTTCTTCATCTTCTGTATTTTCATAACCGGAAGATGGCGGACCGGCTTCTTGATTTTCTTCTAAAAGTTTTGCCTCCAAAAATTCTGTGTTTTCCCTCATAATTCTACTGCTGGTTTGTTCATCTATTTCTGGTTTCTTTTCCTCCCTTTTCGAATACTTTTTCAACATAGGAATTTGTGCTCTTATTTTATCCCTTAACCATTGCATTTTATCCTTTTCTGTTTCTGTTATTCCCGGAAGATACGTCTTTAATGCCTGATATTGAATATTCCCCATCATATATTCCATATCTTTTTTATCAAGAGCCAGTCCCTTTACAATAATATACGCTGCCAGAAAAACCATTAAAATCCAAAGCAAAATTGAAATTCCCTGTTCCACATCTCTTTTCTTCATCCTATCACCTCATATCTATATATGAGAAAATGTATTTCAATTATTCCTTGTCTTTTGCAAATGTAAAATTCAATCCTTCTGAAATCGTATAAGAAAGCCGTTTTATCGTTTCATCTACATCTTTTGGCGTTACAAACATACTATAAAGAGAAGGTGCAATCATTTCTTCCAAAAATTCTTTCTTCTCTGCCTCCTCTAAAGTATCTAATAAATGTGCCATGGAATCATGGACAATGGTTGCTGCATCCACCACTGTAGGTACTCCAATACCAATTACTTTTACTCCCAGCACATCCTCATTTAAACTGTTTCGATGATTTCCCACTCCTGAACCGGGATTAATTCCCGTATCTGTAATCTGAATGGTTCTATTCAGTCTTTTTACACTTCTGGCAGCTAAAGCATCAATGGCAATAATCACATCAGGCTTTGTTTCCTCGGTCACACCTCTGATAATTTCCAAAGTTTCCATTCCCGTCTGAGCCATGACACCTGGTACAATTCCACTTATGCTGCATGCATGCTCCTCTCCCATTCCCTGGATACCATATTCTTTAATAATATGTCTGGTGATATGAAGATTTGACACTACTTCCGGTCCCAGCGCATCCGGAGTTATTTCTCTGTTTCCCAACCCTGCCACCAACACTTTCATGTCTTCTTTTTTAGGTAAAAGACTTTTTACATGATGTGCAATTTCTTTTGAAATTTCCCTGTGGTAATCTTCATCCGGTACAGACATATTCGGTGCTTCAATGGTAATATACACGCCTTGCGGTCTTCCCATGGTTTTTGCTCCGTTTTCTGTCTCAATTCGTACAACAGTCGTTCTGATATCCTTTTCATGATTATAGTCTTCCTCAATCACAACACCTCGAATTTCTACGTTATCCTCTTCAAATTTTTCCTTTGCTTCCAATGCTAAATCTGTATGGATTCTCTGCAATGACATCTATATCTTCCTTTCCTTGGCTTTTTAAGTATTTTTTGCAATTTAAAGGATTTTATGTATTGACATTTATCGGCAAATATTCTAAAATAAAAAAGCATGTTGTATCGGAGAGTTCCGTGTCTTTCTCCGATAGATAATAGAAAATAATAAATTGGAAAAAGATTATATTCGGAGGTGTACGCTTTGGCTAACATTAAATCTGCAAAAAAAAGAGTATTAGTAAACAGAAAAAAAGCTGAAAGAAATAAATCTATCAAATCAGCTGTTAAAACTTCTATCAGAAGAGTAGAAGCTGCTATCGAAGCAAAAGATAAAGAGGCAGCATCTGCAGCATTATTAAATGCTATTTCTACTATTGATAAAGCAGCTTCTAAAGGTGTTTATCACAAAAATACAGCTGCAAGAAAAGTTTCCCGCTTATCTAAAGCAGTAAACACTCTTGCATAAGAATTAGATAGCTTATAATAAAATCACCCCCTCGACTGACCGTCATCAGTCAAGGGGGTTTTTTGTACGTTATATACTACTAAATTTTACCAATAGCAATTCCACACTCATGGTATCTGTCATAAATCCTGTCTTCACTTTTGTTTCTGCTGCAACACATTCCTCTACTGCTGTTCTCAATTCTTCGGTACTGTATTTTCTTGCATAGGTAAGATAATTTTTCACAACAAACGGCTGAATTCCTGCTTTTTTTCCAATTTGCGATTGATCATATCCACATTTTGATAATTCCTTTACCTGCATAATCAGGTTAAACTGTCTTGCAAGAAGAAACAATATTCTCATAGGTGGCTCTTTTAATGCCAGCAACTCATAATAAAGATCTAATGCTTTTTTTTGATTTTTCTCTGTTACAGCCCGAATCATCTCAAAAATATGATTGGTTATCTGTGTTGTACATACATTCTCAATATCCTGTGCCGTAATAACCTCTCTGCCTATGGTATAGCATAAAAGCTTTTCCAATTCCCTTTCTATATTTCCCATATCTGTTCCTGTTTTACTCAGAAAAAGCTCCATATCTTTTTGGGTAATCTTTTTTCCCTCTCTTTTCATCATTCCCAAAACCCAACGCATAATCGTATTACTGTCCTGCACATTAAATTCCACTGCTCGACCATACTTTTTTACAGCCTTATACATTCTATTTCGTTTATCTACATCATTTTCGATAAACACCATACAGATATATTCTGGCAACTCCGCCATATATTCCGGTAAATCTCCACACTGATTTTTAAAGAAACCGGTATCTTCCAGAAAAATCACTCGTCTGTCTGCAAAAAAAGGCATAGTTTCTGCCAAATCTATAATTTCCTTGGGCTCCGTCTTTTTCCCTTCAAACATAGAGAAATTCATGGAGTCCTCCTCCTGAATCAGCGCCTTTTTCAATTTTCCTTTATACTGCTGTTTTAAATAATTTTCTTCACCATAAAGTAAATATACCTGTTTAAAATCCTGATTTTTAATATCTTCCTGTAAGCTTTTCATACTTCTCTCTTTTCTTACAATTTTTATGTGCAAATATTATATCATGGTTCATTTCTCATGAAAAGATATCTTTTCCCTCCTAATCTGCTCCTTATATAAAACCCATCCTTTCTTTCTATCAATATAATCTCGCCTTCTTTCATAGTGAAAAATATTTTTTCTGTATAAATTTTCAATCTTTCCAATAACTCCTTATGAGGATGCCCATAAGAATTATCTTTGCCGCAGGAAATCACAGAAGCTTTGGGATTGATAATTTCCAATAGTTCTTCTTTTGTTGAGTTTTTAGAACCATGATGTGCCACTTTTAATACATCATATCCCTCATTTCTTTCCTTTAATTCCTGAAAAAATGCACTTTCCCCTTCGCCCTCTATATCTCCTGTAAAAAGTACCCTAAGGCTTCCTTTTGTCATTCGCAACGCCTGAGAACCCTCATTACATTCTAAATCTTTTCTGTCAGGTGCAAGACATTCTAACAGCACCTTTCCTTCCCTTATTTTTGTTCCTTTTTTTATATATACTATTTTACATCCTGCTCTTTTCCCACTTTCTTCCAAAGCCTCCAGTTTCTCCTTTGTTTCCTCACACTCCGACAAAAATAGTGTTCCTATCTTCATCTGTATCTCCCTTTTTTCCACACTTTCCAAAAGTTCCTGTATTCCACTAATATGATCTAAATCTGTATGCGAAACAAAAATCCCCTTTATCTCCACTATTCCAAATGCTTTTAAAAATGGAAGTATTCGATACTTTCCTACACCAGACACGCTACTGCTACCTCCATCTATGAGAAAACAGCTTCTATCATCCGTATGAATACAGGCACATTCCCCTTGTCCGACATCTAAAAATGTAATATCTCTTTTTTCCCACGGAAGTTTTCCACATAAAAGAAATATAGATAATGCCAATATTCCATAAAAAGATTTTTTCCATCTTTTACTTTTTTTCATCCATAATAAAAGAAACAGAACTACATAATAACTCACACATTTCCACAAGGCCGGTTTTCCTGTAATCCATAATGCAAAAGGAATTTTTTGAATAATTCTCCCTATTCCCAAATAAATTTCTAAAATCAATACTGCAGGTACTATGGCAAGCTTACCAAAAGAAATCATTCCGCACATTCCTAAAAGACTTCCCACGCAACTAAATATCAGCAAAGTACCTGTTGTAGGAAGAACCAAAAGATTTACAATAATTCCAAACACAGATATTTCATAAAAAAAATACATCATTATAGGCAGAAGAACCGCCCATACAGCAATTCCTCCCTTAATTCCATCTGATAAAACATTTCTCATTTTCTTCCAAAATATCATCTTTCCTTTTCTCACTTTTTTGGGAAAAAGTACAGGTTGAACAAAACCCAAACCCAAAATTGCACCAAAAGACAATAAAAAACTACTATCATATAAATATAATGGTGATTTTATTAAAAGTAAAATACACGCTAAAGCTGCTGAAGATAAAAAATCATAAGTTCTTTTCCACATCAGAGCTCCAATCCATACAGAAAACATAATTACCGCCCGCATTACAGCTGCTCCATTTCCGGTAAGATTTCCATATAAAATCATTGTAATCATGGAAATGCTTCCTGCTGCCCCAAAAGGAATAGAAAACCTTTGCAAAACTTTTAAAATCCCTCCTCCTAAAATAGAAAGATGAAGTCCTGAAATAGCCAAAATATGGGAACATCCCATAATCTGAAACAGAATTTTCTGACTACTGTCCAAATTTCTCTTTTCTCCCAATAAGACAGACTCAAAAAATCCATTTTTATCCTCCGGAGCAACTTTCGAAATTCCATTTTTCCACATTTCTTTTATTTTATCCTGACATTTTAAAAAGGGATTAAAATTTTTCTCCAGGACTTTTATGCTCTCCCCATCCTGATACCATTTTATTCCTCTTGCATAATTATAGACTCTTTCATTAAACTGTCCCAAATTAACAGGAAGTGGAATTTCTTCCAGCAGTCCTCTTACTGCAACTTTATCTCCACAGTTCAAAAAATCAACATACTTTTCTTTTTTTATATAAACTTTTACATTGTCTATTGGATATTGTTTTGAAGTTATATTTAGATTTGCATTTTTGATATAAAGATTTGTATAAAGAGTAAATTCTTCTTTTTTATAAATTTCTCCGCTTACTGTAGCTTTTTCTAAAGAATTTTTAAGCGGAAGTTTCGGTGTTTGAAAAGTAAAACCCGGAACTTGCATCTGCCCCAAAAGCCACAGTATGGCTGCCCATAAAAGGGCAGCTACACACAATGGTCTTTTACTCACTTTTTTCCTCCTTTATCAGGCCATAATCCGCATGATAAGGTTCATCTAATTCCATAGTTTCCCGAAATGTAACCTTTGTTTCTCCTTCCACCAAAATCTGCACAGCACGAATATTACATGCGTCTGTAAGGGAATTGACAATAGAATAAATCGGAAGTTTCTCCTGTACATCCATAGAGTCTGACAAAAAACTCTTATCCAGATTTACATAACAAATCCCCTCTATAATAGAAACACCCAAAATTTTTGTATTCGATGACAAAGTAGGTTTTAATCCCTCTGTCTTAGGACCTTTTAACAATCTTTCTACTACCTCTCGTTCCACCGGAACATTACTGTTATAATAAGCCGAAACTGTCTCCTTCACCAGACTGCTGCCACTTTCATCTGCAAAATATAAATTCAAATTACTGTGCACATAAGAATTTACATTCTCGCCTTCATTTTCTATAAAAGTATTTCTGTCCATTCTCCCTATTTCCACACCTTCTGAACCTGTCATAGGTGCTCCATTTTCTGTGAATTCCACATACTCAACTCCCGGTATCTGAACAAATGCCTTTACAACACCTGCTCTTACCAAAATTTCTCTGGTGTTTTTCATTTTTTTATAGTTTTCATTAAAATTAACAACAACCTTTTCACCATCGTAACTACAGTCTAAGATATTTACATCTTTTGGAAGAAGCCGAAAATGCTCCTCTTTTTCCGGAGCTGCTTCCAGTATCTGTCCTATCTCCTGTACCATTGCCTCTGTTGTACGTTTTGTTGGTATATACTCATCCGTCTCCAAGGAATTTTCTGTAGGCGATAAATAATACATCTGGTATTCTCTTTTTTCATTTTTTTCTTCCTTTTTACTGCACCCTGTCATAGCCAGTATAACAGAGCAAAGCAAAAGGAGCAGGATACCCTGTTTTTTTCCTTTCACCTGTAACCCTCCTATCCAATATAATTTAACGGAATTCTCACTGAAAATGTAGTTCCTTTATGTTCCTCACTCTTTACTTTAATTGCACCTCTATGCATAACAATCGCATTTCTGGTAATAGCAAGTCCCAAACCTGTTCCCCCAATTTCCCTGGAATGAGATTTATCTACACGATAAAATCTCTCAAAAATGCGCTCTATAGATTCCTGTGGTATTCCTATTCCAGAGTCTTCTACAGAAATGTAAAAATACTTATGATCTGCATTTAAAGTTACATGTACCCAGCCATCTTCTACATTATATTTAATTCCGTTTTCTACCAAATTTGATAAAGCCAGACTCAGCTTCACCTCATCAATTTCTGCAACAATAGGACGATAACTTTCCAAAACCAGCTCTACCCGCTTTTTAGCTGCAATAGGTTTCAGTCTCTTTAAAATATTTTCCATTAACTCATTAATATTGACTTTTTCAATATTAAGCTCTGATGCCTTTTTATCCATTTTCACTAAAGACAACAAATCTGTAATAATCTTATTTTCCCTGTCAATTTCTACTGCGATATCCTGCATAAATTCTTTATACAGCTCCACAGGAACATCTTCCTGTCCTGCAAGAGAGTCAGCTAAAACTTTAATAGAAGTCATAGGTGTTTTCAGTTCATGAGACACATTTGCCACGAATTCCTGTCTGGAATCATCTAAAACTTTCATTTTCTTCAACATTTTATTAAAAACGCTGCTAATCATCTCCGTTTCTGTATAATCCGGCACAGAAATTTCTTCATCTAAATATCCGTCTGTCAATTCCTCAATTGCTTTTCCAACTCGTGCAAATGGACGAACCAATGTTTTCGACCACACAAAACCTAAAATTAAAACAAATACGCAAATGATAAGCAGTAATAAATTAGATCTGTGCCTTAAAAGAGCAATACTGTCCTTAATATCACTAGTAGAAATACTAATGAGCATTACGCCCTCTATCTGTTTATTTTTCATGTTTTTTAAAGGAACTGTCTGCACGATATAAGAGTTTTCTTTATCATAACATCCTGTATTCTCCCCCTCAAAGCATTTAATTACAGCTTCTGACAAAACATATTTCCCAGTATCAATATCATAGGTATCTTTTACAATTCGTCCATCTCTGTTAATAACTAAAATTCTCCCACTGAAAACCGAAGAAAACATAGCCAATTCACTATTAATAACTTCTGACTGAGGACGTTTCAAATATTCCTCCTTCATAAGCTGTTTTCCCAGAATATCACATTGATTTTTTACACTGATATTTTTCAGCTCTACTGCCCTGTTTTCATAACTGCTTACAATCACACTTTCCGCAATGATACACGGCAAAATTCCAATAATAACCAAAAGTATCATAACTCGAAATCTAAGACTTTTCAAAAATGATAATTTCATCTTTATCTTCATCATAATTTCCTCACTCCAGCAATACGGCTTTTTTCAAAGCCACAGAAAAGAATTGCCGCAATAGCATCTATCTACTGCGGCGTTATTTTAGCCCTGAAAATAATATCCAATTCCCCATTTTGTATGAACATACTTCGGATCACTTGGAACAGTTTCTATTTTTTCTCTTAAACGCCTGATATGTACATCAACAGTACGCACATCTCCCGGATACTCGTATCCCCATACCAAATTCAAAAGATTTTCTCTGCTATATACTTTGTTTGGATTTTTTGCCAAAAGTTCCAATACATCAAATTCTTTTGCAGTAAGATTAATTTCTTTTCCCGCAATAAACACTCTTCTACCTTCGCAATCCAGTTTCAAATCTCCTGATACCAACGTCTTTCCAAAGCTCTCTTTTGTTTCTTCTTTGCGCATCCTTCTCATGATTGCTTTAATACGTGCTTTCACTTCCAAAATATTAAAAGGTTTTGTGATATAATCATCTGCGCCATATTCAAGTCCCAGAATTTTATCCATATCTTCCCCTTTTGCAGTCAACATAATAATGGGCACAGATGAGAACTCTCTGATTTGTTGACAGACCTCCAGTCCGGTAAGTTTCGGGAGCATAATATCCAGAAGAATCATATCGTATTCTTTCTCTCTGGCCTTCTCCAGCGCTTCTTCCCCATCATAAGCACAATCTACTTCCATACCTTCCTGCTCCAGACTAAAACGTATTCCTTTTACAATCAACTTTTCATCATCTACGACTAATACACGCTTACTCATCTATATTCTCCTTATTTTACTGTTATGTAATCTTTGACTTTATCAAATGTTTTTCCTTTAATCCCCGGTACTTCCTGAAGCTGTTCAATATTTTGAAAGCCTCCACAGTTTTCCCGATACTCCATAATGGACTGTGCCTTTTTTTCTCCCACTCCCGGAATTTCCTGAAGTTCTGCCAAATCAGCCGTATTGATATTGATTTTGCCATTGGTATCTGCTTTTTCCCTTGAGTCTGAAAACTCCTGGGGCTGGATTTCCATTTGTTGCGCTTCTTCTATGGTATAGATTTGGAGCTTTTCCCCATCTGATAAAACAGAAGCCTGATTAATTCCTGCTGTATCTGCGTTTTCCAGAAAGCCCCCGGCTTCCTGAACTGCTTCAAATACTCTGGAACCCTGCTTCAAGCGATATACACCCGGAGTATTGACTGCTCCGCTGACGTCTACCCATATCCAAACTTCTTCCTTTTCAGAATGTTCCTCTGTTTGCGGTTTATTCTGTTTTTCTTCCGGCTGCTCTATTACAACCGTTTCCTCTTTTGGGGAATTACAGGAGCTAAAAATAAGACATATTATGCCCATAAGCACTATAAATAAGATATTTTTTGCTTTCATTATACATTGCCTCCCTTACAAAACTGTAAAGAGACCTCCGTACAACTATGTCTATTGTAACGAATTTGCAATCTCTTTACAATATCAAATTGATAACTTCTTTTCTAAAAAATATATAAACTTTATTACTTTCTAATGTATTTTATGGGTATTACGGCAGAATTACCGATTTGTTTATTTGAAATGTGGCTTTAGTATATCATCATTTTCTTTTTTCTGCAATCCAAAAAACAGCCGCATACAACCGGCTGTTTTTGTCTATTTCTCCCATTTAAAAATAACAATACCAACAATAGCGATTGCCATTCCCAAAAGTTTTTTCCATTGAAAATCCACCTTTTCTACACCAAAAAGTCCAAAAAGTTCAATAAGATATGCAACTGCAAGCTGTGCAATTACAATTAGCATTGCCGCCTTAGCTGGTCCTAAAGAAGACATACTTTGAATAACTGTTACAGTAATAAAAGCTCCGATTACACCTCCGAGAAGTATATACTTATTATCGACCTTCATCAAAGTACCTATCTCCTCACGTCCGGTAAAGAACCATGCTGCTACACAAATAAGAAAAGCTGACAACTGTACCCATCCTGTAGAAAC
>CAJKQE010000019.1 GCA_905201915.1 uncultured Lachnospiraceae bacterium
CTACAGATTTCTGTAAGTCGATGATGTAGATACCATTTCTTTCTGTGTAGATGTATGGTGCCATTTTAGGGTTCCATCTTCTTGTCTGATGTCCGAAATGAACACCTGCTTCAAGTAACTGTTTCATTGAAATAACGCTCATTTTTTTCTCTCCTTTGGTTTTCTCTTCCACCTGCTTCTGCTCCTTCGGGACTTTCTAAGCACCCCCCGTTGAAATTCACAGGCGTGGTTATTTTCTACATTGCACTTAGCAACGCAAGCATTATATCACAATTTTTTCTATAATTGCAAGGCTTTTTTACGAATAAAGTCCGAAATTTTCCAGCATCCATGAACGAAGAAGGGGAACCCAGCTCTGACATACTTTTTCCACACCTTTTCCTTCTTCATTTGCTGTCTGTTCATTGGCAAGAGAAAGTCCATGCCCTCCTTGCGGATATAAATGATATTCCATTGGAACCCCTGCTTTTCCCAATGCTTCTGCAAATCGGAAAGAATTCCAAAAAGGAACGACAGGATCTGTAAAAGTATGCCACAGGAAAGTTTTCGGTGTATGTTTTCCCACCTTATCCTCTAATGACACCTGCTCTTTCATTTCCGGATAAGATTCTCCCAATAGATTTTTTATACTGTCCTGATGTGCAATTTCCTCCTTAGAGCTGATAACCGGATAGCACAAAACAAGTCCGTTTGGCTTTAAAAGTTGCTTATCACACTGCATTTTCTCTGTTAACCATAATTCATTCCAAAACACACCATAACTGGCTGCCAAATGCCCTCCTGCTGAAAATCCCATAACAATAATTTTCTCTGCATCTACATTCCAGTCTTCTGCATGTTCTCTGATAAGCTTCACGCTTTGTGCCACTTCACAAAGTGCTGTAGGATAAACTGCCGGAGCACAGGAATACCGTAAAACTGCTGCCTGATATCCCATGCTGTTAAACTGCAGAGCAATAGGCTCCGCTTCTCGATTGGAAGTCATGGCATAACCTCCTCCCGGACATATCAATACTAACGGTGTCTTTCTATTCCTTGCACCATCCATTACGTCTCCCAAAATATAAGTTTCCAACCATACGTCTTTTCCGGAACCTTCTACTTGGATTTTTATCTGTTCATTTCTCATAGCTTTTCTACCAGCAGTCCGTTTCTATAAGCATCTAAAAGCTCTTTCAGTTCTGCTATCCTTTCTTTTAATTTTGCACCTGTATCTGTTGCCCCTACATTTTTTCTTTCTGTCACCCTTTTTACTAAAATACCGTCGGAAAGAATATCACTTTCTTTTGTAATAGCATCCTGTGTAGATGTAAATGGTTCATGAGCAGCTAAAATCATCCCCCATGAATTATAAATTAAAGTATATCCTGCAATACCGGTCTCTTTTTGATATGCTCTTGAAAAACCTCCATCAATAACAAGAATTTTCCCTTTACATTTAATCGGACTTTCTCCTGATGTATGATGTACAGGAACATGTCCATTTACAATATGTCTTTCTTCTCCTTTTACCTGAAATTCCTCAAAAATTCTCTCTGCCGCATCATCATCTTCCCAAAAATTATAATATGGATTTTTTATCTCTTGATGGGTTTCCTTTTCTTCCAGAAAATAACGTTCGAAAGTTGCCATTTTGGTTTTTCCAAATAAAGGAGAATTGGGACTGGTCCAAATATACCACAGAATATCTTTTCCTCTTTCTTTTTCTTTCCCATCTCTTGCCATAAAAGCTTTGCGAACATAACTTTCTAACACATCATACAAGGCTTTTCCTTTATAATATTTTTCAAAAATCTGTACTTCTTTTAAAGTACCGTCCTCATTCATTGGAATACAGCCATGGTAAAGCAAATTTCCATTAAAAATTTTATACATACTTCCTTTTTTCAAAAGGAATCGTATATGACTTTGCAGTTTTTCGCAGCTTATAAATGCTGACACCAGCCTTTCCATAACTTCTTTTTCTTCTTTTGAGAGTTCATAAGGATTTTCTGCATCAATGGTCGGGAAATAACTATCCAACAGCTTATATTCCTTTCCCTTTAACCGAATTGTCCCTTCTGTATAATCAATATCATCTAAAAGAGCTCTGTCTGCCATACCAAATTCTCGTCTTCTCATAAGAAGCTGTCCTTCCAGCTTAAATTGGATAATCGAAATTGCCTTGTGCATTTTCATATTTAAATCCTGCTCCACAGGATTTAAACGATGATTTCCCTTAATTTTAAAACACTGACAGTTATCCTCTTTATAGTATGTGAGAGCAAAGGTTGCTAACGGCAATAGATTGATACCATATCCATCTTCCAGAATATCCAGATTTCCGTAACGGGCACAAATTCGAATAACAGTTGCTATACAGCATTCCTGTCCCGCAGCTGCCCCCATCCACAAAATATCATGGTTTCCCCACTGAATATCCAAGGAATGGTAAGTTTCCAGTTTATCCATAATTCGATGAGGTGCCGGTCCCCTGTCGTAAATGTCTCCTAAAATATGAAGATGGTCTACCACCAATCTCTGTATCAGTTCTGATAAGGCAATAATAAATTTCTCTGCACGACCAATATCAATAATTGTGCATATAATCTGTTCATAATAAGATTCTTTATCTGTAATATCCCATCTTTCCGTAATCAATTCTTCAATAACATAAGCAAAATCTTTTGGAAGAGCTTTTCTTACTTTTGAACGCGTATACTTTGATGCAGCTTTTTTACATACTTCAATTAAACGATACAGCGTAATTTTGTACCATTCCTCCATATCTCTTTCCTGTTTCTTAATCAGCTGTATTTTTTCTTTTGGATAATAGATTAAAGTAGCAAGGCTTTTCTTTTCCTGTTTGTTCATGGTATGCCCAAAAACAGTATCAATTTTTCTTCGGATAGAACCTGAACCATTTTTCAATACATGCGAAAATGCTTCGTATTCCCCATGTATATCTGTAATAAAATGTTCCGTTCCTTTTGGCAGATTTAAAATTGATTGCAAATTAATAATTTCTGTAGATGCTTCTGCTATTGTTGGATATAGTTCTGCCATTTTTTCCAGATACTTCTGTTTCATCTTCTCCATTTCTTTTCCCTCATATACTTTCTGTTTTTCCCCAACATTGTTTCTAATACCCTCATTCTAACATAAAACAGAAAAAAAGGAAGCTGATGCTTCACGATTTTTTCATCGTTGAAGCAACAGCTCCTTTTTAGTTAAAATTTAATACTTATTAAATTTTCTGTACTATGCTTTATAACATCTTTCCAGATGCATCTACATAGTATCCGTCAATCCACTGATTGCTTGCCATTGTTCCATCTGCATTCAGGTAGTACCAATGTCCATCGATAGATGCCCAACCTGTTTCCATTGTTCCGTCTGCATTCAGGTAATACCAATGTCCACCTACTGCTGTCCAGCCTGTTGCCATTGTTCCGTCTTCGTTCAGGTAATACCAATATCCACCGATAGATGTCCAACCGATATCCATTCTTCCATCTTCATTATTCAGATGATACCATTTACCATCGATAAATGCCCAACCTGTTTCCATTGTTCCGTCTGCATTCAGATAATACCAATATCCACCTACTGCTGTCCAGCCTGTTGCCATTGTTCCATCTGCATTCAGATAGTACCATTTTCCACCGATAGATGCCCAGCCTGTTTCCATTGTTCCATCTGTATTCAGATAATACCAATGTCCATCAACTGCTGTCCAACCTGTTGCCATGATTCCATCTTTATCGAAGTAATACCAATGTCCTGCAATTGCATTCCATCCAACGACTTTCTTGCCGTTTTCATAGTATACCCAGCCGTTTTCAGTTTCAACCCAGCCTGATTTCTCTACTAAGTTCTTCTGTGCTGTCTCTAAATCTGCAACTGCTTTTGCAATTTCTTCTGCTGTTGCATCTGCGTTATCATAAACTGCCTGTGCTTTCTGAAGTTCTGTTGTAAATACTTTCCAGCTAGCTGCTGTATATTTGTCTTTCTTCAGATCTTTTGCTGCTTCAAGAGCTTTTTCTAACGCATCTTTAGATGGTTTTGGAGCCTGTAATCCTTCTGATGCTTCTAACAGAGCGTTTACTGCATCCTGTACCATTTCTTCTGTTGCTTCTGCATTTGCATAAACTTCTTCTGCTGCTTTCAATGCTTCTGCAAATGGTGCCCAAGTTTCTGGTGTGTAATCAGCTTCTTTTTTCTCTTTTGCTGCATCAATCGCTGCTTTCAGACCAGATTTTTCAGGAACTTTTACTAACACATTCATAGCCTGTGTCAGTTTTTCTTCTGCGTCGTTTACCTGATTAAATGTTGCATTTGCATCTGCTGCTACGGCTCTTGCTTCTTCTAATGCAGCTTCAAATTCAGCCCAACCAGCACTCAGATAATCTTCCTTCTGTTTGTTCTGCGCTGCTGTGATAGCATCATTTAAGTTTGTCTTATCAACACCTGGTGCATCTGCTCCAAAACGAACTTCAGATACTACGATGTAATCATCTGTAGCTGCAACTACAATATTCAGAGTTTTTGTTTCTTTTCCATCGGTTACTGTTACTGTATAATTTCCTAACGGAATATTTTTAAATTTGTAGTTTCCAAGAGCATCTGTTTTAACAGTTTTAGCAATTGCTTCTGCTGCACCTTCTGCACTCTTGAGACTAACTGTAGCACCTTCTAATGCCTTTCCAGCTTTATCAGATACATGACCAGAAACAGTTTCCACATCACCTTCTGGCATATCATAAGAAGTTACTTTTACATTATCAATTGTTACATTGTTAGCATTTCTTGTGTTCAGACCTACAAAACCAGCTTTTGTTGGCATTCCACCCATATTCAACTTATTAAATACTAATTTACCATCTACCCATAAGGAAACAGTTGTATCCACAATTTCAGCTTTCAGATGTAATTTTTTACCTGCTGATGCTGTCGGGCCACTATACATAGATGACCATGAATTTGATCCATCACTGCCCCAGTATTCTGCAAACCATTGATTTTCTGCATCGCCTACACCAACGTATATACGGTCATCCATACCATTTGCACGAAGCAGGATACCAAGACGTTTACCGCTCTTTTCAGGTGTAACATCCATTTCAACTACACCATTTTTAAATCTTGGTGCTGCTGTTTCACAAACGTTAGCATGTCCACCAGGGAATTTAACTTTAATTGCTTCATCAGCTACACTAATTGTTGTACTTGATGTATTTCCTGCAAGGTTATCCCATGTCTTTTTACTATCACTATAGTCATTCTCATAATCTACAGTAGAAAGTGGCTGCAACATAACGTTCTGAACAAGACCTTTTTCTTTTGTTACAGTGATTTCCTGTGTAAAGACATCATATCCGTCTTTTTCAACTTTTAAGGTATATGTTCCTGCTAAAAGCTTATCAAACTTATAAGTACCTTTTGCATCTGTCTGAACTGCTTCTGGTCTGCTCTTTCCTACAAGAGATACAGTAGCACCTTCTACATTCTTACCAAGAGCAATTATATGACCTTCTACAGAAGACTGTGTATCTTTTAACTGGAAGTCCTGTGTAAATTCAAGGTTGTCTTTTGTAACTTTAACTTTTGCTGTTGCTTTTGCCCAAATAGGACTGTCTGCTTTTACTGTCCATTCACCAAATAATACACCTGGAAGAGTATACTGTCCACGGCTGTTTGTAACAGTTTTTACTGTCTTGTCATCCATTTTAACACTAACAGTAATGTTTTCAATTGGTCTTCCATTTGTATCTGTAACTGTACCGGACATAGTTGCACCGACTACTTTCAGATCTTTGATTGCCTGTTCTAATGTTTTATACACTTTATCGACAGTTGCCTGTTCTGCATCAAAGTTATCTAATGCTTCATTTGCAGCTTCCATGGCTTCTGTAAATGTTTTCCATGTATCTGCACTATAATTTACTTCATAGCGACCTTCATTTTCAGCTACTAAAGTTTCCAGTTTTGCTTTCTGTGCTTTGGATTTTTCGATTACAAGATTATCTAAAACGAAATCTTTGTATCCACCAAAGTCAGCATCTCCGCCACCTGTTCCCTGAAGATCAGGAGCTGTTCTTGTAGACTGAATACCAAACCAACTCTGTCCGCCTTCAGCACCTGTAATACGGAATTTATAATGTTTTGTTTCTGCTTTCTTTCCACCTGGAATAGAAGATTCTAATGGAATGTACTCTACATTTCCGCTTTCTACATTTCCGTTACCTACTGCTAATGCATAAGTTCCTTCGGAACCACACTGATAATCAAAGCTTACGTTATATGTAACGCCTTCTTCAAAACGGAAGTTCTGTGGAATTGTCTGATAGATCAAGTTTCCTCTCTGTGTCAGACCATTTGTCTTTAAGGACCAGTCACCTTCTAATACATCGTCCAGTTTCTTTGTGAACCAGCCTGCTGATGTATATTTTGAATCTTTTTTATTCTTTTCAGATAAATGAGTACGGTTATCTGTAACGCCTTCTGCTCCACCAACTACGAATGGCCATAAGCCCTGTGGAACTGTTTCAAAGTTCTGTACAAATTTACTGTCAGATACGAAGTTATTAGAATCATTCTGAACAATTCTTAAATCATCAAAGTAAACTTCGCCTTCGCCCTTATCACGTTTCAATTTGATAGTTGCTGTTCCATCTTCACCTGCTGTAAAGAATACATACATATTCTGGAAGTAACTTCCCTGACCTTGGATTGTAGCATTGCTTCCATTTGTATTATGAGCATCTGCCTGGCTGTAGTTTTTAGCAATAGATTTTGTTGTATAGTTGGATACTGTTTTACCACCAGATGTAACTTCCAGATAAGCTTTTGCATCACTTCTGTTATCTACTGCAACCATAGCTACATACTGTTTACCTTTTTTAAGTTCTGTAGCTGTCTGCTCCAGAGCTACTTCATCTGTCTGGTTATTCAAACGAAGCATTGGGTTAAAGCCTGCACTATGGATAATCTGTGCAGCATCTTTTTCACCTGTAATTTTCCAATGTTCCAAAGAAGCACTGTTAAATCCTGTATCTACCAGATGAGTTCCTTTACTCCATTCCAAATCTTTATTTGTTGGATTCTTAGCTTCTGTCTGATAGAGAACATAAGGTGTTCTAGCTGTTGCTTGAATTGTAATCTGACCATCAGATACTGTTGCATTTGCTACTTCTTTCTTACCATTTTCTGTAAGCTCATAAACTTTTGCATTTTCCCATCCTGCCGGAAGTGTCCATGTAGAAGTTCCACCTGCCTGATTCCAATGATACAGTTTGTAGTTATCACCTAAAGATTTACCATTTGCATCCCAGTACCATGGAATTAAGTATTTTTCACCATCCATGATAACTCTTTCACCATTTCCGTCATCAAACTTCATGGTTCTCAAGCTATAACCGGCATCGCTTCCATTATTGGACTGTCTTTCTACTGTAACAGTCTGTTTTCTTTCTTTATCCTGAAGAACAACCTTCATTTCAGGAGTCCATGCAGAACCTGCAACCATAGTAGCCTCTCCGTCTACCCATTGCATAACTTCGTAATGCTGAAGGAATTTTGTAGATACATCATCATCAAAGAGGTTTTCAATGTATCCCTTATAGTCATTTCTTCCCTGCCATCCTTCGAAGTCTTTCATATCGTATCCACCAAGAAGTGGATTAACTGCTGCTCCACCATAGCTTGGATAATCACCAACCCATGAATCTTTCTGATGGTTACGGATAAATCTTGTGATTGCACTGTTGATACCTTTATTTGCTGCTCCACCATAAGTAAGGTCGGCTGCCCAGTGCTGGAATGTAGAATCATACTCATTTGCATGGCCCCACTCACCTGCTAATCTCCAATCACATGTTTCTGTGATTTCTTTTGCAAGCTGACGGCTTGCCCATGTACCATTATCACCGGACTGACCATTGCCCCATACGTCTACGTAGATAAAGTCAAGGTCATTCTTTCCATCCGGGTCTGCTGCATCCAATTTTTTCTTTAAGTCTAAGAAACGTTCTTCACGACCATGTCTTAAATCGTAATCAGCATTGATGTTGATACCCTGATCCAGCCAGTTCCAACCATAAGAATATTTTCCATTGGAACCTTTCATCAATCTATCTTCTTCGAAGTAAATAGATTCTGGATATGTTTCACTGGCATTTACGTGAATACCAAAGGTAGCTCCGTATTTTGCACCCTCTTTCATAAGAGTTGTCATATCTTCTGCGCCACCGATTCTGGTACCGATATCAGCGTAATTCAAATGTCCAGAGTCATGTCCTTCACTTCCGTAACCTTTCAACAGAACACTCTGTCCCAGACCATCTGTATTTAAGTATACTTTTTTAACATTATCCAGAGTCATCAGGAATGGGTTCTGTGCCTGGCTGGAGAAGTTCATTGCGATACGAAGTGCTGTTCTATCAGGTACTAATTCGCTTCCCTTAGGATTATTCATAATATCACGATAAACAATCGCACCATCCTGCCAGTCTACTTTCTCATCACTGTTTTCATCTGCTGTGATAGCAATCTTTGTAGAAGGAAGTTCATAATCTTTACTTTCTTCTCTATAATCTTCCCCTTTTTGCCATGTCCAGTAGTTACTGCTTAATCCAGTTTCACGATATCCTTCTTTTGCTACTGTATTAGCTACAACACGCTGCCAATCGCGGTTTACATTGTTTTCAGAATTGCTCCAAAGACCTGCACTTAAATCAGCATTAGATACAAATGCATACATATAACCAGTTTTACCTGTTCCCATGGATGCAACATCTTGATGTGTATCTCCGCTAACTTTGGTGTTATTTGACATATTTGCACCATCAAATCTTGCGCCTGCCTGTGAAGTTCTTACAGACACCAGATTTTGATTTGGAATATTGATTGTCTTTATTAATGCAGAGCCTTTTTCTCTTTCTACAGATGTAATATTAAAAGCAAGTGTATTTTTCTCTACTACTAATTCTGCTTTGATTGTTGCATGAATATTTTTAACATCATTATTCAGCTTCATTGTGTAAAGCATCTTGTTGTTGCCTTCTTTTTTAGAAGTAACTTCTGGTTTTACTTCAAAGCCTGTAGAGTCATCAGCAGTTGTCTGATTGAGCACGATTGTATCCAGTTTTTCTGTCTGGCCATACATTTTTTTACCTGCTCCATTGCCTTTTAAGAGTTCATATCCTGCTACTCGTGGGAATTTACTGTCAATTGCCACTTTCATTTCATCAGAAGAAATACTTTCATCTGCTGCATCTTCGAAATCTACAGCATCACCTGTAGATAAAGTAATATCGTCAATTACTTTGTCTTCTTTTTCAATGGTTGCAGTTGTTGTTGTACTCTTGTAACCTTCTTTTGTTACTACAATTTCAACTTCACCTGATTCAATTTCTTCCAGTGTCCATGTACCGTCTTCGCCTGTTGTTGTGCTCTTTTCACCAACAGCAACTGTAGCACCTGCAACTGGTTTTTTGTCAGCATCTACAACTTTACCTGTTAAAGTTACAGTTGTAATTTCTTTACCTTCTTCAAATGTTTCACCATTGCCAGTAGATGCTTCCCATGTATCAGTACCTTTTTCTACAACAACTTCTCCCTTACTGTTCTTAATCTGAACATCTTTAAAATAAATATCTGTTGTATCTTCTCCATAAGTACCAGCTTTAATCGCAAAACTTCCAGCTTTTAATGCCTCTAATGATGCGGTAGGTACTGTCTGTGATGCACACTGTTTTCCGTTAATTGTAACAGTATAAACATTTTCCTTCCAGGAAATCACAACTGGTACTTCCTCATCTACATTCCAGTCAGAAATGCCAAGACCTGGATATTGTCCTGCTCCACCTACTTTGTACTCGAAAAACCATTTACTGTATGCATCAAAACCTGCTGCATTTAAATAGTTGCTTCCGTCTACCCAATATGGGCAAATCTGAACTCTGTTTAAAGCAGAATTCTGTGAAGTCTTTAATACAAGACTGATTTCTCCTCCAGCAGGATCAATTGCACCTTTGTTAGTATTTTTCAATACTGCTGGTTTCTGTCCATTGTCATTTGTTGCACCTGACGTAAAGTGACGCCAGACTTCAGTTACTGCTTTTTCAGAAACTTCTTCGTTTACTGCCGCATGTACTACAGTAAGTCCGGAAAGCTGTGAATAGTCAGCTAACTGTGGAACAGTCATACTAGCTGCTAAAAGCAAACTGAATACTTTCATGTTTCTTTTTTTCATAACGTTCTCCTTTCTTTTTAACGCTCGTGCATTCTGCACAAACATTTTTCTTAATCATACTATTCATTGGCATATTTTGCAATTATTTCCTCCTATTTTTCCTCTTATGTGCACATTTTTCAAACAATCGGACAAACCGCTCATAATGCTTATTCAAAGTAACGAAAAAACTCCCTGCAAAGGCTATACAAGAACCTTTGCAGGGAGTTTTTTTACATCCTATCCGGTGCGTCAAATCCCAGTAAATCAATACATGTTTCTAACACTTTTTCTGTTAATGTCAGCAGACAAATCCAAGATGCTTTCTTTTCTTCATCTTCTTCTGATAAAATCTTTGTTTCATGGTAAAAACTGTTAAAAGCATTTGCCAAATCGTAAATATAAGAACAAATTCTATGAGGCGCTTTTTCCTCAAATGCAGGTGCAATAATAGAATTAAAACGAGATAATTCTAACATCAATGCTTTTTCACTGTCATTTACTGCTCCTCTGATTGTCCTTTCATCCACGCTTTTTCCGCTTTCTGCGTAACGGCTTAAAATAGATTTAATACGAACAATTGTGTACAGGATATATGGACCTGTATTTCCTTCAAAGGAAGTAAAACGTTCAATATCAAATATATAATCTTTTGATGCCTGATTGGATAAATCTCCGTATTTAATTGCAGATAATCCAACCATCTGAGCAGTTTTTTCTGCGTTTTCGTCTTTCACACTGCGGTTTTCTGTTATTTTCTTAAACATTTCTTCATTGATTTCCGCAATCAGACGTTCTAATCGCATAACACCGCCTTCTCTTGTTTTAAATGGTTTTCCATCTTTTCCATTCATGGTACCAAAGCCAACAAAAGATAACTGTGTATTTTCGTCTACCAATTTTGCCTTCTTTGCACAACGGAATACCTGAACAAAATGCAGTTCCTGACGTTTATCTACTACATAAATAATTTCGTCTGGCTTATAA
The DNA here is from genome assembly GCA_905201915.1 of uncultured Lachnospiraceae bacterium. Classification (GTDB taxonomy): domain Bacteria; phylum Bacillota; class Clostridia; order Lachnospirales; family Lachnospiraceae; genus Blautia. Next base: position 11,201 of record CAJKQE010000019.1, read on the forward strand.
TCTTCCATACGCTGTACGATAGTTGCCAAATCTGTTGTATTATACAGAGAAGCGCCGTCTGATTTTAAAATCATACATGGTGGAATTTCTTTTGTATCTGTTTCTTCTTTTACATCCACTACAAGAGCTCCCTGATCCAGATAAGCGTAACCATTTTCTTTTAAGTAATCCACCATGGCAGGAATATACGCATCTGCATCAGCTTCACCTTTCCACAAATCAAAATCTACTTTTAATTTGGCATAGTTTTTCTTTAAGTCTGTTACAGAAACTTCCATAATGTGCTGCCATAAAGCACGATAGCCCCTTCTTCCCTTCTGAAGCTGAAGAGTTGCTTCTAATGCTTCGTTTTTATATGCTTCATCTTCTTTTGATTTCCCGCTAGCTGTAGGATAAATTTCTTCCAATTCACTTACTGTAAACGGAGCTTCCTTTGGGTATTCTCCTTCATAACTTTCATCAAAATACACTAAATCCGGCTGTCTTTTGGAAAGCTCTGTGATAATCAATCCCATCTGAAGTCCCCAGTCACCTAAATGAACATCACCAATCACTTTATGACCTAAGAAGCGTCCCATTCTTTTAATACTTTCCCCGATAATTGCAGAACGCAAATGTCCTACATGGAGAGGTTTTGCAACATTAGGGCCGCCATAGTCGATTACAATTGTCTTTGGATTTTTTGCTTCTTCTACAGAAAGTTTCTCATCTGCCAGCATATCATTTAAGTATCCTGCCAGAAATTCTTTCTTTAACTTAAGATTGATAAAACCCGGATTAACTGCTTCTGCGTTTTCAAACATTTCATTGTCCTTTAATTTTTCCACTACGCTGTTAGCAATCATAATCGGTGCTTTCTTATAAGTCTTTGCCGCTGCCATAGCTCCATTACACTGATATTCGCATAAATCAGGTCGATTAGATACTGTTACTTTGGCAAATTTTTCATCATATTCTGAAGCTGCAAATGCTTCTTTTACGACTTCCTCAATTTTTTCTATGATTTTCTTCATCTGTCTGTTACTCCACTTCCACTTTTTTTGATGCTGCTACTGCTAAAGCTCCCTGACCAATATGACATGCCACACTCAAGGACAGAGGCGCCATGTATACCGGCATCCCAGGAAACTGATTTTCCAGTTCTTTTTTCCACTCCATAGCTTCTTCTTCATTGCCCGTATAAGCTGCCTGCAGACAAATTAAATCTCTATCTACATATTCTTTAAATCTGCCTTCTAAATCAGCTTTCATAGCCTGAAGCATAGTACGTTTTGCCTGTTTCTTTCCTCTTGCTTTTGAAAAAGCATCTAATTTATCTCCTTGAATTTGGAGAACCGGTTTTAAGTTTAACACGGTACCAAGAGCTGCCGCTGCCGGTGTAATTCTTCCGCCTTTTTTCAGATATTTTAATGTTTCCAATGTAATGTAAATACTGGACTCCCCGGCTTCCTTTTCCAAAATTTCTTTTATCTGGACTGCATCCTTACCTGCCTTTGCCAATTCCATGGCATCTAACACAGATTGACGCTGTGTAACGGAAATACGCTGGTTATCTACTACCTGTACTCTATCATGAAACTCCCTTGCCAGCGCAAAAGCTGTCTGACAGGAATTGCTTAATCCGCTTGACATGGGAATGTGTACGACTTCATCGTATTCCTCCAAAAGTTTTTCCCATGCTTCCATAACATCTGCAGGTGAAGGCTGAGAAGTTGAAATATTTGCATCTTCTGCTAACCGTTTATAAAATTCTTCCTGTGTTAAAGTAATATCTTCTAAAAATAATTGTTCATCAATATAAAATGGCATTGCCAGTACTGTAATTCCAAGCTGCTGTGCTTCTTTCTGAGTGATACCGCTATTGCTGTCTGTAATAATTGCGATTTTCTTTTTCCCCATCATTCTCAGCTCCCTTTTCTAATTTTAGGTCATTGTTTTTAATGATACCATACAGCACGTCCAAATACAATAATTTTTTACCTTAAAATGGAGCTATTGCATAAGCAACAACTCCATTTCATCTTACATTCTTCTTAAAGCTTCAATTGGGCTTAAATTCGCCGCTTTTACAGATGGCAATAAGCCAAAAATCAAACCGATTACAGTTGAGAAAATAACTGCTAATGCTGCCGCCGGCACACTAATCACCATCGGAGCACCTGACATCTTAGCAATTACCGCTGCCAGAATAATTCCTGCAAAAACACCTAAAATACCACCGATACTGGTAAGTACTGCTGCCTCTGTAAGAAATTGTCCCAAAATTCTTCTCTTATTTGCACCAATGGCTTTTTTCAAACCAATCTCCCCGGTTCTTTCTGTTACAGATACCAGCATAATATTCATAACGCCAATACCACCAACCAAAAGGGAAATACTGGCAATCCATAAAAGCTGACGATTGGTACTTTCGCTGATTTGCTGCAGACCTTTTGCCTTTTCCATCATATCTCTGGCTTTGTATTTAATATCTCCATTTGCAGAAACAATACTTTCATTTAAAATTTCTGCTGTCTTTTTCCCTGCTGCACTCATACTTTCCGGTGAAGTAGCTTTTACAGATACAAGCTGAGGTTCATCATACTGATAAACGATAGGCCATACACTATCCGGTATTAAAACCATGCCGCTACTTTCATTGTAATAAGTATAATATTCTTCCCTGCTGTTAATCACAGGTTCAAACTCCTCTGTCTTCTTAATCACACCTACTACAGTAAAGGGTTCTCCTTTAATTTCTATAACCTTTCCTATCTCCTGTCCTTTTTCAAAAAAGTTGCTGGAAGCTGTTTCGTCAATCAGAGCTACCTTCTGGAATTTCCCGTAATCACTTTGTGCAAAACCTCTTCCTCTGATAATCTGATATCCGCAAGTATCCAGATAATCTGTATCAATGCCAAATACGCTTCCTCCATTCATCATTTTATCCTGATAATAAACACTGTCTGCATATTTTCTGGATTGATAACAGGTTACATCAATTACTTCCTCCAGTTCTGTTATTTTTTCTTTCTGTTGTTCTGTAATCACAGGCACACCATCCGGTACTCCCTGATACTCTATCTCATATTCTCCTCCGCTCTGGCTCAGGTAAATATCTACTACATTGTCCCCTTCACCAATAAGGTTTTTCTTAATCTGTTCATTTGTTCCTTTGATCGTAGACACAATAGATATTAAAGATGCGATACCAATAATAATTCCTAACATGGTTAAAAAGGAACGCATTTTATGTGCCCAAATCCCCTGAAAAGACAATCTAATATTTTCAATCATTGTGCTGCTTTCCTTTCTTAAAACATATTTTCTTCCATCAAAGAAGCACGTTTTACCTTTGCTCCTTCTTTTACCTTTTTGCCATAAGGAAATGCTATGTGATCCTCCATAGTCAAACCATCTTTAATTTCTACTATAGAACCATAAAAAGTCTGTCCTGTATGTACAGGCTGCTTTTCCAGTTTCCCATTCTTTCCTTCTTTATAGATGAAATCTTCTCCGTCTTTGCTTCGGATATACTCTTTCCCAATGAAAATTCCTGTTATGCCGCCTTCTTCAGCCGGTAATTCCATGCTTGCCATTTCATTATCCTTTAATCCGGTGCTGTCTGCAATATACGCAGTGAAAGGATAATAAGTAAGCTCTCTGCCATCATAACTTTGATAACCACTGGCCGGATAAGGAGAAACTTCTTTTACTTCTGCTTCAAAGAAGGTGCTGGACTCATAAGCCATACCGGTTACAATCTGCCCCGGCTGAACCTTTTCCAACAACGCTTCACTTACTACACCTTCAATATATACACCTTCACTACTTTCAACTACAATAAAAGGCTCTCCATCTATTTCTCCCTTGGCAGGATCTCCTACCTTCTTTACTACACCATTTATTGTACTGGACACAGTTTCACTCTGAAGCTCCTGTTCTACTTTTTTAATCTTCAAATCAGATTCCTTAATATCCAGCTCTGTAGTTTTAATTTCTTTTTCCTTTTCTTTAATGGCTTTTTCTAATTCCTCTTTAGAATAACCACCAATAATTTCATTATCAGGAATTGCATTTCCTGTTCCATCGGGCAATTCAGGAATTACTTCTCCTGGTGGAACTTCCTCCTCCGGAAGCATTTCTTCCCACTCATTTTTTCCTAATCTGGTACGGAACCAGTCACTTGATTCTACTCTGCTTTCAATTGCACTTCCATCTAAAATCATAGCAGCCTGCAAGGTTCCATCAAAGCTATTATCACTTCGTACTTCCAGCTTACAGTAATATGGCTCACGCACTCTGTTACCGGAAGCATCAAAACCTGCCAACTGATTTAAAAATTCTCCTTGTATAAGAACACCCTTCTGACATACATACACATAAGGATCATCTTTTGTTCCTTTTCCAGAATATGGAATTGCATTTTCTATAATGGCATCATCATTTGGAAATTCTGTCTTGTCAATGGTAATATCACGATATAGTCTTTTATATACACCAGATGGTCTTGCCTGCTCCTGTGGTTGTTCCGGTTCTTCTGGTTTTTCTTCTACATTACTGAGAAATTTGATTTTATAAGCTTTCCTTCCCGCCGCCATATTCTTTTTGTCATTTTTCAAATTTTTCAGCTCATTTTCCAGACCCTTTTTCTTCACTTTTAACTGTTCTTTATTCAGTTTTTCCATTTCCAAGTCAATGTTTACCAAAGTCATATCATAAGTCAGCAAAGGATCTCCTTCTTTTACCTCTTGTCCTTCCTGTACATGAACCTGTGAAACTAACTGATTATCCATCAGACGCACTTCCTGAGATACATTAGAAGAAACCATGCCTTCCAAACTGTTAGTTTCTCCCCATATCTGTTGAGATAACTCTTCCATAGGGTACACTTTTATCTCTGCCTTTTTCAATTTGCCCGCTACAAACCAGATACCTCCGCCAAGGAGAACAACACCTACTGTACTGACTGCGGCAATTTTTGCTATCTTTTTATTTATTCGCATTTTCCCGCCTCCTTTACTCTACAGTTGCTGCATCTTCTTCCGGCATTACAGCTTCTCCCTCACCTTCCTCCGGTAACATCTCTCCTTCCGGCAACATTTCACCTTCCGGCATTGCTTCACCTTCTGGCAACATCTCTCCTTCCGGCATTGGAATTTCTCCCATAGTTCCTTCTGTCATTTCATGTGTAGTCTTTACTCCTTCTTTAAAGAAATCCTGTGGAAAAGCTACATAGTCAGAAGACTTCAACCCTTTTTCAACTTTATACTGCATCATATTTTCATCATAAGTCCCCAAGGTTACATTTCTTTTTTCCAGTGTGCCTTTCTTAGATTCTACCCATACATAAGGCTCTTTATCTATATCTGCAATGAATGCCTCATCCAGCCAAATTCCCTCTTCTCTTTCTTCCAGCCCTGTATCCTGTTCAATATAGACATGCTGTCCCAAAAGCAAACCTTCTGAAGATTCTAACTCTACATAAAAAGGATAAGAAGTAGAAGTCATTTGCTGTTCCTGTCCGCCACCGAACATCATATTATCCTGATTATTATTAGGGTTTTTCGTATCTACTGCTGTATAAGTTCCTCTCCATACAGCATTCTTATCCACTCTGGAACGAATAATTGCCGGAGCTCCCTCTACAATCTGTGTAATGTTTTGTTCATTGACTTTTCCTTTAATACGATATTCTCCCGTAGCTAAAATGGTTATAAATGCCTGCTGAGAACTATCATAAGGATTAAAACTCTCTCCATTTTGAGAATTATTAATAGATTTTACCACACCTTTCATTTCACTGGTAACTGTGGAATTTTCAATTTGGCTTTTCAAGCGATTAATCTCTACTTCTTTTGCCTTTTTTTCATATTCACTTTTCTTTAAATCCATCTGAGCAGATTGTATCTGTGTGGTATAAGAGAGCTGCTCCTTTTCCGGTGCCTTCTTCTTTTCTTTCTCCAACTGGGCAATCTGTGCTTTCTGATTTTCCATATCATTATTTACTCTTTCCAAGTCCAGATTTGCCTGCTGTAAATCTGTATCCAATTTTGCAGTATCATAAGTAAATAAAGGAGTTCCCACGTCTACCTCGTCTCCTGTCTTTACCAAAATCTCCTTTACTTCTCGCTCTGTATCTTTTTGTATATCTAAAGTTTTCTGAGATTCTACCACACCTGCCAGTTTCTGCGTACCTGCCATATCATTCATGGAAGAAACACTCATAACATAGGCAATTTCCTCTTTGCTTCCTTTCTCTTTATGCTGAGCAAAGAAAATTCCTGTTCCAATTACGCCCACACACAGTACCGTACAGGCTCCGATTATAATTTTTTGTTTTTTCTTCATACCCTGCCCTTTCCCTTCTTCAAAATTTATTTTATATCCACCCTCTTAGCATATTCTATGACACCAGTATATCAGAAATTTCACCGCCTGTCCCTGTATTTTTTCTTAATTTTTACGATTTTCTTTACATTTTTCTTGCAATTCTATTGCAAGATATTACAAATCGTGTTGCAACTTATCTCTGATTTTGTTAAACTACTTTCAGTATATAGAATGAAAATCGGAGAAAATTATGAAAAAACAAATTAAAAAATTACTTCTGATTATTTCCTTATCTCTCTTTTCTTTTCTTCTATCCGGATGTCTAAGCAAAGAAGAAAAAGCAGTACAACATGCTATTGAAAAAGAGCTCAATCAATTAAAAAGTACAGATATACAAACTATCCAAAATTGTATCGCTACTGAAAAATTTCTTCCTCATGATGCTGATACAGAGGAACTGGAAGAGGATGTTACCTCCATCTTCACTTTATTTTATAAAAATTTCCATTACAAAACAGAAAGAATTACTGTAAAAGAAAATAAGGCTTCTGCAAAAATAAAACTTTCTGTCATTGATACAAAAAAACTGGCAAAGGATTTCAGCAAAGCTTCCCTAAAAAAGCATATTGAACAAGATGCTGCTCCTACTGCCGTAGAATTTTCCATGCACGACTCTTATCTGCTATTAGAAAAACTTTTACAAAAAAACAATTATAAATCAAAAAATATTACTACCGATATCTCTCTAATAAAAGAAAATGAAAGCTGGAAAATTCTTCATACTCCGGAACTTCAAGACCTTTTAACCGGAAATTTCTTGTCTTATGTAACAGACTGTAATTTATTAAGTCCAAAAGAAATTCTAAAGACACATTTAAACAGTATGAAGCAGTTTGATGCTGAGCAAATGAAAATTTATCTTTCTTTGGATACCATTTTTGACACAAACGATGCCTATAATCATTCTATTGCTCATACCATTGCTCAACAAATCAGTACCTGCTTTGATTTTAAAATTTTAAGCGAAAAAAAAGAGGATACCACTGCTACAGTGACAGTATCTATTGTAAGCGTAGACTTTCACAGTATTATGGAAGTTTACAAAAAAGAATTGTCAAAATGGCTGAAAACTTCGGAGTCTCTGTCTATTGGCTCTGAAGGCAGAAGACAAAAAGAACAGGAAATACTACTATCCTGCATTGAAAAAAATCAAAAAACGGTTTCTCACAATGTAGAAGTTCATCTGGAAAATGATGGTGTTAATTGGAAAATACAAATGAGTGAAGAAATTGTCGAAGCTGTATTCGGAGATATTCAAGAGGCTGTTACAGGATTTCCTGTAGCAGCCTCTTAATTTTTATTCTTCTGTTGTTTCTTCTTTTTGTGCCACAATGGCAATTCCTAATTCTTCTAACTGTTTTTCATCTACGATGTCCGGCGCTTCTGACATAAGACAGGAAGCATCTTTTACCTTTGGAAAAGCGATTACATCACGAATGGAGTCTACTTTTGCCATGAGCATAACCAGACGATCCAATCCATAAGCCAATCCTGCATGAGGTGGTACACCATATTTAAAAGCGTCTAAAAGGAAACCAAACTGCTTCTGTGCTTCTTCTTTTGTAAATCCTAAAGCTTCAAACATTTTTTCCTGAATATCATCCTGGAAAATTCTTACAGAACCTCCACCAATTTCATTTCCATTTAATACAATATCATAAGCTTTTGCACGAACTCTGCCCGGATCTGTATCAATGTACTGTAAATCTTCTTCCATTGGCATAGTAAATGGATGATGCATAGCTGTAAATCTCTCATCTTCTTCTGACCATTCTAAAAGAGGGAATTCTGTAATCCATACAAAACGGTATTCATTTTTATCCAGTAAATCCATCTGTTTTGCTAATTCCAGACGAAGAGCTCCCAATACGTCCCAAACAAGCTTTGTCTTATCTGCTGCAAAAAGCAGTAAGTCTCCATTTTCCCCTTTCATTGCCTGAATTAAAGCCTGCATTTCTTCTTCCTTCATAAATTTAGCAAAAGAAGATTTCACAGTTCCATCTTCACCAATGGCAATGTATGCAAGACCTTTTGCACCGTAACCTTTTGCAAATTCTACCAATTTGTCAATTTTCTTACGAGGCATAGCTCCCTGTCCTTTTGCGTTGATACCACGCACACTGCCACCGTTTTCCAAAGCACCTTTAAACACTGCAAATTCACAGTCTTTTACTACTTCAGAAACATCTGTAAGTTCCATTCCAAAACGTAAATCCGGTTTATCAGAACCAAAACGATTCATGGCATCAATCCATGTCATTCTCTCAATCGGAAGCTGCACTTCTATACCTAATACTTCCTTAAACAAGAATGCCAACATTCTTTCATTTACGTCTAATACATCTTCCACATCTACAAAAGATAATTCCATATCAATCTGTGTAAATTCCGGCTGACGGTCTGCACGTAAATCTTCATCTCTGTAACATCTTGCAATCTGGAAATAACGGTCGTATCCAGAGCACATTAAAAGCTGTTTAAAAATCTGTGGTGACTGAGGAAGGGCATAAAAGCTTCCTGGATGTACTCGGCTTGGTACAAGATAATCTCTTGCTCCTTCCGGTGTACTCTTAATCAAAGTCGGTGTTTCGATTTCAAGAAATCCTTCATTTGCAAGGAACTGGCGCACCAATGTAGAGACCTGAGAACGAAGCATCATATTTCTCTGTAAATCCGGTCTTCTCAAATCCAAATAGCGATATTTCAGACGCACTTCATCTCTTGTCTTACTGTTTTCTTCAATTGGGAATGGAGGAGTTTCTGCTTCGGATAAAATACGAAGTTCTGTTGCTCTTACCTCAATTTCACCGGTAGGAAGATTTGGATTTACTGCGCCGGAACGAGCTTCCACGCGACCTTTGACAGCAATTACAAACTCACTTCTTAAACGGCCTGCTTTTTCAAATCCCTGTTCGTCAATATCACCATTTTCAAAAATAATCTGCATAATACCGGAACGGTCACGTAAATCTACGAATACAATTCCACCTTTATTACGGCTTTTCTGTACCCATCCCATTAAAGTTACGGTACTTCCAATCTCCGCCTTTGTCACTTCTGTACATCTGTGGCTTCTTTTAAGCCCCTTCATTGATTCTGCCATGATATAAATTCTCCTTCTTATAAAACAGTGTCATTATAAACTTCTGTAATGACAGCATATCCTTCTTTTTCCAACTGCTCTTTTTGGAATTTTTTATTTTTCTTTGCGTAAGCAATGTTAATGCTCTGTCCTGCTTTGCGTTCTTCTGCTGCTTTTTTCATAACTTCCAGAAGTTTTTCGTTAGTAAGCTTCTTATCCAGAAGGTATACTTTCTTTTCTTTTGCTCCCGGAACTTTGAAACCTCTTTCCATAAGCAGCATTACAATACGCTCAAATCCAATAGAAAATCCTGTTGCAGGTGTAGGTGTTCCTGTAAATTTACCAATCATTTCATCGTAACGACCACCACCGCCTACGCTTCCTGCAAATCCATCAATGGAAATTTCAAAAATCGGTCCTGTATAATAAGACATTCCACGAACCAGTGTTGGATCAAATTCTAAAGTAAAGTTCGCTGTTTTTGCCTGCATAACGCTTTCAATAATCGTTGTCAGATCATCTGCAACTTTTTCATCCAGAAAACCTTCCAGTTTTTCTTTGCAGTATGCAACGCCATCAACGCCACTTCCCATAGCTTTGAATAAATCCATGTATTTTTCAACACTTTCTTTTGCAAATCCGGACTCTTCTAACTCTTTTGCAACACCATCCATGCCGATTTTGTCCATTTTATCCAAAATGATAAACACCTGTGTAAAAGAGTCTTCCGGAAATCCGCTATAAGCTGCCATTGCCTTCAAAATTCTTCTGTCGTTAATACGAATAGTAAAACTGTCAAAATCCAGTTTTCCTACTAAGGTAGAAGTAGCCAGAATAACATCAATTTCTGCTAAAAATGTTGGATCTCCTAAAATATCAATATCACACTGCATGAACTGACGGAAACGACCTCTCTGCGGACGGTCTGCACGGAATACATTTCCAATATGAAGCGCCTTAAACGGCTGAGGCAGTTCATTTGCATTGTTAGAATAGAAACGGCAAAGAGGTACTGTCAAATCATAACGTAAGCCACTGTCTACTAAATCATTTTCTTCCTTTGCCTCATCAATTTTCAGTTTTTCTCCTCTTTTTAAAATGCGGAAAATCAACTTTTCATTGTCGCCGCCCTGCTTACTTGTGAGGTTCTCAATATGCTCTACACATGGAGCTTCCATAGAAGTAAATCCAAACTGTTTGTAAGTGTCTTTAATTAAGCCAATCACATAATCACGAATTTCCATTTCCTGAGGCAAAATATCTTTCATACCGGTTACCGGTTTTTTCTTTAAACTCATATTTATCTTCTCCCATCTTTTACAATATAATTCCATCTCTTTTTCTCGCAATCATTTCATCAATACGGCTGATATAATTGGTAACATCCTTTACGTTCTCTATACGTTCAATCTTCTGTCCCTTTTCTGAAACAATTTTGGTAGATGCCCCTGCCCCTGCTGCTATAATGGTCTGTTTCTCTTCCATTATAAGTATATTGTAAATTCCCGCTTTGTCAACTTTTGCGTAACCTACATTTTCCAGATTTCCACACATATTTTTCTGTCTGTACAGATAATATGGTCCCATCTGGCAGCTTCGGGCATAATTCATAGCCATTTCCATGATTTCCTGATTGTTCTCAAATCCCATTTCTTCGTACTGGTCTTTAAACATCCGAAGTCTTGCTGCTCTTTTCACTGCTAAAGAATGTATGGTAAGACTGTCAGGATCAAGTGCCTGAATTTCTTTTAACGTATGTTCCACATCATCTTTATGCTCTCCCGGAAGACCTACGATTAAATCCATATTAATATTGTCGAATCCACATTCCCTCGCCAAAGCGAAGGCGTGTCGTGTATCCTCCACAGTATGATTTCTTCCGATAATCTTCAATGTTTCTGCGTTCATAGTCTGCGGATTTACAGAAATTCTGGTAACCGGATATTCCCGGATTGCCTGCAGTTTTTCTCTTGTGATACTGTCCGGTCTTCCCGCTTCTATAGTATATTCCTTTACTTGTTCCACAGGAAACCGTTTCTGTATATGCCCTAGCAAACGATGGAGCTGTTGCGGCTCTAAGGTTGTGGGTGTTCCTCCACCTATATATATGGTATCTAAAGTCTTATCTTTCATCATATCTGCTATAAAATCCAGCTCTTTTAACAGTGCATCTAAATAGCTGTCAACTTTATCACGCCATCTTTCTAAAGGTGAGGAACTAAAAGAACAATACAGGCATATACTGGGGCAAAAAGGAATTCCCACATATAAGCTGTATCCGTTCTCATAATCAATATTCTTTAAAATTTCTCTTTCTCTGTTGGCTATAGTAATGGAAAGTGCTGTCTTTTCATTGCTGGTATAGTAGGTTTTTCTCATATACTCCGCTGCTTCTGCATTGCTCATACCTGACTCTATAAGTCCCATAGCAATTTTAGTAGGACGAATTCCTGTCAGATTTCCCCAAGGCAGTGTATGCCCTGTTTCTTCTGCCAAAAGCTGATACAGCACCTGCTTTAATTTATTTTTTCTAATTTTTCTATCTTCTGCTTCATCAAATGCCTGTTCCCCTTCCCGCACTTTACCTTCAAAGCACAGTCGGATTACCACCTTTTCTCCATAAAGAATGGAAATCAGCTTGTCATAGCTTTTTTCTTCCTGTATTTCCTCTGTATAATACATTTCAATATCTTCTTTAGGATAAAAAGCCTTTACTAATGTATAGGCATCATATTCAAATTCTTTTTTATTAAAGGAAATTCCTATCATGGGCTCTTCCTCTTTCTGTATTTTTCTTATAAATAAGGATTATTTTTCTTTTCAAATTCTGCGTCTGTAGCTTCTCCATGCCCTGGATAAATAACCGTTTCATCCGGCAGCATGGCAAAAATTTTATTTAAACTTTTTCTCATCTGACTCATACTGCCTGTGGGAAGATCACATCTGCCGCAGTTTCCATAAAATACGGTATCTCCGCTGAGACAAATCTCCTCCTCTTTCAGCCAATAACAACAAGAGCCTATTGTATGTCCCGGTGTAAGAATGGTAGTAATTTCAAAGCCTGCCGCCTGAATTTTTTCTCCATCTTCTAACAGCACATCCGCTTTTACTTTATAAGGAACACCGGACCATGCAGCAGAGAGATTCTGATTTGCATCAGCCAGAAGTATTTCCTCTGCCTTTGCTGCATACACTGGAATTTCATAATGTTTCTTTAATTCATTTACTGCACATACATGGTCGTAATGACCATGTGTCAACAGAATCCCAACAGGTTTTCCCTGCAATTTATCTAAAGCATAAATAATTCTTTCCTGTTCTGCACCGGGATCCACAATTAAAATTTCCTGTGTCTGTTCATTTTTCAGAAAATAACAATTTGTCTGTACAGGACCTACAACAATCCCTCTCAGCATCAATTTTTTCATTTTTTCTCCTTAACCGGCAGTACGTTCAATATCTTTCACACTTTCAATCTGCCTGATTTTCTCAATCAAACTGTTTAATTCTTCTTTACTTCTAACCTCAAAACTGATATTAATCGTTGCCATTCCCTGCTTGCTCGTTCTTGTATTTAAAGCTAAAATATCTATTTTTCTCTCTGTAAAAATCTTAGAAATATCCACAATCAAACCAGTACGATTATAGGCAAAGACATTGATATCTGCCATATAACGTTCACTGCTTTCATGAGCAGGTACCTGCCACTCCGCATCAATGAGACGATTTCTATCTTCTGCAGACATATTCATCACATTAATACAATCTGTACGATGAATAGTAACACCTCTTCCTCGTGTTACGTATCCTACAATTTCGTCACCGGGAATTGGACTGCAGCATTTAGAGAAGCGCACTGCCACATCATGAATTCCTTTAACTACAATACCGCCTTTGGATTTGCCGATATGCAGCTTCTCCTTATGGTCTGCTGTTGCTTCTAATACCTTCTCGTCTGTCAGCTCTGCCTTATGGTCTTTATTATAACCTTCCAGAAGCTTATTGATGATCTGCCCCTCTTTTAAGCCTCCGTGTCCCAAAGCAGCCAAAACAGAATCCCAGTCTCGGAAACCATATTTTTTCATAACTGCTTCCTGATATTTGGGCTTCTGAATTTCTCCCAAAGAGATTGCCTTTACTTTGGCATATTGGATAAGCATCTCCTTACCCTTTAAAATATTATCCTCTTTCAGCTCCTGCTTAAACCATTGATTAATCTTATTTTTCGCCTGTGTACTCTTTACCACTTTTAACCAGTCACGACTGGGGCCTTTAGAGTTTTGAGAAGTAATAATTTCTACACGGTCTCCGTTTTTAATCACATATTCAATAGGAACCAGTTTTCCGTTTACTCTGGCACCTACCATTTTATTTCCTACTGCACTGTGAACATTATAGGCAAAATCAATAGGAGTAGAGCCATTTGGCAAAGTCTTGACATCTCCTGCAGGGGTAAAACAATACACGCTTTCAGAAAATAAATCTAAATCACTTTTTAAGAGACTTAAAAACTCCTTATTGTCAGACATATCTCGCTGCCATTCCAAAATCTGACGCAGCCAACTCATTTTTTCTTCTTCTGATTGTGTTACATTGACTTTTCCATTATTGGAAACCTCTTTATATTTCCAATGAGCAGCAATACCATATTCTGCAGTTCTGTGCATTTCAAAAGTTCTAATCTGAATTTCAAAAGGCTGCCCGTTTGGGCCAATAAGAGTGGTATGCAGAGACTGATACATATTGGGCTTTGGCATAGCAATATAGTCCTTAAACCGTCCCGGAATTGGTTTATACATTTCATGGATAATACCAAGGGCTGCATAACAGTCACGTACTGTGTCTACAATAATTCGTACAGCAAATAAATCATAAATCTGGTCAATGGTTTTATCCTGATTTACCATCTTCTTATAAATACTGAAGAAATGTTTAATTCTTCCGTCTATCTGAGCGTTGATGGATGCCTTGTCAATATGAGCTCGCACATCCCCTACAATCTGATCAATAAATGCCTGACGCTCACTCTTTTTCAAATTTATTTTCTCTACTAAATCATAGTAAACTTCCGGCTTCAAATATTTAAGAGATAAATCATCTAATTCTATTTTTACTTTGGAAATACCAAGGCGCTGAGCAATAGGTGCATAAATATCCATGGTTTCTCTGGCTTTTTCCTTCTGTTTATGAGGAGGCATATATTTTAAAGTTCGCATATTATGCAAACGGTCTGCCAGCTTAATTAAAATAACGCGGATATCCTTTGCCATTGCCAGAAACATTTTTCTTAAATTCTCTGCCTGTACTTCCACTTTATCTGCAGAATAATTCAACTGTCCCAGCTTTGTTACACCATCTACTAAAAGCTCTACTTCTCCGTTAAATTCTTCTCGAATTTCTTCAGAAGTCATAACCGTATCTTCTACCACATCATGAAGCAATCCAGCCACAATCGTTTCCTTATCGAGCTCTAAATCTGCCAGAATAATTGCCACACACAGCGGATGAATAATATAAGGCTCACCGGATTTTCTCACCTGTCCTTTATGGGCATTATTGGCAATTTGAAATGCCTTATCAATCATGGAGATATCAGTAGATGGATGGTATTTCCGAACACTGCTTATAAGCTCTTTATAGAGCACTTCCGGACTGGTGAAATCCTCCATGGTTTTCACATTGGCATCTGCCTTTTTAATTTTTTCAATTTCTTCTGCTTTTAAGGTAGCTTCTTTTTTTTCTTCCATAAAAAACGTCACCTCTTATCCATCATCTGATTCTATTTTCCTTCATAACAAATTACAGATTGAACATCATATTTCTTTAATCTTTCTCTGCCTTTTAAACCAGCAAGTTCCATGAGAAACACCATCTTTACAACTTCTCCGCCAAGACTTTCAATGAGCTTGGCTGCTGCCTCTACTGTTCCACCTGTAGCAATTAAATCGTCAATAATCACTACCTTTTGTCCCGGTTTAATAGAGTCCTTGTGCATTTCAATCACAGCACTTCCGTATTCTAAATCATAACTCTGTTCTACTGTCTCACATGGTAGTTTTCCTTTTTTTCGTACCAGTACAAGAGGTTTATGTAAATTATACGCAATCGGCGCTCCGAAAATAAACCCTCTGGACTCTGCTCCTACAATCACATCAATGTCCATACCTTCTAAAAGCTTCTGCATAGAGTCAATTGCCAGTTCAAATCCGTCTGCATCCTCTAAAATACTGGTGACATCTCGAAAAATAATTCCCTCCTGTGGAAAATCAGGAATACTTCTGATATAGTCTTCAATTTTCTTCTTTTTACAATCTTCCATTGCCCTTCCCTGCCCTTTATATCAAATTATGTCACTTTTGTGATTTTTATGTGGTTTAGTATATCATCTTTTCTTTACGGACGCAAATTTTATTTTTTCTTATCGAATATTTTGAATAATCATTTCAATACTTTCTCTACCCTGAAAAGAATTAATGGATGGATAGTAAATTACATCCCACAATTCCTTCTCTTTTAGACGTTCTAATATCTCTTCTCCGTCTCCAAACCAGACACATTCAGCTGCAAATCCAAAGCCATCCTGCGCTTTCATTTTCACTACATTTCTGTTTTTCCCAAAAACTTTACAATTTGAAAATCGAATATCCTTTTGTGCAAAAATCGGCTTTGTATTCCCTTTTCCAAAAGGTTCTAACTGCCCCAGCTGACGAATAAGAGGAATTGTGACATAAGACATTGGCATTGGAACATCAATCACCACTTTTTCCACCATGTCTTCTGCAGTTAGTGTGCAGTTTTCGTTTAAGCTTTTTCTGAATTTCTCAATGTTTTCTTCTTCCATAGAAAGCCCTGCTGCCATAGGATGTCCACCAAATTTTGTAAGAAGGTCTTTGCATTTTACCATCTCCTGAAACATGTGGTATGCCTCAATGGAACGCCCTGAGCCTTTTACACCTTCTTCTCCTTTTGTAAGTACAAATACTGGTTTTATATATTTTTCCCGAATTCGCCCGGCAATAATTCCCGCCAGACTTTCATGACAATCCGGAAGATACACCACCAGCACTCTATCATCCTTAAGCTCCGTATTTTCAATAATTTCAACTGCCTGTTCCACACCTTTTACTGTCATATCCTTGCGGCTGTCATTTAAGTCTTTTAAATCATCTGCTAAAACAGAGGCTTCTTTTGTGTCTTTTGAAAGTAACAGTTCCAAAGCCCTTTTAGCTGTACTTAATCTTCCACTGGCATTAATACATGGTCCCAGCACAAATCCAATATGATATGCTGTAATCTCCCTGTTCTCCAGATTATTGACACGAATAAGAGCTTTTAAACCTTCATTATTCGTATTCTGAATACGTCTTAACCCTTCCTTTACTAAAATCCTGTTTTCATCTACTAAATCCATTACATCACCAACTGTAGCAATGGCGGCAAAAGGAATAAGCTCCTCAATTTCGGAAAAAGGAATACAAAGCTTTTCAAACAGTCCCCATACTACCTTAAATGCAACCATTGCTCCACAAATCTCTTTAAAAGGATACAAACACCCTTCCTGTTTCGGGTTTACAATCGCATCTGCATCTGGAAGAAACCTTTTAATACTTCCGTCTTCCTGCTCCTCATAAGGAATTTCATGATGATCTGTCACTAAAACGGTCATATTTTTTTCTTTTGCAAAGGCAATCTGCTCTATGGCACTGATACCATTATCACAGGTAATAATCGTATCAATTTCTTTTTCATAAGCTCGTTCAATCAGTTCCTTGCTAATCCCATACCCATCTTTCATTCTATCCGGTATATCTACATCCACCAGAGCATTGGCTTTTTTCAAACCTTGAAGAAGAATGTAAGTTGAGCATACACCGTCAATGTCGTAATCCCCAATAATTCTGATTTTTTTCTTCTGCTGTATTTTTTGAATTAAAATAGTTAATAATTCTTCAATACCTTTTAATGTTTTCCATGAATGTAAATTTCTGATTTTTCCATGAAGATATGTGTCAATTTCTTCATCTGTAATATGTTCTCGATTTCGAATCAATCTGGCAATCACAGGGTCTACTCCAAAACGATTACTGATTTCCTGAAAATCTGCCTTCTTGGCAGCAACTACCCATTTTTCCATCTTCCTCTCCTTATAATCCCAAAAGAGGCTGTCGCATCAAGCAACAACCTCTTTTTTATTTCTTACTGCTGTTTTTTTAATTTTTTCTTCATGACATACCAAAGAGCGCCTGTAATACATACAGAAGAATATCCACCGCATATAATACCTACCATAAGAGGTAATGCAAATTCACGGATAGAAGAAACTCCCATGATGAATAACAAGAATACCATGACAAAGGTTGTCAAAGAAGTGTAAATACTTCTTGTAAGTGTCTGTGTAATGCTGACATTTACCAATGTTTCCAAATCAAACTTCTTACCTGCATCAGCCAGATTTTCTCTGATACGGTCAAAAATAACAATGGTAGCATTGATAGAGTAACCTACAATTGTCAGCATACATGCAATAAAGGTATTTCCAACAGAAACTCTTGCAACTGCATAGAATGCCAAAACAACCAATACGTCATGCAGAAGTGCAATAACCGCACTGCTTGCAAAACGAATATCCTTAAATCTGAACCAGATGTATAAAAGCATCAGCACAGTAGCCACAATAACAGCTTTTACTGCATCGGCACGCATTTCACTGCTGACAGTGGAAGAAATACTTTCTGATGTAATATCTTCCTGTTCCACACCAAAGTTATCAATTAAAGCAGTCTCTAATTTTTCTCTCTGTTCTACATTTAAAGTTCTTGTTTTAATAATAACCTGATTATTTCCTACTACTTTTGTTGCCTGAGCATTCTTATCACCTGTAACTTCTTCTACTAAAGGTGTAAGCTTTTCGTCAATTTCTGCAATGCTCATATTTTCATCAAATTCTACATTTGTAGAAGTACCGCCTTTAAATTCCAGACTGTATTTCAAAGACTCGCCTGTTGTTCCTTTGAAAATCAACATAGAAACAGGAGCACATAAAATCAGGATAAGAGATAAAGTAAAGAATACTTTTCTTTTCTGCAGGAAAGGAATTGGTTTTCTTTCTTTTCTCTTTCCGTAGAATTTTTCATCTCTTACACCTACTGCATATACTGCATATATCAGATATTTAGATACTACTAATGCAGTGAACATGGACAGTACAATACCAAGCGCCAGAGTCTGTGCAAATCCTTTTACTGTTCCTGAACCCAGCCAGTTTAATACAAAGGCAGCAATTAAGGTTGTAATGTTGCCATCAAAAATTGCAGAAAATGCTTTCTTAAATCCATTCTGCAGAGCAGTTCTTACACTCTTTCCAGCAGCAATTTCTTCCTGAATACGAGCGTAAATAATAACGTTGGCGTCTACTGCCATACCGATTGACAAGATAATACCTGCAATACCCTGTAATGTCAATGTTAAATCAAAAGCATTTAATGCAATCAAGTCAAGACATACATAAATAATCAAAGCAATACCGGATACCAGTCCAGGAATACGATATACAAAAATCATAAATAAGATAATCAGAGCAAGTCCGATAGCCGCTGCTGTTAAACTGGTAGAAATTGCCTTCTCACCTAACTGTGCCGCAACTACGCTGGAACGAAGTTCACTTAATTCCAGCTTCAATCCACCGATACGGATGGTAGATGCCAGATTTTCTGCTTCTGCTGCATCTTTCATACCGTCAATCTGTGCCTGTCCGTCTTTGATTTCCTGTTTTACACTTGGAACACTTACAAAAGTTCCATCATAATAAATACCAATGGTATCATTTCCTGCCTCTACTGCTTCCTTTGTAGCAACAGCAAATTTATCTGTTCCTTCTTTTGTAAAGGACAAGCTTACTACATTTACATTATTTTTCAAATCATCCTGTGCTACCGCAGCTTTTGCGTCCTTGATGTCTGTTCCTGTCAGAACAATGCCGCCGTCTGCCTCAATTTCTTCAATGGTTTTTGTAAGCTCATACGCTTTTGCCTCTGCATTATATGTATAATTTTCTTCTCCAGCAGAGTCTTTGTGTTTAATAAAATACAGAGAACCCGGTTTTCCCAGTTCTTCTAAAATTTTATTTGCATCTTTTGCTCCGGGAATTTCTACAATAATACGATTTTCCCCTTCTTTATAAACCTGTGATTCTGAACTGTAATGTTCCACACGTTTTTGAAGCTTATAAATGGTATCTGCCATCTCATCTTCTGTTGGTGACTCTTTTGATGCTTCATAAGTGATACTTACACCACCTGACAAGTCCAAACCTGTTTTAATATTCTTTGCCGCACCTGTACCGGTAGGACCAAACCCTACTGCTGAGGTAAAAACCAGAAATCCTGTAATAATCGCAGTTAAAACCAGTACAAGTATCCCTCTGTTTTTCTTCATTTTCTTTCCCTTCTTTGCTTAAATTTTCTTATGCTTCTGCTGCCTCAGCTGCTTTTAACATAATAGCACACTCTACGCGTTTTCTCTGAAGCTCACATCCCAATTCATACACATCATTGATAGAGCCATGGAAATTATAAGAGTTTGCCGCACAACCACCGCTGCAGTAAAATTTTGCAAAGCAATTTTGACATTTTTCTTTTGCATATACATTACAGTTTTTAAATTCTTCACATAAATCTGTACGTTTTACACCATCCCATACATTTCCCATGAGATATTTTTCCTCACCTACAAACTGATGGCACGGATATAAATCACCCCATGGAGTTACTGCCAGATACTCTGTGCCTGAGCCACAGCCAGATAAACGTTTGTATACACAAGGACCGCCTGTCAAATCAATCATAAAATGGAAGAAATTAAATCCTTTTCCTTCTTTTTTACGGCGTATCATTTCCTTTGCAAGCTTGTCATATTCTTCACAGATTTTCGGAACATCTTCCCATTTCAGTGCATATTCCTCTTTTTCATCTGCCACTACAGGCTCTACAGAAATCTGGTCAAATCCCAGATCAGCCAGATGCAGTACATCTTCGGAAAAATCTAAATTATGACGTGTAAAAGTACCTCTTGCATAGTAGCTCTTTTCCCCTCTGCTCTTTGCAAACTTCTGGAACTTCGGCACTACTAAATCATAACTTCCTGCTCCCTTTCTGAAAGGACGCATAAAGTCATGTACTTCTTTTCTACCATCAATACTCAATACTACATTTGCCATTTCTTTATTGGCAAATTCCATAATTTCATCATCTAAAAGCACACCGTTTGTAGTTAAAGTAAAACGGAAGTTCTTATTGTGAATTTTTTCCTGCTCTCTACCGTAAGCAACTAAGTCTTTAATAACCTGCCAGTTCATCAAAGGTTCTCCACCGAAAAAATCCACTTCTAAGTTTTTTCTATTGCCGGAGTTTGCAATTAAAAAGTCCAGAGCCTGTTTTCCTACTTCATAGGACATCAAAGCTCGTCTTCCGTGATATTCTCCCTCTTCTGCAAAACAATATCTACATGCCAGATTACAATCATGAGCAATATGCAGACATAATGCCTTTACTACTGTTTCTCTTTCTTTAAAATGCTCAATGGCATTTCGATAAATATCCTCAGTAAACAGCATTTCCGCATCTTTTAATTCCTGTATTTCCTTCAATGCTGTCTGGATATCGTCTTTTTTATATGTATCCTTTAACTTCTCATAAACAACAGCTTCTTCCTGCCCTTCATCCAGAAGTCCGATTACATCATAAACCAATTCATCTACTACATGTACGGAACCACTGTTTACGTCCAGCACAATGTTATAGCCATTATTTTTATAACGATGTATCACCGTATTTCTCCTTTCTTAATGCAATAATTAAGCAGCGGCTTTTACACCGCTGCTATTCAGCCATGTGCCCAGAAAAAAACGCACTGTGTTATTTTATTTGTGTTCGCAGCTCTGGTTTCCTACTGTGCAAGATGTCTTACATGCAGACTGGCAAGATGTCTGACATTCACCACATCCGCCTTTTTTTACTGTATTCTGTAAGCTTTTTGTATTTAATGTTTTGATATGTTCCATAACATAATCCTCCCATGTATGATAATTTAAGATATAACATCTAGCGGTATTATAGCATAGCTACAACCGCCTAGCAAGTAGAAATTATTCAGTGTACTAAGATAAAATCCCCCCCAATGTCCCTCCAAAAAAGCACAGAAAAAACATCAGTAACATTTCCTTAAAATCTCCGCTTATCTGATGTTCTGTCAAAAAAGTAACTGCCATAAGAAGCAGCGCATATCCTGTACCTACTCCCATTCCCCATGCAAACCGTCTTACTTTTATCTTTTTACCCATATAAAATCCGCCAAAAAGACAGGATACGATGTATGTAACCATAATTCCTATGTTTATCTGACTCTCACCAAGCCCCACCTTATACAGTAAAAACGCCAGAATAAGCAAGGAAATTCCGGTAGCTGCGTAAGCAAGCAACAGCGCTTTTATCATCAGCATTGGTTTTTCATTTTTTAAAGCTCTTTCTTCCATAAAAAATCCCTCCTATATATCACTATATGGGAGGGATAGATAAATCATAACTCTTTTCTATTTTCTATTTTTCTTTTTCCCAAAAAAGACAGCCATGCCTGCAACAATCACAGCGCCCAAACTAATCAATATGTATGTTATCGTTTTAGCTTCATCACCTGTTTTAACTATCTGAATAACAGATGTTACACTATTCTGTGCAGGTTTCTTCTGAGTCTGGTTTTTGCTGGGTTTTACCTTACTCTGTGTCGTATTCTGTGTAGAAGTATTGGGTTTTGTCTGTGTAGCTGACTGGGAAGTTCCTGTTGAAGGTTTATGATTATTGCTGTTTACACCCGGACCTACAATTTGATGTCCACCCACATTAAACGGACTAAAGGAAGCAGTCTCAAAAGTCAGGTATTCAACTCCGTCCTTTTCCTCTATAGTCATATTACCTGTCTTTCCGTCTTTAGAAAACACAAAATATTCATACTGATTATTCCCCAGATAATGTGCTATGGATAAATCAGAAAAGCAATTTGCATTTTCCGGTAAAGGAATCATAACTTTTACCTTTTTTCCTTCCGGAACTTTATATTCTTTGTCATCCTTTAAATCCCAGAGTTTTAATTCATAAGCAGAAAGAATTTCTCCAATTCCTGCATCCGGCAGTTCATTTACTGCTTCATTGTAAGTAACCTGCAAATCTACATAATAAGGAATAAAGTCACCGGATACCTGCACACCGGTTTCATCAATCAAACTTCCTACAGGAAGCGCTTCCGGAGCTACCTGTGCAATCTCTCCATTTTGACCTGCCTCTGCCTGATAAGTAACCTCCGGCTGTGTTTCCTCTTCCGGCTGTACGACTTCGTCAGGGTTTACATATTCAATCTCCACACCGCCATTTTCCGGTTTTTCTGTCTCAGGTACTTCTATTTCCGGGACTTCCGTTTGTGGCGCTTCCGGCTCCTGTGTTTCAGGATTTCCCGGTGCTTCCGGCTCTACTGGAGGAGTTGTCTCCGGTGTCTGAGAGTTTTCCGGTGCTTCCGGTTCTGTCGGAGGTGTTACCTCCGGTGTCTCTGTCTCAGGCGCTTCCGGCTGTGGTGTCTCTGTTTCAGGTGTCTCAGAAGTTCCCTTTAATTCCTCAATAAATACTTTTATTTCCCGAACGATCTTCTGACTTTCTGTATTCCATCCGGCGATCTGTGTGTAATCGTATTTCTCTGCATCAGAAGGAGTAAAAACTACATTCATTTTTGTTTCATAAGAAGACAGCTCCGTTTGTGTCTCCCATGCAAAAGTCCCATTTCCTGTAAATCCGGCATTTGCAAAATCCAGATTTTTAAACTCTTCTTTTGTAGCAAATTTTAATTCAGCAGGAACTTTTACTTCTGCCATTGGTTTTGATGGCTTTTCCTCCTGAGGTTTTAATGCTTTAATACAGACTTTTATGCTT
>CAJKQE010000020.1 GCA_905201915.1 uncultured Lachnospiraceae bacterium
CTTTGTAGAACCTGTCTTAAATGTATTTCCACAGTTGCATGTTACTGTACATTCCTGATAATTTGGATGGATTCCTTCTCTCATTTTATTCACCTCTTATATATTTTTATTATTTATATTGTTTTATTGCGTTTTCAAATTCAAACAGCTTTTGCAGTATACCATATTCTCATAATAATTGCAAGTGTTATTCCCGAAATCCTCTATTCTTTATGAAAGAATTCTCTGTTTTTTAATTGTCTGAACAAATTCTGCATTATCTTTTGTTCTTGCAAACATATTTAAAATATTTTCTGTAGCTTCTTCGCTCTTCATGCCATTTAAAGCCTTACGCATAATATCCACTGCTTCCTGTTCTTCAACACTTAAAAGTAAATCTTCTCGTCTTGTTCCTGACTTAGCAATATCAATAGCAGGAAAAACTCTCTTTTCTTGAAGTTTTCTGTCCAGAACCAGTTCCATATTACCGGTTCCTTTAAATTCTTCGTATACAACATCATCCATCTTACTTCCTGTATCTACAAGAGCTGTTGCAAGAATTGTAAGGCTGCCGCCTTCTCTCATGTTTCTGGCTGCACCAAAAAACCTTGCTCCGAAGAATTTCTTTGGCATATAGAGCGCTGCCGGATCAAGACCACCGGACAAAGTACGTCCGCTTGGCGGTACCGTCAGGTTATAAGCCCTTGCCAGTCTGGTAATACTGTCTATGAAAATCGTAACGTCCTTTTTATGTTCTACCAAACGTTTTGCTCTTTCAATAGTCATTTCTGAAACACGTTTATGGTGCTCCGGAAGTTCATCAAAAGTAGAATAAATAATCTCTACATTTTTACCTTGAATTGCTTCTTTTATGTCTGTAACTTCCTCCGGACGTTCATCAATCAAAAGAATAATCAAATGCATTTCCGGATTATTTTTTAAAATAGACTTGGCTGCGTCCTTTAAAAGTGTTGTTTTACCTGCTTTTGGCGGAGATACAATCATTCCTCTCTGCCCTTTTCCAATAGGACTGACTAAATCCGTAATACGCATAGCCATGCTTCCGCCCGGACGTTCTAAATGCAGACGCTCATTTGGAAAAATTGGCGTCATATCTTCGAAATTCATTCTGTGTATTTCATTTGCTTTAATATCATTGATATGAGTAACATACAAAAGTGCTGAAAATTTCTCATTTTGACTTTTCACCCTTGTATTTCCTTTTAAAATATCTCCTGTTTTCAGATTAAAACGGCGAATTTGTGAAGGTGATACATATACATCATTCTCTCCCGGCAAATAATTATCACTTCGGATAAATCCATAACCATCCGGCAATACTTCCAAAATTCCTTTTACTGTAATACCACTATCTAATTCAGACTGCTCCATAGGTGCTTTAGAGCCTTTCGCTTCCTCATTTTTATTCTCTGTAATCTTTGTCTCAACCGATTTATTTTCCATACTTTTTTCTTTCTGGTCTTCTTCCACCATACGCTCTACCAATTCACTTTTTTTCAATGTTGAAATTCCTTTTAAGCCTCTGGCTTTTGCCACTTCCTTTAACGCTCCAAGTGACAGGGATTCATATTTTTCTCTCATTCTATATTCCTTTCCGCACTTATACCTTTTTCAATTATTCGTTATTTGGAAATATTTTGTCTGAATTGACGCGAGTTTAAATCCTGAATGATACTAAATTTACACTAATACCTTAATAGCATAACATATTTTTTTCGTTTTGCAAAGTGTTTGGCAGAGAAAAAAGGCCGATATGGATTTTTCCATTCCATATCGACCTTTCATCTAAACTCTTTTCTACTGTTTATTTTGCACAAAAACTTCCACATTCTGTATCAGAACATTTGCATGCATTTCTTCCTGCGATGGTAATCTCCTCTGCATCACATCTTTCCTCTTTGTTAAAAGTACATTCACAAGCTTTACATTCTACCTGAATGTGAGGTGTTGCACTTCCGCATCCACAGCTATTGCTTGCATTTTCTTTTCTTTCCACAAAGCTTTTACAGGATGTACCCTCTGACATCTTTGCAGTTCTCCCATCTACCAGAATATCACCTTTTGCACAATATTCATCTTTGTTATACAAACAGCTTTTAACAGTACAATTTAATAATGGCATTTTCCTACCTCCTGAATTTTCATTTATCAGTGATAGTATTTCCCTTTTCTGCCATTCTATACTCTATTTTTCAATTCTGTTTCCCTGAGCATCTACTTCAATTTTACGGATTTCCTTTGTACGGATTTCCTTGCAGATTGCATCAATAAACTCATCTAACGGTTTCTGTCCTTCATCGCCTAAATAGCGGCTTCTGACAGATACTACTTTGTCTTCTTCCTCTTTTGCTCCCACAACCAGCATATAAGGAACTTTTTCAAGACGTGCTTCTCTGATTTTATAACCGATTTTTTCAGAACGATTATCCACGCTGGAACGAATTCCATTTGCTTTTAACTGTTTCTGAACTTCATTTGCATAATCTCCATATTTTTCAGAAATAGGAAGTACACGAACCTGTTCCGGACACAGCCATGTTGGGAATAATCCGGCATATTTTTCAATCAGCCATGCCAGTGTTCTTTCATAACATCCCATAGAAGTTCTGTGGATAATATACGGACGTTTCTTATCACCGTTTTCATCAATGTAATACATGTCAAACTGCTCTGCTAAAAGAGCATCCCACTGTATTGTAATCATAGTATCTTCTTTTCCGTATACGTTCTTTGCGTTGATATCTACCTTTGGTCCGTAGAAAGCAGCTTCTCCTACATCTTCTACAAAAGGAACACCAAGCTCTGTCAGAATATTTCTGATATGTCCTTCTGTTTCTTCCCAAACTTCCGGCTCTCCAATATATTTTTCTTTATTTTCTGGATCCCATTTTGATAAATGGTAAGTAACATCTTCCTCTACACCTAATGTTTCCAGACAATGTTTTGCCAATGCAAGACAGCCTTTAAACTCTTCTACCATCTGATCCGGTCTTACAACTAAATGTCCTTCAGAAATAGTAAACTGACGAACTCTTGTCAGTCCGTGCATCTCACCGGAATCTTCGTTTCTGAATAAAGTAGAAGTTTCACCATAACGAATAGGTAATTCTCTGTAAGAATGCTGATTTGCTTTGTATACATAATACTGGAATGGGCATGTCATAGGACGAAGCGCAAAGACTTCTTTATCCTTTTCTTCATCTCCCAGTACAAACATACCTTCTTTATAATGATCCCAATGACCTGAAATCTTATACAAATCACTTTTTGCCATCAATGGTGTTTTTGTACGAACATAGCCCCATTCATTATCTTCCAGATCTTCAATCCATCTCTGAAGCTCTTTCAGCATAATTACGCCTTTTGGCATTAAAAGAGGAAGTCCCTGTCCAATAACATCAACGGTTGTAAACAAGCCCATTTCACGTCCCAGTTTATTATGGTCTCTTTTTTTCGCTTCTTCTAACTGCTCTAAATATTCATTCAACTCATCTTTCTTACTAAAAGCTGTACCATAAATACGAGAAAGCATTTTATTCTTTTCATCGCCTCTCCAGTAAGCGCCTGAAGAAGAAATCAGTTTAAATGCTTTTACTCCCTTTGTGCTCATTAAATGAGGGCCTGCACATAAATCTACAAAATCTCCCTGAGAATAGAAAGAAATTTCTTCTCCTTCCGGTAAATCTTTAATCAGTTCTACCTTGTAGTCCTCGCCTTTTTCTTCCATGAATTTAATAGCTTCTTCTCGTGGCATTGTATAACGCTCAATTTTAGCACCTTTTTTAATGATTTTCTTCATTTCTTTTTCCAGTGCATCTAACTCCTCACGGCTGAAAGACTCATGTTCAAAGTCATAGTAAAATCCTGTATCAATAGAAGGTCCGATTGCCAGTTTTGCTTCTGGGTATAAGTTCTTCACAGCCTCAGCTAACACATGAGATGCTGTATGACGCAGAGCTGCCAGACCTTTTTCATCATTTGCTGTTAAAATATTCAGTTCGCAGTCTTCAGACACCTGTGTTCTTAAATCTACTACTTCTCCGTTTACTTCACCTGCACAGGCTGCTCTTGCAAGACCTTCACTGATATCCAATGCAATTTCATATACAGATTTACTTTCTGCATATTCTTTTTTTGAACCATCTTTTAATGTAACAATCATTTCTGTTCTCCTCTCTTTCTTTTGCAGGAAAGGAGTTTGTTTCTCTATGAAATAAAAAAACTCCGTCCCCTGCTGCCTGTTTCTGACTGCAAGGGACGGATTATCTTATCTATATCCGCGGTTCCACCCTTTTTGTTAAAAGCGAATGCTTTACTAACCACTTCATTTGATGATAACGGAATCACCGGACCGGATTAGGGCCACTCAGAGGTAGTTTTCAAATGCTTCTGTGACAGAGTGCTTTCAGCATACACACTCCTCTCTGTGACCTTCCACATTTTACTCGTCTCGTCAACGTGTTCTCTTTCTATCCACATAATATATCCTATATCTTTTACTTGTCAACCTCTTTTTCTACAAATTTCCCAGAAGTCTGTCTTTCATCACTCCAAAAAATTCCCGAAGCAAATAGTTCACCTGTAAAAATCGAGAATTTTTAGCGGCAATTCCATAAACTCTACACTGCATTTTCTTTTGAGCAATTCCACTGCCACGATAAATATGAAATCCATTGGTGACAATTCCGATTTTCAGCTCTTTTAAATCTTTTTTACTATCCTGTTGAATGATTGGTATGGTAAAAGCAATATTCTGCTCTGTATTTCTGGACTTTGTTTCTAAAAGCAGCCTATGAAATGCAATTCCTTTTCTGCCAAGCTCCTCTGCCATACATTGTGCTTCCGAAATCCCCTCATCTTCCCCTTTTCCACCAGAAAGAACTGCCTTTGTTTTTTCATTTTCCTTCAAATATTTCTCCGCCCTGTCAATACGATACTGTAAAGATTTACTAGGTACACTTCCCTGTACCTGCGCTCCCAGCACCACAATATAATCCAGATTTTTCACTTCCTTTTGTCTCATGGCGCTGATAATCAAACACTCCGAAAACACCAATAATAGCAGAAATCCACCTAGAAAAATTCCGATAAGACCACTAAACCATACCGGAATTTCTATTCCAAAATAAATACAGCTTCCCGCCAGAAAAAAACCGCCGCCAATCAACAGCCACACCAACGGAAACTTCGAAGACAATCCCGTCATCCTCCAAATCCCCAGAAAATACAACACACTGATAAATCCTAAAAGAAAACAAATCCCTGGCATTTTTTACTCCTACAATAGTAAAATTTTCAAAACATACGACAATACAACTATCATAATATTTTACACAAGAAATCCTTTGTTATTGATAGAAGCTCAGCATTGCATTTGCAAATAATTCGGAACATTTTCGCAGTTTTTCGAGCATAGCGATGTTTTGGAAGCCGTGTTTGAGTGCATCAGCACGAGTTTGGCTGAAAAAACATCTATAAGCAGCGCAGAAAAACCAGAAAATGCCCGTATTTGCAAGTGAAATAGCTGAGCCTATATCAAATAAAATTTTTTCTTGTGTAAAAAAACAGAACCTTTTACCATACAGCCTACCCTGTATCTGATAAAAAATTCTGTTATTTTATCACTTATTTATTTTCTTCCGCAGCAGTGTTTATATTTCTTTCCACTTCCGCATGGACATGGATCGTTACGTCCGATTTTAGGACCTTTTACAACAGTACCTGATTTTTTCTGTTCCAGATACAGTTCTTTTCTCTTTTCTTCTGAGAAAATGCTGTTCCACTGTGGAAGTTCATATAACCAGTCTGCTTTTGCATCTACCATGTTCTTATACAGAGTTTCTAAATCATATCCTAAATTCACCTCTGTATTTTCATCCATTTCTTCGATTGGATTCTGAATTTTCAAGCTGTCATTAATACCGTCAAGGAAACCTACCATAGACATCAATTCTACATCGAATTTTTCTGCCAGTTCTTTTACTGTACCTTTTACAACTTCATTTGGATTGCTGAGAAGTTTTTCGTAAATTCCCTTTTCAATTAAAAAGTACTCTGTCCAGAATTTCTGCAGCTGTGCTCTGTCAGCCTGCTGAGAGTATGCCATATCTCTCCATTCCTGTAATAATGCCATGTATCTTACCTGCCTTTTGTTTTTATTTTCATATTTCACCTTTTGGTTCAACAGATATAGTATATACGAAAATCAGCTTTTTTTCAATCCTTACTTTCCTTCCTCTGCGGATTGTTCTGTCTCAAAAGCTTCTTTTATAGTAATAATTGCACTCTCAACTTTATGATTGTGAATTTTCATATCTGTAATACGCAACCTATCAATTTCCACAGACATCTCTGTACCATCCTGAGGAATACTTCCTAATTCATGAAACACAAGACCATTAAAAGTGTCATATTCTTCACTTGGAAGTGGTATTTCCAACATTTCAGACATTTCCTCCAGCAACGCTGTTCCTCGAACCTTCCATGTCCCGTTTTCCAAAGGCTCTATCTCATGAAATGTATCTTCCTCCAATTCTCCTACCAACTGCTCTATTAAATCATTTAATGTTACAATACCTGTCATACCGCCATATTCATCCAGCACTACTGCCATAGAACATTTCTTCTTTTTCATATTTCGAAACAGCACGTCTGCTTTTACTGTGTCCGGTACAAAATATGGCTGACTTACTGCATATTTCATAACTGAACTACGGCTCTTATCTTCCAGACGGAAGTATTCCTTTGCATTCAGTACACCGATAATCTTATCAGCAGTTTCCTCACAAACAGGATACATAGTATATCTTGTATGGTATATAGTTTTCCTCCATACCTCCATATCATCTTCCATGTCCAGCATCACCACATCTGTTCTATGTGTCACAATCTCCTCTGCGGAAAGATCGTCAAATTCAAATACATTTTGTATAAATTCTCTTTCCTCACAATCAATGGTCCCCTTTTCTGTTCCTACATCCACCATCATACGAATTTCTTCTTCGCTGACCTGTTCTTCCTCTTTGTCTGTATCAATACCTAAAAGCTTTAAAACGGAGTTTGTAGAAAACGTCAAAAAGCTCACCAATGGTGCAAAAATCTTTGAAATTCCGTCAATCAAAGCAGAAATCCCCAGTGCAAAAGGTTCTGCTTTACGCATGGCAATTTGCTTTGGAACAAGCTCTCCAAAAACAAGTGTGAAATAAGACAAGACAATGGTAATCAAAATAACGGAAACAGACTCTAAAACCTGAACCGGAATATCAATACCCAGTCCCTGAATTCCTTTTACCAACACGTCAGAAAAGTTTTCCGCTGCAAAAGCACTGCCCAGAAAACCGGACAAAGTAATTGCCACCTGTATCGTTGCCAGAAAACGTGCCGGCTGACTTGTAAGCCTTACAAGTCTTTTCGCCCTTTTGTCTCCTTCTTCCGCCATCTTTTCCATTTTATTATCATTCATGGAAATCACTGCAATTTCTGCACATGCAAAAACTGCATTTAATAAAATCAATACTACCTGTAATAAAATCATAAAAATAATTGTACTTCCCAATTTCTTTCCTCCCTGAATAATCTTATATCTGATTGCTTTTCTTTTCTCATTCCCGCAGGTACAAGCTTATGCCTATCCAGCGGAGCATCAGATATACAGAAGGATTTTCCTTATTGGTACAGTCATCTTCGTCCATTGTGCTGTGTCTTACTCCTTTCTCTCATAATATTAGTGTACAGTATATAGGAAACCTGTGAGAGAGTAAAGTAAAATTTTTTTTTATTTTCTTTTAATTTTTGTATAACTTTTCAATTTTTGTCTATACTACAAATAGTCCACAGGGAGATGATACAAAAGCGCATCCCTCCCTGCAGACAACAAAAGAAAAAGTAGAAATACTTTATCCTCCCCTTTTTGAGGGTGCCAAAAGCACCCTCATTCTCCTACATAAAGCAAAGAATATTCTTCCAGACATTTTTATTTTTTTCCCATATTTCAGGAAATTCCCCTTCCAAAAGAGGGGAGTCTCCTTTACCAATTTCTATGGTAACACTGGGAATTTTCATTTCCAAAAGCGCCCAGTCTTTATATCCTGCCGGAGCTGTGGTATCCCATCCCTCTATAAGCTCATATCCCGTTGTATCCCCTATAATTTTTGCCAGTTTTTTCGTATCTTCTCTTAATTTTCCCTGCTGTCCGAAATCCCAATAAATCACCTCTCCTGACGAATGATAACTAATGGTTGCCTGAAATTTTTCTTTCCTTGTAAGCTTAGTAAGAAATTTTGTTTCCACTTCTGACTCCGGACATTCTCCCTTATATTGTTCTGAGGAAGGTTCTTGTTTTTCACATTGATACTCCTCCCAAAAAGCAGCAAAATTCCGATTTAAATCCACACCTCTTGCATTGGATTTCCACTTCATAAAATCTTCTTCTTTCATTTCTAAAAGTTTTTCTTTCAATTTTTTATTTCTAATCCCATTTATACCTCTGTGACACAGCGCCGCTCCATCAGGATTTACCATAGGGATTATATGTATTGCCACATCATAATTTTCTATTCCGTTTTTACAAATATTTTGAAGAAAATATTCTGTCTGTTTCACTAAAAGCTTTGCTGTCATATATTCTCTCCCATGAATGGTTCCTGTAAATAACAGCTTTCTTCCTGCGTTTTTATTTCCCACGATTATCCTGTAAATTTCTCTGTCATCAAAACTCTTTCCCAGACTGTCAATCCAAAGTTTTTCCTGATATTGATACAGCAGATTTCTCAATTCTTTTTCCATGGTTCCATACTCATATAGTAAAATTCTGTCATTATACATTGACGATACCCTCGAAAATTATTATAATAGTACAATAGATATTCTAAAAAAGGGAGATTAAGAAGTGAAAAACATGAAACGACTTCTTGCAATCATTGGAGTCGGTCTTTTAGTAGGTATGTACGTGTTGACTTTTATTCTATCTCTAACAGACCATTCTAAGACAGGCAGTATGCTCATGGCATCTCTTTATGCTACTGTGGTGATACCTGTTCTCTTGTATGCCTTTATGCTGGTATACAAATGGACACATCCCAAAAATGAAGAAATACCAAAAATCTCTGCGGAAACTTCCGAAATCGATACGCTGATTTTTGATATTGGCAATGTGCTTGCAAAATATGACTGGAAGAAACTCTTAAAAGAATTAGGATATGATGAAAAAACGGGAACTGCTGTAGCCAAAGCCGTTTTTCTCAGCAAGGAATGGGCTGAAGCTGACCGTGGAACTCTGTCAGAAGAAGAACTTTTACAGACCTTTATTTCCAATGCACCTAGCTACGAAAAAGAAATTCGTGAAACCTTTGATGCTGTTGGAAAAACGATTTCCACCTATCCTTACACCAAAGACTGGCTTAGTTATTTGAAAAAACGAGGCTATAAGATTTATATTTTATCCAACTTTGCAAAACCCGTCTATGACCGGTGCATAAACGAGCTGGACTTTCTAAATCTTGTAGATGGAGGATATATGTCCTGGCAAATACACTACATAAAGCCTGAACCGGAAATTTATCAAAAACTGATTACAGATTTTAAAATCATTCCACAGAAAGCTGTATTTATTGATGATTTAATGGACAATGTCGCTGAAGCACGTGCACTTGGCTTCCATGCAGTTCATTTTACAGGCAAGAAAAATGCAGTTCGACAATTATTGGATTTCGGAGTAAAATAAAAAAGCAGCAATAGGCCACATAACCTATTGCTGTTTTTTATTTTGTAGTTCTTCTTCTAAACAGAATAAATAAAATCGCACTGACACCCATTAAAATTGGATAAAACAAATATGGCATAATCTGTACCGGAGACAGTGCAGAAAGTCCTGCTGCTGTTAAAAGCTGCGCTCCGTAAGGGATAATACCCTGTCCTACCGATGCAAAAATATCCAGCAAAGAAGCACTTCTTCTTGGAGATACATCAAATTCCTCACTGATTTCTTTTGCAATAGGCCCTGACATAACAATCGCTACTGTATTATTCGCAGTACAGCAATCTACTAACAATGCCAAAATAGAAATACCAAACTCTCCGCCTCTTGGTCCGTTAATTCTTTTCTTAATTAAATTTAAAATAAATTCAATTCCACCGTATTCCTTTACTAAAGCTACAATAGCAGCCACAATAATAGAGATAACGGTAATATCATACATACTGGTAATTCCTTCGCCCATTTTCTGGAAAACTTCTCCAATGGCAAAAGCTCCGGTTCCCACACCAACAATAGCGGATAAAATTGTTCCTGCAATCAAAACTATGAATACATTAATTCCAATCAAAGCACCAATCAGCACAACCAAATATGGAACTACTTTCACAATCTGATAATTCAGTTCTTCATCAATATTTCCTGCGTTTCCACTGGCAATAAAGAAGAAAATAACAGCTGTTATAATTGCTGCCGGCAATACAATAAGGAAATTTTCCTTGAATTTATCCTTCATTTCACATCCCTGTGTTCGAACAGCTGCAATTGTTGTATCAGAAATCATGGATAAATTATCACCAAACATAGCGCCGCATACAATGGCACCCATACAAATCGGCACAGCAATTCCTGTTTTTTCTGCAATCCCCACACCAATAGGAGCCATTGCCGTAATTGTTCCCACAGATGTTCCCATAGACACGGAAATAAAGCATCCGATAATAAATAATCCTACTACTGCAATAGATGACGGCATAATAGAAAGCCCTAAATTTACAGTACTTTCTACTCCCCCAGCTGCCTTAATCGTACCGGAAAAAGCACCGGCAGCAAGGAAAATCAGACACATTGTCACGATATTTTCTTCTCCGATACCTTTAGAAATAATGGAAATCTTATCGTGAAAACGCACTCTGGGGTTCTGTAAAAACGCCACAACCAAAGCGATTAAAAATCCCACAATGGCAGGCATTGTATAAAAATCATTGGAAATAATTCCCGCACCGATAAAGATGACAAGGAATATTCCAATGGGTAAAAGCGCCGAAGCTCTCCCCTTCTTTTCCTGTTTCATATCATGTCCTCTCATTTCTGTTGTATTTTACACGTTGATTTCTGCTGTCATACCCAGAAGCTCTTTATTTGCCTCCAAAACAGGATGAACTACTTTCTTTAAGAAGTTATCTACCTGAACTGCCGCACGTCCTGTATATTTTGCAGGCTCCATAGTTTTCTGCAACTCTTCCAGTGTCATGTTAAACGCCGGATCAGCAGCAATCAGTTCCAGAAGATTGTTATCTTTACCTTCTACTTTTACATTTCTTCCTGCTTCCATAGAAAGCTCGCGAATTCTTTCATGTAATTCCTGACGGTCTCCCCCTGCTTTTACAGCATCCATCATAATATTTTCTGTAGCCATAAATGGAAGTTCACTTCTTAAACGTTTTTCGATAACTTTTGGATATACAACCAAACCGTCTACCACATTTAAGCAAAGGTCTAAAATACCGTCAATGGCAAGGAAGCCTTCCGGAACAGAAAGACGTTTATTTGCAGAGTCATCCAATGTTCTTTCAAACCACTGTGTTGCAGATGTAATGGCAGGATTTAACGCATCTACCATAACAAATCTGGACAGAGACGCAATTCTTTCACTTCTCATCGGGTTTCTCTTATATGCCATAGCAGAAGAACCGATCTGGCTCTTTTCAAAAGGCTCTTCTACTTCTTTTAAGTGCTGAAGCAGACGGATATCATTGGAGAATTTATGAGCGCTTGCAGCAATTCCTGCCAGCACGTTTAAAACTCTTGTATCTACTTTACGGGAATAAGTCTGACCGGAAACAGGATAGCATTCCTTAAAGCCCATTTTCTGTGCAATCATTGGATCAATTTTATCAATGGTTTCCTGATCGCCATCAAATAATTCTAAAAAGCTTGCCTGTGTTCCTGTTGTTCCTTTAGATCCTAACAGTTTCATTGTACTAAGTACAAAATCTAAATCTTCTAAATCTAATAAGAATTCCTGCATCCAAAGAGTTGCTCTCTTTCCTACTGTTGTAGGCTGTGCAGGCTGAAAATGAGTAAATGCAAGTGTTGGCAGAGCTTTATGTTCCTCTGCGAAT
This sequence comes from uncultured Lachnospiraceae bacterium, assembly GCA_905201915.1. Taxonomy (GTDB): domain Bacteria; phylum Bacillota; class Clostridia; order Lachnospirales; family Lachnospiraceae; genus Blautia. Next base: position 12,097 of record CAJKQE010000020.1, read on the forward strand.
TTTGCCAATTCTGCAATAACATTCACCAGTTTTTTACGAACCAGTTTTAACGCCTCTGTCATAACAATAATATCTGTATTGTCACCTACATAACAGCTTGTTGCACCTAAATGAATAATTCCCTTTGCTTTCGGACACTGTACCCCATAAGCATACACATGGGACATAACATCATGACGAACCTGTTTTTCTCTTTCCTTTGCCACATCGTAATTGATGTTATCTGCGTTGGCTTTTAATTCATCAATCTGTTCCTGGGTAATATTCAAACCTAATTCCTTTTCAGTTTCAGCCAAAGCAATCCACAATTTTCTCCATGTGCGGAATTTCATATCCGGAGAAAAAATATACTGCATTTCTCTGCTTGCATAACGCTCGGATAGTGGGCTTACATATCTGTCTGTACTCATATTCTTCTTACCTCTGCTTTCTTATACTTACTCAGTGTAATACATCTGGATTATATCTCATTAACTTTAAAAACACAAGACGAAAATGCTCCTGCAAAGCCATTCTCTAAAATCCTGTACTTCTGTGATATTCTTTAATAAATCCTTCTAAATATTTTCCCGGCTCTTGATTTTGCAGTTCATCCACACTCTCACCGGCATTTTTCAAATTTTCTTTTATTTCTTCCTGCACCTGGGGAGAAACTCCCATACGGTTGCATATTCCCGGAAATTCCTCCGGTTTTCCCATACAACACGCCATAAGATAATGAGAAAGGACCTGCTTTGTATGTAAAAACTGGTATGCTTTCAAAAAACATTCTGCCGCTTCTTCAAACTAAAACAAATGCAGATAAGAACATCCCATATTGTGATAAATCCCGCCACGAAACTGCTCTCCCAGCCCTTCCTTATCTTCTTTCAAAAGTGCATTTTCATAAATCTTAATAGCATTCACATACATCTTATTTTCTACCAGATAATCTCCCTTTTTCTTCTCACGAAGAACTTTTGGCTGCTGCTCCAACAAAGAAATCTGCTCATTTAATTTCTTAAATTCCTGATGTGTCAGATAATTAATTTCCTTAAATACAGCAAGAATAAATTCGCCTGTTCCCATATTTTCTTCCAATACCTTATAAAGACGGCGATATAATTTCTCCAGACCAAATTCTTTACGAATCCAATCACAAAGATGCTCATTTAATATACTTTCATCCAAAAGATAAATGTTATGGTAAAAATAATAGCACAGCTCCTCAATACTATAAATATTGGTGCTGATATTCTCGATATAATAGGGAATTTCTGCTCTTTTTAACTGACATAAAATATATCCGCTCATTCATATCCTCCTTTACCATGACACTTTTTCTGTCCATACGTTTCCATTGGAAGGAAACATCTCTCCAAATCCCATGTCTTCCACAACAATCACACAGGTTTCGCTACTTTCATAAGATATACAGATTTTTAGCCTTGTAGTTTTATTCGGTCTTTTCGGAAGCCCCGGAAGCTTCATACTAAATCTGGTTTTACTTCCACCTTCCATAGGGGTTACTACAAATTCCAAATCCTCTTTTTCATCTAATATCAGTTCCAATTCCCTATGAATTTCATACCAGTTCTTACCTGCTTCTACCAAAGGATACGTCTTCGGGGAACCGTTCACTAGCATTTCCATTGCCACATTATTTTGTATCAAAGAAGGACTTAAATACAAATATCCTTTTAAAATTCCTTCATCACATTTCTCTCTGGCTCCATAGCAAGCCCCTTTTACATAGAGATTATTTCCATAAAAAACGTGTCTCTGATTTCTGCACAAAAACGGAACAGAACGCACTGCCCACTCCTGATCAAATCCTTCTCCCACCATATAAATACTGGAATAAGGATCTTTTCCACAGGAACGGTCAATTAAACGGTAGAAATCCTCATCTCTCTTTACCGGATCTGTGGATAATTCCGCTGTAATTCCATGCTCAATATACGCCATTGCCGGTCTTTTCTGGTTGTCAATCACCAATCTTGCAAAGGACACCTGATTATTGTCAAATAAGAACCAGCCGATTTTTCTTGTACAATTATCCTTCCTGTGGTTCATAACATAATAATAAAAGCTCTCATCATAATCCTGCAAAAAAATCTGATTTCTGGAAAATCCCATGCCTGCGGCTGCCTCATAAACCACCTGTACCATAGCGGAAGACAGCTTTGGAACGGTAATCATCAGCCCCTTTATCTGTCTTACAGGCTCTCCCCCTCCCAAAAGAGATAATACGCCTTTTAAATAAGCTTCCATAAGCTCGGCAGCCTCAAAAACCTTTTCTCCTACACGGACAGGTTCTGCCTCTCCCCATATACCTAACAGCCCGTTTACTGCAATTTCCCCTTCATTGGCTGAAAAATATTCTGCCTCCAGCCCGTAGTGCCAGATTTCCTTTTCCGGATTTACGGATAACAGGGTGGGAAAAAGATACTGATTGCTCCCTGCCTTTACAGAAACAGAAATCGGCTCTTTCTCTTTCCTGTCGTAATAACAAAGCTGTGATTGAAGCTTTCCGATTTCCAGCCCTACTATAATGTTTCTCGTTTCGTTCATTTCTTTCACCCCTTAATCCAGCAATTCAAATAATTGTGCCACCTGTCTTTCCTGTTTCAAATAAGATTGCTCCAGCTTTGAAAGCTCTTCTGTCTTTCCTTCCTCTAACAGCTTTAACATTCGATTTAACAACTGATATTTACTGTGTCCATATGCTTCCGCAGCCTCTACCTGTAAAATCTGCTGTGGAATTTCCCATGTCTGTCCGTTTCGCTCGATTACAAAACGATACAAAAGCTTTTCTCCGTAAAACAAGATAAATTCTTTGTTATAAATACCCTGATACCGTTCTTTTAAAGGCTCTGTTTTTTCTTCGGAAATCACATGTTCTCTCTCCACCTGATAGTAAAGCGTAACCTTCGCTCCCGGTCCTGCCTTACATTCCACAAACATTTTATCTTCCATCTGGCATGCCTGCAAAAGCTCCCTTGGCATATTCTGGAAAAATTCAAATTTCAGCCTTTCTCTTCTACATTCCTCCAAAATTTTCTGAGCTCTCTGCTTTTTCTTTGTATCCCATTTATTTTGCTCTGTGTCATGCTTTAAAAGAGCCAATCTGCAGATAATGTCGCACTCCCATTCTTTTTCCATGAGATTTTCTAATGCTTCAAAGAGAATTTCCCCTGTTTCTTTTCCGCCTACAAAATAGCCGTAAGACTCAAAAGTCAAATAAGCCAGAACAACATGCTCATTTCCACCCTGCTGTATATAATCTTTCAGAACCTCCAGCCCCTGCTCAGAATAACTTCTGGTAAACATACTGTACCGAAGAATTCGTTCTTCCAAAGCATAGCAGTCCAGAGAAAAACCTCTGACACGCTTCCACAGTTCTGTCATCTCCCGTACAGGACCTTCAAAATGTGACGCCATATATTTTAAAAGAATTTCATCATAAATACCGGATTTTACAATATATCCCGTCAGAAGCAGCAATTCTTCCTCGTATTCAAACTCTAAATTCAAAATCATTCTGCTGCACATTCTTAAAAGAACCGACATATCCACATCTTCATATCCGTATTCGCAGATTAAATCATAAGCTCCCACAAACATATCCTGTTTTACCAAAATCGTAACCAGCAGGCTTTTGTTTACTTTTGCAAAAGCTTTAAAATCCATCTCCTTCAAGGACTCCCTTAAATTCCGGTTGTCCATCTGTGACTCATAATAAAGAAGCAGACGCTTACGGATTTCCTGCCGATAATCCTCCTCAAAGATATCCTGCTTTAAAACGGCTTCAAAGCTGGAAATATTCTCTTCTGTAATAGGATTTTCGTGCTTTAATTCCCCACAGGTGTGTAAAAGCATTCCCGCATATCTCTGCCCGTCCTTTGCCAGTTTTCCCGACAGCTCTTCAATATCTAAAAGCTTGTGAAGATTATAATCTACTGTCCCTGCATATCTGCGCTTGCTGCTGTCCTCAAATAAGATTGCCGCATCCTGTGTATAAAGAGAGATATATGCTGTTCTGTCGGTACACAGGTACACCTGTTCTTCCTTCATTGCAGTGTGGCGGACAATTACCTTACAGATTTTCGGATCATCACAATAAACTCTGTAAGTAAATAGTACCTTTGCCAATGCCGCACGCACATTTTCATCTTCGGAATTTACACAAAACTCCTGATAAACCACTGCAAAATCTTCATTCATTCTGCCTTCTTTAATCTTATCGCAGGCAAAAGCCTCCATATTTTGTTTGTACGCCTGATAGGTTTCCTTGTCTGTTTCTTTATTTCGAATAATATTGCTGTAAATAAATGCTCTTCTCTGGTCGCTTAATGTATTATTGTAGCCGAAATACAGACGGATGACCTTTGGCAGTACCTTCTGGTAATTCCTGCTCATAGTTTCAATATAATATTCGTACAAGCCTGTGATTTTCAGTTCTGCACGCACTGCCAAATCATACCATTTAAAATATTCCAGTTTTCTCGGTTCGCCTTTCATCACAAACTGGCAAATGCCTTTGATAGCCAACGCTGAAGGATACTTCTCATAAATATAAGTTAAAATTTCATACACCGGTTTTGAAAAACACTTCAACTGTCCTGCTAAATCCACTGCACGAAATGCCATTTCTTCTGTAAGCATTCCGTATTTCTGTGCAAAGCGATAAACCTGCACAGTAAAATGATTCATTTTTCGGAAAACAGAGCCGTCCTCTGCGCCCAATTTACACGCCATAAGATATAAAAACGGACTTCTTGAGCCTGTTCGATACTGTTCCTCTAAAAAGAACATCTTTCTGGACTGGGTTCTCAGAACTTCTTCATCCATCTCAAAAATCATGTATAATAACAGACAGCTGTCCACACGTCTTTGGTACAGCTGATGCAGACGCACTGCTGTCTTTTCTTTCAGCTGTGTGCTTCTGTGGGAAATTTCGTCAAGGTTCTAAAATTTCTTCGTCCTTCACTCTCTGATTGTTTTCCAAAGAGTCCAGTAGTCGTCTTGCTTCATCTTCTCTCCCGCTTAAAACCCACATATAAGCTTCAAAAAGCTGACATTCTGTAGAATAATAACCGTTTTCTTTTAATTCATCTAAAAGAGCCTTTGTATTCTCACACCATTCTGAAGCAGTCACCTTTCCCAGCTGAAGTTCTAACAGAGCTTTTGCCGCTTCCAGCTTTTTTCTTTTCTCATAAGCGGTTACGTCCACCTGTATTCGATTGCTTTTTGACACCATAATTTCATAAGTAATGGTTTCGTATACGGTTTTAATGGAAATTCTGCCAAAGTTTTTCCCTTTTCCCAGACATTCCTTGCGGATAATATACTCCAAATCATATACACTTCCGATAAAGTGTCCGTCATGAATAACCTGTTTTTCTACCTCCAGAAAATCTCCCGATACCGTAATTTCCGCTCTTAAAAATCCCCATCCGCTGCGTCTTATCCGCAGGGTATCTTTTAAAGAGCTCTGTACCTCGTAAAGCTCCAGCTTTTCCTTTTCCAGACTTAGAGAAACCGGTTCTTTCAAGCCTGCTTTGATTAAAAATTCTTCTAAATTCTGATAAGGAGCAGGCATTTTTACCATTGCTTCATAATAAGGCAGCAACTCTTCTCTTCCCTTTAAAAGCTGTGGAAATGATTTTTCCACAAAGAGCTGATATGCCTCTCGGAAATCCTCCTTTGCAAGAGCAACAAACTCTTCCAGTGTTCCTACTGTTCCCTGAGAAGTCCGCACCTGTGCTTTCCTTACTTCAATAGAAAAAGGCACCCTGTATTCTCCTATACTGGTGCTTAAAACAATCTCTCCTTCTATTTTGTCTTCACTTTTCAGCCCCTTGGCATCTATTCCATAAGGCAGAATAATTTTTTCTCCTGTAAATTTTTCTTTTCCTAAAAGAAACCGTCTATGTGTAGAATATGCCATTCCTTTTATTTTTCGTCTGTCTTGTGCTGCAAATTCTAATTCACCCCTGAGCTTTTCTTCCGGCATTATTTTTAATACAATTTTCTCTGTTGATAAGATAAGCCCCGGTACATCGTATTCAAATCTTCCGTTTATCAGTTGGTCCATTCGTGTTTTCAAAATATCACCTTTACTCCGTCTTCTTTTTATTGAACAATTAACAATATTCTGCTACTATGGATTATACACTACAATGGATTGCTGTGCAACTTTAATACAAAAAGGGAGGCTATTTCATGCTGAAACATAAAGACCACTTCCACGGAAGCGATTTAGAGAAAATCGAAGAAATTTATCATATAAAAAAAGAAGATATCACCAGCTTTTCTGCCAATGTAAATCCTCTTGGTATCTCTCCTCTTTTAAGAGATACTCTCTCCACTCACATTGACGCTATCACAAACTATCCTGACAGAGATTATACAAAACTCCGTAAAAGCATCTGTGACTATACCGGCGCTCAGTTTGAAAATATTATTGTGGGAAATGGCTCTACCGAGCTAATCTCTCTGTTTATTCAGACAACAAATCCAAAAAAAGCCTTAATTTTAGGCCCTACTTATTCAGAATACGAGCGCGAAATTGCATTAAAAGGAGGACAAACTCTCTATTATCCTCTGCTGGAAGAAAATGATTTTCAAATCAATATCTCTGATTTTTGTTCACATTTAAATGACAGTATTGATTTACTGGTGCTTTGTAACCCTAATAATCCTACATCCACTGCCATTACCAGAAAAGATATGCGAAAAATTTTAGATACCTGTCTCCAGTATGGAACCTGTGTTATGGTAGATGAAACTTATGAGGAATTTGCTCCTTTAGACAGCAAAATTTCTTCTATTCCACTTACCAACAATTATAATAATCTCATTGTTCTGCGTGGAATTTCTAAATTTTTTGCAGCTCCCGGTCTGCGTCTGGGCTATGCGGTAACAGGCAATCCTGACCTTTTAAAATACATTAACACAAAGAAAAATCCTTGGACTATCAACAGTCTGGCAGAAATCGCAGGCTGTATTATGTTTTCCGATAAAGAGTACATTGACAAAACAAGAGCTTTAATTTCAGGAGAAAGAGAACGGCTTTTCAACACCTTGTCTTCATGGAAAAGCGTAAAGGTCTACCCTTCCTGTTCCAACTTCCTTTTGATAAAAATTTTAAAGGAAGACGTTACCTCCGAACAGGTCTTTGACTATTGCATCCGCAGAGGCCTTATGATACGTGACTGTTCTACCTTCCCGTTTTTGGATAACTCCTTCATCCGTTTCTGCATGATGAGTCCGGAAAAAAATAATGAACTTTTACAGGCTCTCTCTGAAATTCTGGGTGAAGTTTAAAAGATTTTGTACTTTTTTGGGAAATACTATTTCTTTTTTCCAAAAATTTGATACAATAAAAGCGGTTCAAATAACCCCAATATCATTATATAAGAGGAAAGGTGAAAACACATGCAGGAGTACAAACCATTTAAAGAAGGAAAAGTACGTCAGGTTTATGACATTGGAGAAGAATTAGTAATTTATGCAACAGACAGAATTTCCGCATTTGACTACATTCTTAAAAACACAGTTACAAATAAAGGTGTTGTCCTTACAAAAATGTCAAAATTCTGGTTTGATTTTACAAAGGATATTGTTCCAAACCACATGATTTCAACAGATGTAAAGGATATGCCGGAATTCTTCCAGCAGCCGGAGTTCGAAGGACATACTATGCTTTGCCGAAAACTGGAAATGCTCCCTGTTGAGTGCATCGTGCGTGGATATATTACAGGAAGCGGCTGGGAAAGCTATCAGAAAAACGGGACTGTATGCGGTATTAAGCTTCCGGAAGGATTACAGGAGTCCGATAAGCTGCCTGAACCGATTTACACACCAACTACAAAAGCAGAAATCGGTGACCACGATGAACATGTTTCCTTTGAAGATACAGTTGAAACCTTAGAAAAATTATATCCTGGACGTGGACAGGAATATGCAGAAAAAATTCGTGATTACACAATTGCACTGTATAAAAAATGTGCAGAATATGCACTGACAAAAAATATTATCATTGCTGATACAAAATTTGAATTTGGTTTAGATGAAAACGGAGATGTAGTTCTGGGTGACGAAATGCTTACACCGGACAGCTCCAGATTTTGGCCATTAGAAGGTTACAAACCAGGACAGGGACAGCCATCCTTTGACAAACAGTACGTTCGTGACTGGCTGAAAGCAAATCCAGAAAGCGATTTCCTCCTTCCTGAAGAAGTAATCAACAAAACAGTTGAAAAATACGTAGAAGCTTACGAATTACTCTCAGGAGAGAAATTCTAATTTTTTATAACCGGAGTTGTCACATTAAGTATTATGGAGAAATATTTATACACTTTTGGCGAATTTGTCGAGCACGCTTTGAGATTACAAGCTCAAAGCAAGCGCAGACTGAGCATAAAATGTATAGATATTCTTGAGATGCACTTAATGCGACAACTCTTTTTTTATAGGGTACTTGCAAATATTGTCAGAACGTAAAGGAAATAATGCCTATGAGATTTCTAAAAAAACATTTTTCAATGTACAGCCATTTGCCAAGAGAAATCTATGTGTTGGCTTTTGGTAAAGTCATGACAAGTATGGGGGCTTTAATATGGCCCATGCTTACCTTAATCATGAGTGAAAAACTGGGACTGAACGGACAGACCATTGGTCTGTATATGATGATATTTTCTATGTTTATGGGACCGTTTTACTTACTGGGAGGTAAGATGGCTGACAAATATAATAAAAAGCATATCATCGTTACCTTTGACTTAATCGGAAACAGCCTCTATTTCGTTTGCGCTGTATTGCCAATGTCCATGACAACGCTGTATTTATTAGCGATTGCTTCCTTATTTCAGGCAATGGAACAGCCGGCTTATGATGCTCTGATTGCTGACTTGACAACCTACAAGGATAGAGAAAGAGCCTATTCCCTGAATTATCTTTCGATGAATTTAGGACTGGTTTTGGCGCCGACTATCGGCGGCATTTTATTTAATCATTATCTCAGCCTTTCTTTTTTCATTAACGGTCTGGCAGATATAAGCAGTACGCTGCTGCTTTTAATTTTTATTAAGAATGTAAAAGCCGCTGACCAAGATGATGAAGCAAGAAACGAATATGAAAAAGGTGAAACAGGCTCCATATTCAAGGTTTTTTCTGAACGAAAATTATTCTTTTTGTTATTTGTTATTTCCGGTATAACTGCGCTGATTTATAATCAATTTAGCTTTTTGATGCCTTTACATCTGGAGGAAGCCTTTCATGGATCAGGAGCTTTTAAATTTGGAATTTTAACAAGTATCAATGCAGTTGTTGTGGTAATAGGCACGCCGATATTCACAAAAAAGCTTTCCGGGGTAATTGATATCAGGATTATGTATTGGGGACAGCTGCTAGAGTCATTGGGACTTGCCTTCTTTATCTTTGTCAATCATCATTTTGTAATTGCGGTTGTGGGAATGATCATATTTACCATAGGTGAAGTATTCGGTTCTATATCAAAAACACCTTATCTTACAAAGAGAATACCGGAAACACATCGTGGAAGAGTATTAAGTATTACGAACAGCTTCGCCGGATTAATCGGAGTTTTAAGTAACTATGTAATAGGAACACTTATCGACTACTATCCATTCAGTACCGTATGGATAATTATAGCGGTAATCGGTTTATTTGTGATGATTTTATATAGCATTTATTTAAGACTGGACAAGAAGGTTTATTCTGGTCTTTATGAAAAAAAATAAGGTTGTTACATAAAAGACATACTAATAAAATCTTAATATTGTCTAATGTAACAACCTTTTATTAAATGTAAAACAGCATTACTGATAATCAAACAATGACATCTGATTAGACTTAGGCAATTTTCCAAATAATCCCAAATCATTCATCAAATCAATGGTAGATGATGTAACCTTTGTTCGATTTCTGAAATCGTCCAATGACAAAAAGTTTCCTTCCTCTGCCGCCGCCACCACAGCATCGGCTGCCCTGTCTCCAAGACCTTCTATGGTATCTAAGGCAGGCATCAGCTTTCCATCAATAATCTGAAAAGTATGAGCATTCGCCTTATAAATATCAAGGGGAACAAATTCAAAACCTCTGGCATACATCTCCTGAACAATTCTCATGTCTTTATAAGTGTCCTGTTCTTTTTTGCTCAAAGTATCTTTTCGCTTTTCATAATCATCCATGAAATATTCCAGTTTTTCTTTTCCCTGACACATAAGTTCATAAGAAAAAGCTGTTGCACGAATACTGAAATATGCCGCATAATATGCTAACGGATAAAAGATTTTACAATAAGCAATTCTCCATCCCATCATAACATAAGCTGCTGCATGAGCTTTTGGGAACATATATTTAATCTTTTTACAGGACTCAATATACCAATCCGGAACATCATGTTTCTTCATTTCTTCAATCCATTCCGGCTTTAATCCCTTTCCTTTTCGCACGCTCTCCATAATGGTAAATGCCTGCCCGTGTTCCAGACCTTTATTAATCAGATAAATCATAATATCATCTCGCGTACAAATACAGGTAGTAATGGTAGCTGTTCCTGACTTAATCAAATCCTGTGCATTTCCCAGCCACACGTCTGTTCCGTGAGACAGACCGGAAATACGAACCAAGTCGGAAAAAGATGTTGGATTGGCGTCAATTAACATCTGCATAGCAAAGTCTGTACCAAACTCAGGAATTCCAAGGCAACCTAAAGGACAGCCTCTAATATCATCCGGTGTAATCCCCAGTGCATCTGTATTTTTAAACAAAGACATAACCTCTTTGGAGTCCAATGGAATTTCTCTTGCATTGATACCGGTAAGGTCTTCCAGCATACGAATCATGGTAGGATCATCGTGTCCCAGAATGTCCAACTTTAAAAGATTGGAGTCAATGGAGTGATAGTCAAAATGGGTGGTAATAATATCACTGTTCATATCATTTGCAGGGTGCTGAACCGGGGTAAATTCCTCAATATCCCAACCAATGGGAAGAACAATAATTCCTCCCGGATGCTGTCCTGTAGTACGTCTGACACCTGTACATCCCTGCACAATTCTGTTGATTTCACAGTAACGTTTTCTCTGACCTCGTTCTTCATAATAATTTTTCACATAACCAAAGGCTGTTTTCTCTGCCAGAGTACCGATAGTTCCTGCCTTAAAAGTCTGTCCTGCACCGAAAATAACCTCTACATAACGATGTGCCTTTCCCTGATAATCGCCGGAAAAGTTCAAGTCAATATCAGGCTCTTTATCTCCTTTAAATCCAAGGAAAGTTTCAAAAGGAATATCAAATCCCTCTTTTATCAGAGGCTCTCCGCATACAGGGCATTTCTTATCGGGCATATCACATCCTGCCCTTCCGGAATATGCCCGTACCTCTTCAGAGTCAAAATCTGCATAGTGACATTTGGCGCAATAATAGTGCGGACTTAGAGGATTTACCTCTGTAATACCCGACATGGTAGCTGCAAAGGAAGAACCTACAGAACCACGAGAACCTACTAAATATCCGTCACTGTTACTTTTCCAAACCAGCTTCTGAGCAATCATATACATAACGGCATACCCGTTAGAAATAATAGAATTCAACTCTCTTTCCAGACGAGCTTCTACCATTTCCGGCAGATTTTCCCCATAAATTTCATGAGCTTTACTGTAACAGATTTCCCTTAGCATGGCATCAGAATTTTCAATAACAGGAGGGCATTTTCCTTTATGAATAGGAGATATTTTCTCTACCATATTTGCAATTTTATTCGGATTGGTAATCACAATTTCCTCTGCTTTTTCCCTTCCCAGATAAGAAAATTCTTGCAGCATTTCCTCTGTTGTACGAAGGTACAAAGGTGCCTGATCATCTGCGTCATCAAATCCTTTTCCAGCCATAATAATCCTTCGATACACCTCGTCTTCGGGGTCCAGAAAATGCACATCACAGGTTCCTACTACCGGTTTGTTAAATGCCTCTCCCAGTTTCACTATTTTTTTATTGATTTCCTGTAAATCTTCCCACGAGGTAATGTCAGAACGGTCTTCATTCTTTAACATAAAGGCATTGTTTCCAAGAGGCTGGATTTCCAGATAATCATAAAAATTTACTAAACGGGCAATTTCCTGCTCCGGTCTTCCATTTAAAACAGCCTGATAAAGCTCTCCCGCTTCACAGGCAGAACCGATAAGAAGTCCTTCCTGATATTTTAAAAACAGACTCTTTGGAATACGGGGACGCCTGTGATAATAAATCAAATGGGAGTCTGAAATTAAGTGGTACAAATTCACTCTCCCCACATCATTTTTTGCCAGAATAATGGCATGATAAGTAGGCATCTTCTGTATGGAATGAACAGAAACTGTTCCTTTCTCATTTAATTCATCCAGATTAAAAATATCTCTTTCTTCACACATCTGAATAAATTTCACAAAAATATCTGCTGTACAGGAAGCGTCATCCACTGCTCTATGATGATGTTCTAAGGAAACTCCCACTGCTTTTGCCACCGTATCTAGCTTAAAACGATTGAGCTGTGGCAGAAGAAACCTCGCCATACCCACTGTATCGACCACTGTATCTTCTCTTTCAATGCCTAAATCCTCATAATTTTTCCGAATAAAGCTCATGTCAAATTCTGCATTATGAGCTACCATGACACAACCCTCACAGAACTTCTCAAATTCAGGCAAAATCACATCAATAGTAGGCGCATCTGCTACCATATTATCATTAATACTGGTCAACTCCTCAATACGAAAAGGTATAGGAATTTGAGGATTTACAAATTCTGAAAAACGTTCTGTAATTCTTCCGTTTTCCACCTTTACCGCACCGATTTCAATAATTTTATCTTTCAAAGCCGAAAAACCTGTTGTTTCTATATCAAATACAACATAAGGTGCATGTAAGCTCTGTCCTTTGCTGTTTTGCACAATCCCTTTTAAATCATCTACAAGGTAAGCTTCTACACCGTAAATCACCTTAAAATCTGCCTCTGGTGGAACCACGCCGCCCCATGAGTCAAAGCAATGATTCGCCTCCGGAAATGCCTGCACCACTCCATGGTCGGTAATGGCAATGGCTTTATGTCCCCACTCATAGGCTCTTTTAATGAGAGCTTTGGCATCAGATACCCCATCCATATCACTCATTTTTGTATGACAATGAAGCTCTACACGCTTCTCTGGATAATTATCAGAACGGCTGTTTTCAAAGCTGGCAATTTTTTTAATTCCCACTACTGAACCTATGGTAAGCTCACTGTCATATCGATCAATGGTAGTAACTCCCTTCAATTTTACAAATGCCTTTTCCTTGACACCCTCTGTTATCTCCTCTACCTGATCATTTCTGGCAAACATTTTCACGGTAATGGAGTCTGTAAAGTCTGTAATAGAAAAGATAATGATGGTCTTTTCATTTCGGATTTCTCTCTTTTCCAAAGACATAATTTTTCCTCTGACACAAACTTCTCCCATTTCTGTCTGTACATTTTCCAAAGGAATTACTTCATCCTCAAAATCTCTTCCATACAGTACATCCGGATTATCCGAGCGTTTTACACTGCGTTTAAAGTCAGAAAATCCTCGTTTTGCAGGAATTTCTTTCTTCTCTGTCTTTTTATTTTCTTTTTCTTTTGGTTTTGCAGGAGCTTTCTTCGGCGCCTCTTTTACTTCTTCTATCTCCTCTTTTTCTTTTCCAAGAGACGACATTTCCACAATATGGGCCGCTTCCTGTTCGATACGAATATTACTGTTTTTGCGAAATTTACTTTCCTTTATTTCTTCATATTCTGTCTCTACTTTTAAAGAAAATTCACATCTTTCACAAAAGATTTTTTCTATGTATTGTACCAGTTCATCTTCTTTACTTTTTGCCAGCACCGTAGATTGTAAAAGTATATGCATAGTATCTGTTTGGGGAAACGTAATTACAGCATTCCGGAACATATTAAAGACCAGAATGCTGTAATTTTTAAGCTCCAGAGCCATAGAGGATTGGTATGCTTCAAAAAATAACTGCGGTGTATATTGACTGGAAAGGGTAAACTTCTCCAGCACCTTTACCTCCATGCTCACCCCCGGAAAACACTGTTGCGAAATCGCCCTTTCCAGGGTATAAATATACTTTTTATGAATCCATTGGCGGCTGCGGATATAAATTCGGATACGATCTTTAGGTGGATTTACGGCAATCTTCGTAACTGCCACTTCTTTCAAAAGCGCACGAAGTCCCTCTCCCACTTCCAGATTTCGAAACACATCCAGAAATTCTTTCTCCATGAAATAATGCCTCCATACTTATTTCCAGTTTGCAAGTTCTTCCCGAAGTACGGATAAAAGCTCTGCCTCCGGAACTTTTTTTACAATCTCTCCTTTTTTAATCAGAAGACCTTCTCCCTTACCTCCTGCAATACCGATATCTGCTTCTTTTGCTTCTCCGGGACCGTTTACCACACAGCCCATAACGGCAACCTTAATATCCAGAGGAAATTCCTGCACCATAGTTTCTACCTGATTTGCCAGCCCGATTAAGTCAATTTTCGTTCTTCCACAAGTTGGACAGGATACTACTTCAATTCCACCTTTTCTGAGATTTAAAGTTTTTAAAATTCTCTTAGCAGATTTGATTTCCTCTACCGGATCACCGGTCAAAGACACACGAATGGTATCACCAATCCCCTGATACAGAATAATCCCCAGACCTACGGCTGATTTGATATTTCCTGAATATAAGGTTCCTGCCTCTGTAATGCCTACATGCAGAGGATAATTCGTTTGCTCTGCCAGCAATTCATGAGCTTTTACACACATCATAACATCCGATGATTTAATACTGATTACTAGATTGTCATACCCTAAATCTTCAATGATTTTTACTTTATCAAGAGCACTCTCCACCAGACCTTCTGCTGTCACTCCGTGGTATTTTTCCACCAGTTCTTTTTCTAAGGAGCCACTGTTTACTCCAACACGAATTGGAATATTCCTTTCTTTTGCAACATCTACTACTGCTTTTATTTTCTCAATACCACCGATATTTCCCGGATTAATACGAATTTTATCTGCACCATTTTCCATAGCAGCAATGGCCATTTTATAATCAAAATGAATATCTGCCACCAAAGGAATATGAATTCTCTTTTTAATCTCTTTCAAAGCTTCTGCAGCCTCTAAAGTAGGTACTGTACATCTGATAATCTCACATCCTGCTGCCTCTAATGCCAGTATCTGCTGTACAGTTGCCTCTACATCTTCTGTCCTTGTATTCGTCATGGACTGTATTAAAATAGGATTTCCTCCTCCAATTTTTTTATCTCCAATCTGAACCACCTTTGTATGTTCACGATACATAAAGACACCTCCTATTAGTGATTAATCTGCAGTAATTTCTGTTTCAGTTCACCTTCCAGACGATACATCTCAGCCTCTGCAGCACGTCTTTTTTCTCTGCCTTCTCTCTGAATATTCATAACTTCATCAAAGGTACTGATTAAGGACTCATTTGTTTTCTGCAAAGTCTCAATATCCACAATTCCTCTTTCAGACTCTTTTGCAGCCTCTATGGTAGCCATTTTTAAAGTCTGTGCATTTTTCTGTAAAAGAGCATTTGTCATATCTGTTACTTCTCTTTGTGCCTTTGCAGCCTCTGTGGAATGTGCCACACCAAGAGCAATCACCATCTGACTTTTCCAAAGTGGAATTGTATTTACAATCGTTGATTGAATTTTCTCCGCCATAAGTGTATCATTTCCCTGCACCAGACGAATTTGCGGCGCTGTCTGTACAGCAATCATACGTGTCAGCTCTAAATCGTGGATTTTCTTTTCAAAGCGTTCACACAGAGAATCTAAATCCTTGGCAGCCTGTGCATCTTCCGGAAGTCCGCTTGCCTGTGCTTTCGCCATAAGCTGAGGCAGTTCTGTCGCACGAATTTCTTCCAATTTCTTTTTTCCGGCTAAAATATACATAGATAATTCTTTAAAATAGTTTAAGTTTAATGCGTACATTTTATCCATAATTGCCGCATCTTTCATGAGCTGTATCTGATGTTTTTCCAGTGTTTCCACAATTTTATTTACGTTTGCTTCAGCTTTGGAATACTTATTTTTCATAGCTTCCAGCTTATTTGCTCCCTTTTTGAAAAAACCCATGATGCCTTTACGTTCTTCTTCTGCATCAAAATTTTTCAATTCGGTAACTACATTCTCCAGAAGATCTCCAACCTCACCTAAATCCTTCGTTCTTACCTTTTCCAAGGCATCTTCTGAAAAGTCTGCCATTTTCTTCTGTGCGCCTGCACCATACTGCAAAATTGCCGCTGAATTTCTAATATCAATCTGACGTGCAAAATCATCTACAATTTTTCTCTCTTCCGCAGATAAAATACTCTCATCCATTTCCGGTTTTGCCGGTTCTTCCTTCTTTACCTCTGCCACAGGAGCCTGTTCCTGTAAAGGCTCAAAAGTAAGGGTAGGTGTTACTGTAAAATCTTTTAATTCATCACTCATAATTTAATTATCCTTTCCCTGAAAATTATTTTTCTCTGTAAGTCCCTCCTGAGCAAACATAGTCTTTAAAACAGATATATCAGATGATACATCCCATGCCGTTTCTTTATAAAAGCTGTCCAGCAAATTTTCAAAAGCCACATTAATGGTATCTAGTGTATTTTCAATTTCCTGTTTCGCAGTTTTAATATTTTCTCCCAGCATATCCTGCTTATCCAATTCTTCATAAGCGTTCAAAAGCTTCATGGTAGTAGGAAGATAATAGTCCATAAACTTATGTAAATCATTAATAAGTTCCGGATGCTTTTCTACACGCTGGAAAATTCTGCGAATTACATTTTCCAAATGGTAAATTTTATTAGAAATTTCTACTCCCGGAATGGCATCGTTGCTTCTTCTGATTTCTTCTATATAACGATTACCTTCTTCAATCACCTTTTTCACATCTTCGGAAAGCTGTGTTTTCGGTTTTCTTGCTTCTTCTGCCTTCCTTTCTTCCATGTTTCTTTCTGTCTCTATATATTGTTCATAAGCATCATCTGTTGCCATAAAACATACACCGTTCTTATCCAGATGCCCTTCTAAAAACATCCGTTTATCAATCATTCTCTTTAAATCTTTACGTACAAATTTTTCTGATTTTCTTACACTTTTTGCCAAGTCTTTTACGTTTGCATAGGGTTTTCCATTTAACGTTTTTACATAAGAACGAAATCTCTTAATTTTCTTTCTCAGACGATTGCCGCAAATTCCCATAATTGCGCTAAGCACCATAGCCGGAAGGAAAATCATCATTACCGTACCAATTTTAGAAGCAATACTTCCTATAAAAAGAGATGCAATTCCTAATGCACCTGCTGTTGCACCAAACATAATCGTAAGGGCAATTCCTAATGTAGTAAAAAGAAGTCCCAATGCTTTTGCTCCATTTGTATTAACAAACAAGGCAAATTCTTCTCTGGCTTCCTTCATTCGTTCTTTTTGTGAAGGACTTCGATATCCGCCAAAAGGTCTATAATTATACTTATTACTATAAGCATTTCCTGCCCTTTTCATACTCTGTGCAACATTTCCAAGTGCACTGTCAAGAGTTGCACCTAAATCTCTGTTTAAAGCGCTGAAATCTCCACTGTTAATTGCATGCTGCACAATATCCTTCACATCTCTCCCCAGATTATTCCAATCATTCACCGGCATGTCATTCACTCCTATTCTAACAGTCCAATTTTACCAACCCGTGATTACTGTTTCCTTAAATTATATATGAAAGATTGCAAAAAAGCAACGGAACATCTCTTGCAATTCACACGTTAAAGTTTTATAATGTTAAAAAATTATATAAAAGCTGTTTTCGCTCAGCTATGCAGCAGAATGGAGGATGAAAATGGATAAAAAGAATATTGATTGGAAAAATCTTGGATTTGGTTATATGCAGACAGACTACCGCTATGTATCCAATTTCAAAGAGGGAAAATGGGACGAAGGCGCTCTGACAACAGATGCCAATATAGTTATTAATGAATGTGCCGGTGTACTGCAATATGCTCAGACTGTCTTTGAAGGCTTAAAAGCATATACTACAAAAGACGGCAAAATTGTAACCTTCCGCCCTGATTTAAATGCCCAGCGTATGATGGACTCAGCAAACCAACTGGAAATGCCGCCATTTCCTGCTGAAAGATTTCTCGATGCAGTGACTCAGACAGTAAAAGCCAATTCTGCCTTTGTTCCTCCCTATGGCTCCGGTGCTTCCTTATACATCCGCCCATATTTATTCGGAACAAATCCTGTTATCGGCGTAAAACCTGCAGATGAATATCAGTTCCGTGTATTTACCACACCGGTAGGTCCCTACTTTAAAGGTGGTGTAAAGCCACTCACTTTAAGAGTCAGCGATTTTGACAGAGCTGCTCCTTGTGGAACAGGTCATATTAAAGCAGGGCTCAACTACGCTATGAGTATGCATGCTATTGTAGATGCACATAAAGAAGGTTATGATGAAAACCTATACTTAGATGCAGCAACAAGAACAAAAGTAGAAGAAACCGGTGGTGCAAACTTTATCTTTATCACAAAAGATAAAAAAGTAGTAACACCAAAATCCAACAGTATTCTTCCTTCTATTACACGCCGTTCTCTCCTTCAGGTTGCAAAAGATTATCTGGGACTGGAAGCCGAAGAAAGAGAAGTTTATCTGGATGAGCTGCAAGACTTTGCAGAATGTGGTTTGTGCGGAACTGCTGCTGTAATCTCCCCAGTAGGTAAAATCGTAGACCACGGAAAAGAAATCTGCTTCCCAAGCGGTATGGACTCTATGGGCGAAGTAACAAAACAGTTATATGATACCCTTACAGGAATTCAGATGGGAACAATAGAAGCTCCGAAAGACTGGATTTATGTAATTGAGTAGTATTCTCTTAAATTTATGTTACACAAAACAGGACTAT
Source organism: uncultured Lachnospiraceae bacterium (assembly GCA_905201915.1). GTDB lineage: Bacteria > Bacillota > Clostridia > Lachnospirales > Lachnospiraceae > Blautia. The sequence continues at coordinate 31,063 of CAJKQE010000020.1, forward strand.
TACATTACGTAGAGTTTCGGAATATTTGTCTATTTTTAGCGAATTTGTTGAGCATAAAATAGATAAATATTTTCGATATACACGGAATGCAACAGCCCTGTTTTTATATTGTAAATACAATTTTATTCACATCTGAAAATTCTTCTGCGTACTGCAGTCCCATAACGTGAAACTCTTTTATTTTTTCCACATCTTCTATCTGGTTTTCTGCCATGTAACGAACCATCTCTCCTCTTGCCATTTTTGAAAAAGTTCCTTTCTGCTTCACCTTTCCGTTATGAACCTCTCCGAATTCAACCGTAATAAAACGATCCTTTGGCAAAATATATTTGGATATACTCTGGGAATATTCTTTGGATGCCAGATTAATAATAGTTCCGTCTTCGTCCATTACGGACTGATACAGTTTATCTCCCCAAAATTCATATAAATCTCTACATCCTTCTATCGCCATCTTAGTTCCCATTTCCAACCGATAAGGTGTTACTCCATCAAAAGGCTTTAATACCCCATAAAATCCTGATAAAATACATAAATGTTCCTGAATATATGTCAGTTCTTTTTCTGTAAAAACTTGCGGTGCTATATGCTGATACTGCAGTCCTTCATAAGACAAAATTGCCGGTGTGAGGCTTGTTTTCAAATTCATATCACGAAACCTCTCCATATTTAAAGTGGCAATTTTATCATTACATTTCCATAAGGCTTTCTGCTCCTGATAAGTGTATCCTCTGATTTCCTCACACAATCTTTCTGCCTCCGGTAAGAATTTTGGCAACCCCTGTATAGGCAAACAGTCCGTATCTACATTCATTTTCTTCGCCGGTGAAATAATAATCTTCATAAATATCCTTATACTTCCTCTAACATCTGTGTTGGATTATCTGCTGCTTTTACTTTTCCGAAAGCTTTTGTGATAATTCCCTGTTCGTCAATCAAATATGTAGTACGAACTACTCCCATGGTCTTCTTTCCATAATTGTTTTTTTCTTTCCAAACATCATAGGCCTGAATACAAGATAACTCTGTATCAGACAATAATGTAAAAGGAAGCTCATATTTCTCTTCAAATTTTTTATGTGATGTCACACTATCCTTACTTACACCTAAAATAACTGCACCTTTTTCTAAAAACTGCGGATATAGTTGTGCAAAGCCGCACGCCTGTTTCGTACATCCGGCAGTATTATCCTTTGGATAAAAATATAAAATTACTTTCTTCCCCTTATAATCTTTTAAATTGTGTATTTCCCCATTCTGATCCGGCAATGAAAAATCCGGCGCTTTTGTTCCGATTTCTAACATATTTTCTCCTTTTCTAAACAACGAAATAAAAACCTGATAAAACATATCATCTTTTATGCCTTATCAGGTTTCCTCTACTATAGCTTAATAAACTGCTCTACATTCACAATAAACACAGTTGCACCACCCACTTCAATGGTTACCGGCGGAGCTGCATATTCCATAACAGGACCTTTTGAGCCGGCAGAATAAGCAGGATTCATCATGACTTCCTGACGTCTGGAGCACTCTTCTTTAATAATTTGAAGAACAGTATCTACCTGTTCATCCTCTGTACCAATCATCAATGTTGCATTTCCCTTGCGCAAAAATCCGCCTGTACTGGAAAGCTTTGTCACACTGATTTTTTCTTTATTTAATCGCTCTATTACAAACCCCTCATCTTCTTTTCGTACAATAGCAAAAATCATTTTCATAAAGCAATTACCTCCTTATCATTGAGTCACCTTTGTGCAAGTGTCCTATTATTTGCACTGTGTAGAAGTATTGTACCACAGTTTCAAAAATATTTCTACATTTACTGAAATTGAAACAGATTTAATCCTACTTCTTCATCAAATCGTCTGTCTACTCTGCCATCTATCAATGTAATGACCATTTCACATGTAGCGCTGACAATTGCTTTATTTAAATGTCCCCCGAACACCTGCCCTTTTTCATTTCCTGCACTTATATGAAGATGGCAATAAAATTCGTCATTCATGGTATTGATTGTTCCGGTTAAAGAAACAATTTCAAAACTCTCCTTAAATTCATTGGCATGATATTCTTTCGCCTCTGTATCAAAAACACCTGCCGTAAATTCACTGACAGCCCCAAGTGCGCTGATGTCCGCCAATTTAATCGCTTCCTTTTGCGCTATTTCTCTGACTTTTTCCAAAATTTCCTCGCCTTTATCCATTCTTACAATAATTTTATTTTGAAACTTTCTATATTCCATCATCACAACCTCCTGTTTTTGTTATTGATGATTATATCATTCTCACTGTTATCCGTCATTCTCTTTTTCCATTTTCTCCTTGTATTCCCATATATGCTGACTTATACTAAAAAGTTTAATAGAAAAAAGCAGAACACTTCCTAAGAAACGTCCTGCTTTTTCTTATTTTTTTGCAACAAAAAAGCGCGAGACGGGACTCGAACCCGCGGCCTCGACCT
>CAJKQE010000021.1 GCA_905201915.1 uncultured Lachnospiraceae bacterium
CTCATAAATTTTGTAATTGCGTTTTGTAAGTTGTTCTAAAGCCTGTTTTAAGGCATCTTCTTCATAGAATTCGATTTTTAATACACCATCTTCAAATTCTCTGTTATGAAGAATGCCGATATTTTTAATACTGATATTATTCATAGAAAGGATGGTTGCAATTGTTGCAATAGAGCCTGTTTCATCAATAATATCACAGTAAAGTGCAAAATCTTTTTTTATTGGTCCACTAGGAACGTCACTGAAAGAATTACGATATTCTTTGGATTGTGCAAACATGTCGTAAAGTCCGCCGGCATCCTTTTGGTCTACTAAATATTTTGCCTGTACAATCAAACGTATGTATTCATCTAAAACTTTTGAAATATGTTCTGGATTTTCCAGACAAATCTGCTGCCACATATATGGAGAAGAAGATGCAATACGGGTAATATCTTTAAAACCTCCGGCTGCAATCGTTTTCATGTGTTCCAGTGGTGAATCCAGCTTTTTCACTAGATTTACAAGAGACGCTGCCACAATATGAGGAAGGTGGCTGATTGCCGCAGTAATAAAATCATGTTCGTCCCAGGTTAAAATCATAGGCAAAGCGCCAATGGAAGTTATCAATTCTGTATATTTTCCTATTTTATCAAGACCTACCTCTTCAGAGGGGGTAAGAATATAGTAGGCATTTTCAATTAAATGGTCAGTAGAATGTTCGTATCCCATGTTTTCGCTTCCTGCCATGGGATGTCCTCCAATGAAATTGTAAGCCATGTCAAGTTCTGTAACTTTTCGATGAATTTCTCCTTTTACACTGCCCACATCTGTAAGAATACAACTGGGGCGGATTACCTGTTTTAACCATGGAAGGCATTCAATATTGTAATCTACTGTAGCGCATAAAAAGATATAGTCGCAAAGCGCAAAGCGTGGATCATGCTCATTACAGGGAATGTCCACAATTCCGTCAAAAACCGCATCTTTCAAAGTATCTGTTGTGCGGTTGTAAGCGATAATCTGATAATCGGGATGAAATTTTCGTATTGCTTTTGCAATGGAGCCGCCAATAAGCCCCAGACCAATAAAACCAATAGTTGTGGTTTCCATATAGTTCAATACTCCTTCTAATTAAAATGCTGTCAAACAGTATCATTTTATGACAGGTTTTTGTAATTGTCAATTCTATCGATGTGTTCAGATATGAGAAGAAAAAAACTTGTTTAATTTGAATAAAATACTTGAAATATATCAATTTTTTTAGTAAAATATATACATAATATATTTGGGAGGTATTACATATGGACGTTTTTAGAACCGACAGAATTAGAAATGTGGTCCTGCTCGGCCATGGGGGTGCCGGAAAAACAAGTCTGGCAGAGGCAATGGCTTATTTATCAGGTATTACAAGCCGATTAGGAAAGGTAACAGATGGCAACACAATTAGTGATTTTGATAAAGAAGAAATAAAGAGAAAATTTTCAATTTCTACATCTGTAATTCCAGTTGAATGGGGAAAAGTAAAAATTAATGTATTGGATACTCCGGGCTATTTTGACTTTGTGGGGGAAGTCGAAGAAGCAGTAGGAGCGGCTGACGCAGCGATTATCGTTGTTTCCGGTAAGGACGGTGTTCAGGTAGGAACACAGAAGGCATGGGAGCTGTGCGAGAAATATAATCTTCCAAGAATGTTCTTCGTTACGGAAATGGATATTGATGATGTCAGCTATCGTCAGGTGGTAGAGCAGCTTACAGAATTATATGGTAAAAAAATTGCACCATTGCACATGCCAATCAGAGAAGACGGTAAATTTGTGGGATATGTAAATATCGTAAAACAGGCAGGTCGAAGATATATTGAAAAAGGACAGAAAAAAGAATGTCCTGTTCCGGAATATTTGAATGAATATTTAGACAAATATCATGAAACTTTAATAGAATCTGTAGCAGAAATCAGCGAAGAGTTTATGGATCGTTATTTTGCAGGAGAGGAATTTTCTGTAGCAGAAGTTTCAGCTGCATTAAAAATGAATATTTCTGACGGAAGTATTATTCCGGTATGTATGGGTTCTACTGTTAATATTCAGGGTGTAGCAAACCTTTTAGATGATATCTGCGGATATTTCCCAAGTCCGGATCAGAAGACCTGTGCAGGTATGAATACAAAGACGAATGAGATTTATCAGGCAAACTACGATTTTACAAAAGCAAAATCTGCTTATGTATTTAAAACAATTGTAGATCCATTCTTAGGAAAATATTCATTGGTTAAGGTATGCTCCGGTGTTATTAAAGGCGATGATGTTCTCTTTAATGTATCAAAAGACTCCGAAGAAAAATTGAATAAACTCTATATTCTGGAAGGTTCTAAACCTGTAGAAGTGGCAGAGCTTCACGCAGGAGATATTGGAGCTATTGCAAAACTTAGCACAGTAACTACAGGAGATACACTGGCTACAAAGAATACACCAATTCTTTACGGTAAAACAGATATTTCTACTCCTTATACTTACAAACGTTATCAGACTGTAAATAAGGGTGATGATGATAAAGTATCTCAGGCATTGGCAAAAATGATGCAGGAAGATTTAACTTTGAAAGCTGTTAATGATGCACAAAATCGTCAGACTTTATTATATGGTATTGGCGAACAGCATCTTGACATTGTAGTAAGTAAATTAAAAGAACGTTATAAAGTAGATATTGTTTTATCTGAGCCTAAGGTTCCTTTTAAAGAAACTATTCGTAAAAAATCAGATGTGGAATACAAATACAAAAAACAGTCCGGCGGACATGGACAGTATGGTCATGTAAAAATGACATTTGAACCATCCGGCGATTTGGAAACTCCTTATGTGTTTGAACAGACCGTTGTAGGCGGAGCAGTTCCGAAGAATTACTTCCCGGCAGTAGAAAAGGGTATTCAGGAGTCTGTATTGAAAGGCCCTGTTGCTTCTTATCCGGTAGTGGGTGTGAAAGCTACTTTATATGACGGTTCTTACCATCCGGTAGACTCCTCTGAAATGGCATTTAAAACAGCAGCTATTCAGGCATTTAAGAAAGGATTTATGGAAGCATCTCCTGTACTGTTAGAGCCAATTGTGTCTATGAAGGTAAGCGTACTGGATAAATTTACCGGAGATGTTATGGGTGATTTGAACAAGAGAAGAGGTCGTGTACTGGGTATGAATCCAGATACAACACGGAAAGGATATACAGTTGTAGAAGCAGATGTACCAATGCTTTCCATTTACGGATATTCTACAGACCTTCGTTCTATGACAGGAGGAAGTGGTGAATTTTCTTATGAATTTGCCCGCTATGAGCAAGCACCTTCTGATATTCAGGAAAAAGAAATTGCAGCTCGTGCAAAAGCAGAAGATGAATAATTAAAAGATAGAAAATTCAAGAAGAAAGTTCTGGCAGTATAAGTTGTCAGAACTTTCTTTGATTTACAACTGAATTTATTCTTTACACTGTTGTAACTATAGGGAAAGAATGTTACAATACTGAACAAAGAATTTCGCAATTGAAATTCTTTGCAAATTTGCTTGGAAAGGTTGGTAGAGCGTATGAAAAAAATTGCAGCAGGACTTGGTATACTGCTTCTGGCATTTGTTTATTATTACATTACATTGCCGGCAATTAATATTCACGAAAGTGGATTTTGGTTTTTTCTTGGTACAGTAGTTGTTTTACTGTTAGTAATTTATGCTATTCGTAAAAAACTTCGTAGTCCACAGGAAATTAAAAGCAGTAAAGTCATGAAAGCGGGAATGTTTTTAATTCTTGCAATTATTGTTGTTTATGGTGTGGGAACATTATTATCTTCTCCTATTATTAATGCGAAAAAATATCAGCAATTAGTAGCACCGGAAGAAAGAGATTTTACAGAGGATATTAAAGAAATCAGTTATGATCAAATACCTCTTTTGGACAAAGATTCTGCAGAACTTCTGGGAAACAGAAAAATGGGAAGTATGGTAGATATGGTGTCCCAGTTTGAAGTAAGCGGATTATATTCACAGATTAACTATCAGGGACAGCCATATCGTGTTACACCTCTCGTATATGCCAGCGGAATTAAATGGCTGACAAATCAGAAAGAGGGAATTCCTGCATATATTCGAATTGATATGGCAACACAGAATACAGAGCTGGTAAAACTGGACAAACCAATTAAATATTCAGAGTCAGAATATTTTAACCGCAATATTTATCGTCATCTGCGTTTTAAATATCCTACTTATATGTTTGACCAGCTAAGTTTTGAAATTGATGATGAAGGAACACCATACTGGATTTGCCCTGTAAAGAAATTTAACATCGGTTTATTCGGAGGTCAGACTATTGGCAGAGTGGTACTTTGTAATGCGCAGACAGGTGAAACAACGGATTATAAAATTGAGGATTGTCCACAGTGGGTAGACCGTGCATATCCGGCAGATTTACTTTTAGAGCTTTATAACTATCACGGAATGTTGAAAAATGGTTTCTTGAACAGTGTTTTAGGACAGAAAGGTTGTCTGAAAACAACAGATGGTAATAACTATCTGGCTTTGGATGATGATGTATGGGTATATACCGGTGTAACATCTGTAAGTGGTGATAAATCGAATGTAGGATTTGTATTGATGAACCAGAGAACTATGGAAACAAGATATTATGTTTGTGATGGCGCTCAGGAACGTTCTGCTATGGATTCTGCAGAAGGTCAGGTACAGAACTTGAAATATCAGGCAGCGTTTCCACTGCTTTTGAATATTTCTAATCAGCCAACATATTTTATGGCATTGAAAGATGGTGCAGGACTTGTAAAGAAATATGCTATGGTAAACGTACAGAAATATCAAACTGTTGCTATCGGAGATACGGTTGCAGAATGTGAGAAGAATTATGAAAAACTGCTGGCGGATCATGGTATTGCGTCAGGTGCGGACACAGAAAGCGATATCTCCATGACAGGAACTATTGAAAAGATGGCACAGGCAGTTATTGAAGGAAACTCTCATTTTTATATTACACTGGGCGGTGAAGGCGCAGCAGTAACAGGACTGGAAGCCGGACAGACCGAGCAGAAATTTATTTTCGATATTCCGGTGACAGAATATCCGGAAATTGTAGGTTATGATATTGGCGATACTTTGACAGTACACTTTATTCCGGGAGAGCCTATTTCCATAGTAACAGCTCTGGGTGATAAAAAACCGGAGACAGGGGTTGACAAAAAAGAAACCACTGAGTAAAATATGTATAGTTTCATACAGATAGACGTAGATGAGGAGTATTAAGAAAAACTGCGTATAAAGAGAGCTGCCGTCTGGTGCAAGGCAGATACGTAAGATTCCCAACTCGCCTCGGAGTTCCCGAATTGAACAGTTTTTTAACTTTAAGTAGATTTGGGCGGGATTTCCCGTTATAGAAAAATGAGTGCACAGATAAGTATCTGTGAATTAGAGTGGTACCGCGGAATTTAAGCCCTTTCGTCTCTGAATCAGGAGATGAGAGGGCTTTTTAGTTTTATAGGAAATTGCGTCCTAATTTTACAATACAGGAGGAAAAGAAAATGGCAGTACCTTATAATCATAAGGCGATTGAGCAGAAATGGCGTAAAAACTGGGAAGAAAACCCGGTAAATGTTGATGATGGCAAAAAACCAAAATATTATTGTCTGGATATGTTCCCATATCCTTCAGGAAATGGTCTTCATGTAGGACACTGGAGAGGTTATGTAATCTCTGATGTATGGAGTCGTTTTAAAATGATGCAGGGATATTATTTAATTCATCCAATGGGCTGGGATGCTTTTGGACTTCCCGCAGAGAACTATGCAATTAAAATGGGTGTTCATCCTTCTAAATCCACGGCAGAAAATGTAGAGAATTTCAAAAGACAGTTAAATGATATTTCTGCTATTTACGATTGGGATAGAGAAGTTAATACTACAGATCCGGAATTCTATAAATGGACACAGTGGATTTTTGTAAAAATGTTTAAAGAGGGTCTGGCTTATGAGAAAGAGTTCCCAATTAACTGGTGTCCTTCCTGTAAAACAGGTCTTGCAAATGAAGAAGTTGTAAATGGTAAATGTGAACGCTGTGGCGCAGAAGTGACAAAGAAAAACCTGCGTCAGTGGATGCTGAAAATTACAAAATATGCAGATCGTTTATTAAATGATTTGGATAAATTAGATTGGCCTGAAAAAGTTAAGAAAATGCAGGCAGAATGGATTGGAAAATCTTATGGTGCAGAAGTTCAGTTCCCGGTAGAAGGAAAAGACGAAAAAATTACAGTTTACACTACAAGACCAGATACACTTCATGGTGCAACCTTTATGGTATTGGCTCCGGAACATGCTATGGCAAAGGAACTGGCTACTGATGAAACAAGAGAAGCCGTAGAAAAATATATTTACGACGCTTCTATGAAATCTAACGTAGACCGTCTTCAGGACAAAGAAAAAACAGGTGTGTTTACAGGAAGCTATGCAATTAACCCATTAAATGGCAAAAAAACTCCAATCTGGTTATCTGATTATGTATTGGCTGACTATGGTACAGGCGCAATTATGTGCGTACCGGCTCATGATGACCGTGACTTTGAATTCGCGAAAAAATTCGATATTCCGATTATTCAGGTTATTGCAAAAGATGGAAAAGAAATCGAAAACATGACAGAAGCATATACAGAAGCTTCCGGAACCATGATTAATTCCGGTGAATGGAACGGAATGGAGTCAGCTGTTCTGAAAAAAGAAGCTCCTGAAATGATTGAAAAAATGGGTATTGGACGTAAAACTGTAAACTTTAAGTTACGTGACTGGGTATTCTCCCGTCAGCGTTACTGGGGTGAACCAATTCCGATTATTCACTGTCCAAACTGCGGTAATGTGCCTGTTCCGGAAGATCAGCTTCCATTGACACTGCCGGATGTAGAATCTTATGAACCAACAGGTACAGGAGAATCACCATTGGCAGGTATTGAAGAATGGGTAAACACTACTTGTCCATGCTGTGGAGCACCTGCGAAGAGAGAAACAAATACTATGCCTCAGTGGGCTGGTTCTTCCTGGTATTTCCTGCGTTATGTAGATAATAAAAATACAGAAGAATTAGTTTCTAAGGAAAAAGCGCAGAAATATCTTCCGGTAGATATGTATATCGGTGGTGTAGAACATGCGGTACTGCATCTTCTGTATTCTCGTTTTTACACAAAATTCTTGTACGATATTGGTGTGGTTGATTTTGATGAACCATTCCAGAAACTGTTTAATCAGGGTATGATTACAGGTAAAAATGGTATCAAGATGAGTAAATCAAAAGGAAACGTTGTTTCTCCTGATGATTTGGTAAGAGACTACGGATGTGATGCATTAAGACTTTACGAATTATTCGTAGGTCCACCGGAATTAGATGCAGAATGGGATGACAGAGGTATTGATGGTGTATACCGCTTTATCAACCGTTTCTGGAAACTGGCTATGGACAGTAAGGAAGCAAATGTTGCAGAGACAAAAGAAATGGTAAAAATGCGTCATAAACTTGTTTATGAGATTACACAGCGTCTGGAAAGCTTCAGCCTGAATACAGTTATTTCCGGATTTATGGAATATAATAACAAGCTGATTGATATGGCGAAAAAAGAAGGTGGAATAGACAAAGCAACCATTGAAGCCTTTGTACAGCTTTTAGCTCCGTTTGCACCTCATGTGTCAGAAGAATTATGGCAGGAATATGGTCATACAGATTCTGTGTTCCATACACAGTGGCCAACAGCAGATGAAGATGCTATGAAAGATGATGAAATTGAAGTTCCTGTTCAGATTAACGGAAAGACAAAAATTGTAATTTCCATCAGTGCAGAAGCAACAAAAGAAGAAGCGATTGAAGCAGGTAAAGCAGCAATTGCAGATAAATTGACAGGAAATATTGTAAAGGAAATTTATGTTCCGAAGAAAATTATTAATATTGTCATGAAGTAAGCCATGCGAATAGAAATGAGACAGTCCTCCCTATGCTTGCATAAAGGGAGGACTGTCGTTTTCTATTCATAGGGCGACGCCCGTCAACCGACATGAAGCAGAGCGAAATGGAGGTTGATCGCATGGCTTATGTAGGAGTGTTATGTTTACAGAATAAAGTGCTTGGAAATATTGAAAAGTTCGCTGAAAATCAAGGTTTACGGACATTTTTCTTCAAAGAAAGGGTATCATAGAATACCGCAAAATATCGTAACAGATTTTTAAAATGGAGTAAATTTGGAGTAAAGATTGAAAGAAAATGGAGTAAATATTTCAAAAAGACATTAGAGGAATGACGCAGATAGTAGAGATATTGTCTGCGTTATTTTTAACAGAGATAGCGTGGACAATTTTAAATTTAAGATTAAGGAAGTGAAACAGATATGCAACCTGTTTTTACATTGCAGTACGGGGAATTTGCTGTGGCAGATTATTTATCAAAAAGTATAAAAGAGGCTTCAGTATTTATTCCTTCTTCAGCACAGGAAAAAGGGATTGACTTGTTATTATATAAATTTTCTAACGGGGTGAATTTGTTAAATACAATACAGGTCAAGATGTCGAGAGCTTATTACAATGTAAGCTCAAAATATCAAAGTACATTATGGTATAATAGATTTGAACCACAGGATAATGCAGATTGGTTCATTTTAGTTGGTATATATGCAAATTGCCCTAAAGATGTAAATGCTTCGATTAAGGCATTTGAATGGGATACCATTATGTTGGCATTTAAAAATAAAGAAATGAAGCAATTTATGGATGAAGTTCGATTGAAAACAAATACTGAAAGAAAAGATAAGATGTTTGGCTTCGGCTTCAATGAAAAGAATGAAATAGTTCAAACAAGAGGGTATATAAAAGAACGTGACATGTCCCAGTATCTGATTGAAAATAGGATTGAAGAAATTAGAAATTCATTTCGATAAAACATTTGTTTTAGGAAATAAACAATTATAATATCTAGATTATTTTTAGCTTAGAGAGCTTAAAAAAAAATTAAGAAAAACTTTAATATTTATTGTTTATGTTTTTTATATATAATGGTATATAATAAATGACAGTTTTTAGGTACGAGAGGAGAAATAAATATGCCAATTACAGAAATTTTAATTCGCTCTATAAGTGGATATGTTTTTACAATTCCGGGACTTTTATTATATTTTATATATTTGAAAAAAATTAAAAAAAAGCAAACAATACCTCATATTGTAACTGCATTTGTTTTTTGCTATTATCTCATCGGAGTATTGACAATGACGGGGATTAACTCATTTGAAGAATTTTCTCCGAGAATAGTTTTTATTCCTTTTATAGATATGGTAAAAGGTCCAGTTGATACTATATTAAATGTTGTTTTATTTCTTCCATTGGGATTTTTTATGCCCTTACTTTATAAAAAATATAACGGTATAGGTAGGATTGCAATAACAAGCTTTCTTTTTTCCATGTCTATTGAAATTATTCAAATGTTTGGTATGGGGATAACAGATATAAATGATTTGATAACAAATACAGGTGGAGCTTGTTTTGGCTATTTCATTTATAAACTAGTTTTAAGAATGGTGGGGAAAGAATTTTGTGAGAAATTTCAAGCTAATAAAATTCATGATGGAAAAGAAATCCTATTTTTTATAATGTATGTAGTTCTCATTATGGTCACAATTCAACCCTTAATTATTGGCAGCTTATTTGGACTTGGATAAAGTTTAATCTATATGGTGATTACGATATAAGGGACAGAAAAATTATGAATATAGTAAGAGAAAAAATATATAGAAGACTTTGGTGGAAGTTTTTTTACTGTGCCTACAAAAATAAAAAAGATATTAGAAAAATGACGCAGATGGTAGAAATATTGTCTGCGTTATTTTTGCGCCAATGGTGTAAATAGTTACGAAATATGATATTATGAGGATATATTGGAATTGCCCGACCTGAAAGCGGAGGAATGTTTCTTGTTCAAAGAGAAAAAAGGAGAAGTTATGAAATGTTTAAAAATGTTACTATGGTCATTTATGGCTGTTTTCCTAGTGGTGGGATTATTTAAAGAGGGTGTTACTAATTTTACAGATGCAATTGTTCTTATGTTGTTGGGAACGGTATTATTAATTGAAGGCATTGAGTATAAAAATAATATTAAAAAAGATTATCGCTTCTATATTACCTTTATATATGGTTTAATTGCGTATTTTTTAGCAGCCTATATATTATTTGTTACTTATGGTTAGTTCCAGCTATGTGAGGAGACAATTATGGAAAAATTAAAAAAGAGCATTATTTTTTATATTTTATTGATTATAGATTTTTATGCTATTCCGTGGCTGATAAAGGACACTGGGAGCGCAATGATTGTTATGCTGATAATTATTCCTCTGATATGTTTCGTAACATCTATTTTTTATGGGCTTAAGAATGGTTTTGATTTTGGGTATGTTTTGATTGTAGCGCTGATATTTGTCCCATCTATATTTATATTTTATAACTCAAGTGCATGGATTTATGTAGCAGTATATACAGTTGTGGCATTACTGGGGAATTTAATAGCATTACTATTAGGAAAAAGGTAAATTACAATTCATCAAACAGATAGTTCATTTTGGAGGTGACCTTTTTATGTTTCAAAAAGCAATCATAATTGGTTGTCCGGGTGCAGGAAAAAGTACATTTGCGAGAAAGCTGAGTGATAAAATGCACTTGCCTTTGTATTATCTTGATATGCTATGGCACAAGCCTGACAGGACAACTGTTGACAGAAATATATTTGACGAGAAATTAAAAGAAATTGTTTTAAAAGAGAAATGGATTATAGATGGAAATTATGGAAGAACACTTGAAATGCGTATTCAATGGTGTGAAGCCATATTTTTATTAGATTTTCCGGTAGAGGAATGTCTGGCCGGAGCAAAATCACGCATAGGTAAACAACGTGTAGATATGCCATGGATAGAGAACGAGTTTGATGAAGAATTTAAACAATGGATTATGGATTTTCCTAAAAATGAGTTGCCAATCGTATATGAATTGCTTGATAGATACAAAGGCGAAAAGAGCATTTATGTCTTTCACTCAAGAGCTGATATAGAAGATTATTTATCAAAAACGTTTGGTTAGAAATTCAGTCTGAAGCATATAGTTTTTGAATGAATTTATTTTAAAGGAAGAAAAATGTTTTAAAAAGTATTTTTTTCGTTAATATCAATCAAATAAAAGGTAGAACCTTGTATGATTACATGCAGAGTTTTACCTCTTATCTTATTTGAGAAAATATATTAAAAAAATGGGCTTTAAATTATTCGGTTTCTAATAATGCATCGGCGGTAGTGTTTAAAATTTGAGCAAAGGCTTTTAATTCTATATCGGTGACAAATCGTTTACCACATTCTATTCTTTGTATAGCATTTTTATCTAAATCAATCCCCTTTAATTGAAGTTTATCAGCAAAAGCACGTTGAGAAACTTTAGGGGATAATTGTTTTCTGAGTATAGCTATTTTTTTACCACATAAATTATTATTTCCGTTAGAAGATTTATTTTTATACATAAGACTCCTCCATTAAAAGTGACATTTAGTGATTGTCAATTTCTTAATTTTATGATAATATAAGAGATGAAATGACATTTACTAGATGTCAAAATGAAATTATTGGAGGAAAAGGAGAAGAAATATGGAAAAGAAAATAATATATCAAAGTAAGGGAATGAATAAAAAAGCTCGTATACGATTGTGTATAATGCCATATTTACTGTTGGCTTTAGGAATATTTGAATTGGGAATGATTTTTTATGAGTTAGTAGATGAGAAATATTTAATACCAGTATTTATTATTGCTGTGGTTTGTATAAGTTTTATAATGTATATATCAGCTATGTGTAAAACAGAAGTAGATTTATATGGAGAATATATGGAGTTTACAGATTGTTCTATGATGACATTTGTTAAGATGACTTGTGGGCTAATTCCAAGCAAAAATATGAAAAAAATTCAAATACGCTATGATGATATTATTGATATGAAAAGCGATATTCGACTCTCTAGAATAGACGTCAGTACAAAAAACGAAAAACAATACCACATTTTTTGTCAGCACCCAGAAGAACTAAAAGAAAAATTGGAAATTCAGTTGTAAAAATATTATTTACTGCAAAGGAGTGCATGATATGTGGTTTTTTATTACATTTCCTATAAGTGGTACGTTGCTTCTAGCGTTGATACTTTTGGGATTATCAACCGGTGCGAATATTACAGAAGTCTTAGTGAATATTTTAAATGAGCATCAAAAATTATTGATTATATTAATGGCATTCTTATCAGTTTCAGTAACGGTGACGAGCCTTGAAAAAATACAAAGTACCTTTAAAAAAGTAATATGTATTGGTATAAACATAGTTTTAGATTATATTATACAATTAGGAGCTGTTGTAATAATATTTACAGAAGTAAATGCTATGGTAGAAGGTTTTGAAAACAATTCTGTAGGAATGGTGTTTATTTTTATTTTTGGAGTTTTAGAATTACTTATTATGATTTTGGCAGGTATTGGTGGGGGATATGGAATACCATTTAAAATCAATGAAATTGTGGCTATGATGGAAGAAAGAAATATTCCGGGAATTATAGCAATTGGAATAAATGTTATTTTGAAAATTATATATGGAATTGTGTTTTTAGGATTATGTTATATGCTGATGAAAGAATATTATTCTAATGCTTACAATAATCTTTTTCAAAATACGATTTATGACACTGCATTAAAAACATCTGCGGAGTGGATGGAAAGTTTTGCATTAGTAGTTACAAAATATATGCCTTAGCTTATATGAGATATTTTAGCAACTTATAGTTTTATTGTATATAGATGGGCATAAAACTTTTAGTTTGTTGATATAGTAAGGACATAGGAGATAGTAGAGGATTTGAGAAGTTAGAAATTTTTCAAACCCTCTTTTTCTATGGGTTGAAAATTTTTTATCTTGACTCTCCACTTGCGTAAGGGTTTATGATAAAGAAAAAAAGAGAATATGAAGACAGTTAAAGAGGTATCAGAATTGACAGGGATTAGCATTAGAACCTTACGCTATTATGACGAAATCGGGTTATTAAAACCAACAAAGGTGACAGCAGCAGGGTATCGTTTATATGATGAAAATTTATTGAAACAGCTACGTGAGATTATGTTTTATCGAGAGTTTGAAATCCCTCTGTCAGAAATAAAAATGATTATGGAACAACGTGAAAAAAACAATCGGAAAATCCTTGAAACACAGAAAAAGATATTAGAAATGAAACGCAATCATTTGAATAGTATAATTGAACTGATTTCCGATGTGCTGGAAAATGAAGAACGTATGAGTTTTGAAGGTTTTAGTTACGATGATATTCAAAAAATGATTTATTATTCTTTAGAGATTATGAGTGAAAAGGACAAAAAGATAATTTCTGAGAAGTATGGAAATATGGAAACATTCCTAGAAGATGCTTTAGAAAGTTTTAAAGATGAAAAGGCTTGTGAGAACTTAATTGAGATATACGGAAGCAAAGAAAAGGTAGTGGAAACAAGTTTGAAAGCAACAGGAGACAGGGGAGAACTTATTAAAAATAAGGATGCAATAGATAAAACATATAAGAAATTTGCATGTGCAATGAAAAACACAGATGATGTTATGGCAATGGAAGCTGTCAAGGAATTGGGAGAAAACTATAAAAATTTTTTTAAGATGGACAATGCAAAGACCTTATTATTAAAAGTCGCAAAAGATTATCTAAATCATTCTCGGTTAGAAGAAGGAACAGACAGGCAGTATGGGAAAGGGATTACAAAATATATTGGAGAAACTATTTCTAAATATTATGGAGAATGGAAGGTGTAGTGCTTAATCATTGTAATAAAATATAGCTTTTGATATAATGTCTTTAATCAAAAAAGCAAAAAATATATTTTTCAGGGGGATTTAAAATATGTTAGAAAAGTGTTGTTTATGTGGCAAAGAAGAAGTAGTATTTTATAAAAGAATGTTTTCGGAAAGTATGTCAGAGTATAGTTTGTGCAGTGAATGTGCAAGTGTTAAATTTAATTATGTCAAAATGAATTAAAATGACTAAATTAAAAAAATTGACGACCAAATTGAAGTATAGTAGCATTAAGTGAATTGAAGGTTATTGTATCTCAAAAGGCATTAGATAAACCCCAGTTGTTATCTAATAGCCTGATGCAGAAATATTTGGGATAAAAGGACAGGAAATATGAGGAAAACAGGAATTAAACCAATAGTAATAGAGGAAATATGTGACATTGCCAGAAAATATAATGTACAAAAAGTGATTTTGTTTGGTTCAAGAGCACGAGGAAACTTTAAAGAAAAAAGTGACATAGACTTGGCAGTGCAAGGCGGTGATTTTATTCGTTTCATGCTGGATGTGAATGAGGAAACGAGCACCCTTTTGAAGTTTGATATTATTAATCTGGATGAAGAAATACAGGGAGAATTAAGAAAAGCCATTAAAAAAGAAGGGAGAATAGTATATGAAGAAGTTTGAGCATTTTAAATCAAATCTGAAAGTGCTTATTACAGCAGAAAATGAAGATTTATCTAACGAATTTATTGTAGGGGGGATTATTGACAAATTTTTTGTACAATTTGAATTAGGATGGAAAGTGTTAAAGGAATTGTTAAGTTATGAAGGACAAGCCATATCTGCAACGGGTTCTCCGAAAATGATTTTAAAAACAGCATATACGATTTTTGATTTTATTGACGAGGATATTTGGCTTGGAATGTTAAAAAATAGAAATGATTTAACACATATTTATGATGAATTGGCAGCAAAAAGATTAGTCGGAATTATTTTAAAAGACTATATTCCTGCATTTGTAAAAATGCAGAAAGGGATTGAAGCGTACTACGGTAGTGAATTAGAAAATATATAAAACAGATGTCTTTTTCAAATTGGTTTACTTAGTTGAGAAAAAGCAAGATTATGAATATGAACTGGAACAAAACCTCTTGGTGAATTTGTACGTGAGATTGTAGAATATATTGTTCATAATGGGGGGAATAAAAAATCTTTCTGTTTTGCACGAGTCACCATTTACCAATCAGGAAAGAGGGATTGCTATCATGAGTATAAGGAAGAGAGGAAAACAGGGAGGAGGATTGTTATGTGCGAGAAAAAAGAATTGACATTTTCAATATTTATTTTGTATGCTCTTGCAGAAAAATGGCAAATGTCTCCGGCTTCTGTATATAAAATATTAAATACAACAGGAATTTTGGATAATTATATTATTAGATGTTATGATGTGCTTCATACACAGGGGAAAGAGTATTTAGTAGAAGATATTACAGAGTTTGTAAGAGAAAAGGGAGTTCGTGTATGATTGTTTATCATGGATAAATCAATCATATCTTAACACAGATACAAGGAGGAAAAGCCATGGGTAGAAAAGGAAAAATTGTATTTGGAATTATTACAATCATTGCAGTTTGTATTTCATCAGTAATCGGATTGACTTTTTTACCAAATGATACAAAGTACGAAATAGTTCTTAGATTTTTCTGTATGTTTGCACCATGTATGACGATACTGTGTGTTATTAATTTGCTAAAAAAAGATAAATAAACAAGCATAGAATTATTTTAGTATGTAGGTATCCATTATGAAACCAAATAAATTTATACAAACTATAGAAATAGACTGGAATAGAATTCCGGAACATTCTTATTTAAGAAATATTTCTGTTTTGAGGAACTTAAAACATTTGGAATTTAACAGTAATATTACATTTTTTGCAGGAGAAAACGGAAGTGGTAAATCGACTTTGTTAGAAGCAATCGCAGTGGCTTATGGATTTAATCCGGAGGGCGGAACAAAGAATTACTCATTTGAAACTTACCATGATGTATCAGAATTAAGTGAGGCAATTTACATTTCCAAAGGCTTTAAAAAACCGGAAAGCGGTTATTTTTTTCGTGCAGAAAGCTTCTTTAATGTAGCGACAAAGGCGGAAGAATATGATGCGTTTAATCCTAATGGGCCTTCTTATGGAGGGAGAAGTTTGCATTGCCAGTCCCATGGCGAAAGCTTTTTAAGTTTCTTTCAGACGTTTCAAAAGCAGGGGATTTATATTTTAGATGAACCGGAAGCGGCGTTGTCACCCCAGCGTCAGCTAACTTTATTTATGCAGATAGCACAGAAAGCAAAGGAGGGTTCTCAATTTTTGATCGCCTCACATTCTCCTATTTTATTGGGATTGCCGGAGGCTGAAATTTTATCTTTTGATGGAAATACGATTGAAAAAATTTCTTATGAAGATACAGAGAGTTATGCTATAACGGAAATGTTTATAAACAATCGAGAGGTTTTAATAAAACATTTACTGGAATAATAAAAATTATACAACTTTGGTTGAAAAAGATAAAATTTTATGATATATCTTTACTGCTGAGAAAAGGAGGACTTATGATTAGAAAATTATCAGAGAAAGATATGATTGAGATTAGTGAAATTTGGCTTTCTGCAAATCTTCAAGCGCACGATTTTGTTCCGGCTTCCTACTGGACGGAAAATCTTCCATTTGTAAAAGAAATGCTGCCAAAGGCAGAAGTCTACGTATATAAAGACGAAGAAAGAAAAGAAACAGCGGGATTTATTGGAATAAATGAGGATTACATAGAAGGGATTTTTGTAAAGAGTGATGCTCGTTCAAAAGGGATTGGAAAAGCGTTATTAGATTATGCAAAGACCTTAAAAAGTCATTTATACTTACATGTATATGAGAAAAATAACAGAGCAGTCTGCTTTTACAAGAGAGAAAATTTCAGACTTGAGAGGGAAGGCATAGATGAAAATACAGGAGAAAAAGAATACTGTATGGAATGGAAACGGGAATATGAAAAATCAATATAATAAGACAATGACCGCGTGTTTTGTGGGATATATTGTACAGGCAATCATTGTCAATTTTGTGCCGTTATTATTTTTAACTTTTCAAATACAGTATCATTTGCCCCTTTCCCAGATAACCATGTTGATTACCTTTAATTTTGGTGTGCAGCTTTTGGTGGATATGGCGGCGATTGGGTTTGTAGATAAATGGGGTTATCGTTTCTGTATGATTTTAGCTCACATTTTATCTGCCTGTGGTTTGATTTCGCTGACATTTTTACCTGAGATACTGCCTTCTGCTTTTGCGGGAATTTTGATTTCTGTTATGATTTATGCAGTCGGCGGAGGCTTATTAGAAGTGCTGGTAAGTCCGGTGGTAGAAGCGTGCCCTTCCGATAATAAGGAGAAAGCAATGAGTATGCTTCATTCTTTTTACTGTTGGGGACAGGTCGGTGTTGTTTTGATTTCAACCATTTTCTTCTCCGTAGCAGGTATTGGGAATTGGAAAATTATGGCGCTTTTATGGGCAGTTGTTCCTGTTGTAAATGCGCTTGTATTTACGAAAGTTCCCATGGTATCTTTGCTGGAAGAAGGAGAAGAAGGACTTAGTATTAAAGAATTGTTTCGTATGAAATTGTTTTGGATTTTGTTGGTTATGATGGTGTGTGCAGGAGCCAGTGAACAGGCAGTAAGTCAGTGGGTTTCCACCTTTGCGGAAAAAGGACTGGGAATTTCTAAGGCAGCAGGAGATTTAGCAGGACCTATGGCATTTGCCCTTTGTATGGGATTGTCCAGAATGTTTTATGGAAAATACGGCGAAAAAATCCGGTTGGATTATTTTATGAAGGGAAGTTGTATATTTTGCGTGATTTCTTATTTAGGAATTTCTCTTTTTCCCAATCCGATTTTAAGTTTATTTGCCTGTGCAGTCAGTGGCTTTTCCGTGGGTATTATGTGGCCGGGAACCTTTAGCAAGGCTGCGGCAGCTTTGCCAAAAGCAGGAACAGCCTTATTTGCCTTGCTGGCATTAGGCGGAGATTTTGGATGTTCCGCAGGTCCTACTTTGGTAGGGTTTGTGTCAGATTTAGCAGGAGATAATCTGAAAATGGGAATATTGGCAAGTATTGTATTTCCTGTTCTTCTTTTAGTAGGACTTGCAATTTGCAGAAAGACAGAAGGGAACATTGGAGGAGAAAATGAAAGAGTTTTTTAAGAACAGTCAGGATGCTCTTGTGTGGTGCTGTAAACAGGGGACAATGGGGAATATCTATTATGACAACAGTGAAAATCCTCATTCGGCAATGGCAGTGTTGGGCGATTTTACTTATTTTGACGGAGAGCCTTCCGAAGATTTTGCGCTTTTTTGGCCTCCAAGTACAAAGAAAGATTATCGGATTTTCGTTCCTTCCGATAGAGAATGGGAAGAAATTTTAGAAAAATGTTATGAGGGAAAAATAAAGAAAATTACTCGATATGCCATGAAAAAAGAGCATGATATTTTTCAAAAAGAGCAATTACAACAGGCGATAGAAAGTGTATTAAAAAAAGAAATACAGCTATCTTTTATTGATGAAAAACTTTTCTATGAATGTAGGAAAGAGGAATGGAGCTACGATTTAACAGGGCAATTTGCAGATTTTGACACTTTTGCAAAACTGGGGATAGGTGTTGTTGCTGTGAAGAACGAAGAGATTTTGGCAGGAGCATCTACTTATGCCAGATATGACAAGGGAATTGAAATTGAAGTGGATACAAAAATCCAATATCGAAGAATGGGACTGGCTTATGGATGTAGTGCAGCGCTTATTTTGGCTTGTTTAGAACAGGGCATTTATCCGGGATGGGACGCTCATAATCTAGCTTCCAGAGCATTGGCAGAGAAGCTGGGTTACCATTTTTTTAGAGAATATGTTGCCTATGAGGTATATGGAAAATAATGGAAAAGCTGTGGCATGGAGATTACACCGAGAATATTTCGGTTGCTTCTTCCTGCAACAGCTTTTCTATATTATATCAAATTTAATCTTCTACCAAAGTAAGCCCTGAAATATCCGGTTCTATCATAAGAGAATAGTTGGTGTAATATACCACAAAACCGGGTTTGGAGCCATTTGGTTTTTTTACATGTTTTTTCTGAATATAGTCAATTTCTACCTTTGGAGCGGTGCGCCCGCTAGAGTAGTAAGCCGCAAGCCTTCCTGCTTCTTCAAAGGTAGAGTCAGGCAGTTCTTCGTTATTGCTTTTTACAATGACGTGAGAACCTGCCATTTTTTTTGCGTGAAACCACCAGTCATTTCCTGTAGCGAATTTGAAGGTGAGTTCTTCATTCTGGTAGTTATTTTTTCCTACATAAATGTGATATCCATCACTGGAAATGTAGTGGAGAGGTTTTGATTTTCCCAGAGCTTTTTTCTTTTTGGAGTAGTGTTTTTTCAGATAGCCACATTCTGTCAATTCTTCTTTAATCTGTGATAAATCACTTTCTCCAAGAGCAATGTCAAGAGCAGTGCTGACAGACTCCAAGTGTAGAATTTCATTTCTGGTATCTTCAATTTGTTCCTCCAAAGCCTGAGCAGTTCGTTTTAATTTGTTGTATTTATCAAAGTATTTTTTTGCGTTTTCCTGTGGTGTCATAGTACTGTCTAAAGGGATGGTAATCTCCTCATTAGTATAATAGTTTAAGGCAGAAAAGGATTTACAGCCACTTTCCAAGTTATAGCCGTAAGTATTAATCAACTCTCCGTAAACTTTGTATTCGTCCATTTTCTGAGTATCACGCATTTGCTTTTCCTGTAAATCCAGTTTTTTTCTGTTTCGTTCAAGAGCAGTCTGCACAATACGGCGTAAATCAGAAGATTTTTGGCGGATGCGGGTAACCTTGTCTTTTTGTGCATAATAAGCTTCTAAAACTTCAGAAATAGAAGAGAATTCTCTGACAGGTGCATCCCCGTATTTTGTAAGAGAAATAGAAGCATATTCTAAAGGTTCTTCCTCTTCGTTATAGACAATGTTGGGGATAAAATGTCCTTCCTGCACGTCTTCCATTACTCTGGAAAAGGTATGAAACAGATGCTCTTTGGCAGGCTCTGAAAGTGACTGCATGGCATCTCCTCCGTCTAAAGAAGCACGATAGCAGATTTCTTCTGCGATACAAGGACTGATTCCGGTTAAGGAAGTATAAAGTCCTTTTGCAATGGAAACAGGTTTTGTACAGATATTTTTAAAGAAGAAGTCCTGTGTGACAGTCAGAGGATTTTGCTTTTCCTGTGTCTGTGGCAGAAAATAATCTCTGCCTGGAAGAACTTCACGTACAGAACTGACATTACAGGAGATATGTTTAATACTGTCTAAAATCATCCGGTTTTCGTTAAGGAAAATAATATTGCTGTGTTTTCCCATAATTTCAATGACAAGAGTCTTAAAACATAAATCTCCCAATTCGTTTAGGTGTTCAATTCGCATTTCAATGACACGTTCCATATCCGGCTGTGCTACCGCAGTGATTTTTCCACTTCCAATATGCTTTCTTAAAAGCATACAGAAGTTCGGTGCAGTCAAAGGACTGACCTTGTTTTTATCTGTAAAATAAATAAGAGGGAGAGAAGCACTGGCAGAAATCAGAAGGCGGTACTGTGTTTTATTATTCTTTATGGTTAATAACAGCTCATCTGCTTCCGGCTGGGCAATTTTATTGATTTTTCCTCCTACAATGGTTTCGTTTAGTTCTTTTACAATATTTGAAATGGTGATTCCATCAAATGCCATAATTTCTATCTCCTTTAAAGAAAAAGTCGTCAAGTATACTTCATTTTAGCATAAAATTTCTTCAGAGGCAAAAAAATATTTGACGAGGGTATTGTTATTGGCTTATAATAACCATGTATGTTTATGCCTTATGGCAAATCAAAAACATAAGAAAGAGTTCAAAAATGATTAAAAGCATGACTGGCTTTGGCAGAGCCGAGCTAATAGATGAAGAAAAAAAGATTACGGTGGAGATGAAATCAGTAAATCATCGTTATCTGGATGTCAATATGAGAATGCCAAAGAAATTCAGTGTTTTTGAAGCTTCTATTCGTTCTTTATTAAAAGAGTATATCCAGAGAGGAAAAGTTGATGTATTCATTACTTGCGAAGATTATACACAAAGCAGGGTTTCTGTAAAGTATAATCGTGAAATTGCACAGCAGTATCTGGGATACCTTCAGGAGATGAGCAGAGATTTTCAGCTGAGCGGTGAGATAAACGCAGCATTGCTTTCCCGTTATCCGGAAGTTTTGACTATGGAAGAGCAGACAGAGGATGAAGATGAAATGTGGGGCGCACTGGAAGGTGTAATAAGAAATGCAGCTGTTCGGTTTGTAGAAGCCAGAACAAAAGAAGGAATAGAGCTGAAAAGAGATATTCTTGATAAGCTTGAAAAGATGGAAGAGAAAGTAGAGCTGGTTGAAAAACGTTCTCCTGATATTATAAAGGAATATAGAGAAAAGCTGGAAACAAAAGTAAAAGAGCTTCTAGCTGACATGCAAATGGAAGAAAGCCGTATTGCAGCAGAAGTAATCCTGTATGCAGATAAGATATGCACAGATGAAGAAACTGTCCGTCTGAAAAGTCATATTAAGCATACAAAATCCGTACTTGATGAAAAGGAAGGAATTGGAAGAAAGCTGGACTTTATTGCACAGGAGATGAACAGAGAAGCAAATACAATTTTATCCAAGGCAAATGATTTGGAAACATCAAATCTTGCTATTGATTTAAAAACAGAAATTGAAAAAATTCGAGAACAAATTCAAAATATTGAATAAAGGCAGGATGTGCTATGGCAAAGCTGTTGAACATAGGATTTGGAAATGTAGTGAACATGGATAAGGTGGTTGCAGTAGTAAGTCCCGATGCTGCACCTATTAAACGTCTGGTGCAGGCAGCAAAGGAGTCTGGAAGAGCGATTGATGCAACACAGGGAAGAAAGACAAAGGCTGTTCTTATTACAGACGGAGATATGCTGGTGTTGTCTGCTTTGCAACCAGAAACAATAGCAAAGAGATTTGGAATTTTTTCAGAGAATGAAGCAAAAGGGGAATACGATGGCTGATAGAGGAATTTTAGTAGTAGTATCCGGCTTTTCAGGCGCCGGAAAGGGAACATTGATGAAACGTCTGATGGAAAAATATGATAATTATGCATTATCTGTTTCTGCTACAACGAGAGACCCAAGACCGGGAGAAGAACATGGCAGGGAATATTTTTTCCATACAAAGAAAGAATTTGAGGAACTGATTTTAGAAGATGCGCTGATTGAATATGCACAGTATGTTGATAATTATTACGGAACACCTAAGGCTTACGTTGAAAAACAGTTAAACATGGGGAAAGACGTAATTTTGGAAATCGAAATACAGGGAGCATTAAAGGTCAAGAAAAAAATGCCTAATACCCTGCTGCTTTTTGTAACTCCGCCAAATGCAGAAGAATTAAAACATCGTCTGGTTAATCGGGGAACAGAAAGTCTGGAAGTGATTGAATCAAGACTCAGCAGAGCCTCAGAAGAAGCAAAGGGAATGTCTGAGTATGATTATATATTGATTAACGATGTGATTGAGGAGTGTGTTGATAATATGCACAGTATTATCCAGAGTCAGCATGATGCAGTCAAAAATCGTCAGGAATTTATAAAAGAAATCACAGAAGAAATTGCTGTATTCAAGAAAGGAGAATAACTATGATACATCCATCTTACACAGAACTTATGGAGGTTATTAACGAAGGAGCAGAAATTGATGATGAACCATTAGTAACCAGCCGCTACTCTGTTGTACTTGCTACAAGTAAAAGAGCAAGACAGCTGATTGCAGGAAAAGAGGCAATGGTTCCAAGCTCAGGTAAAAAGCCACTTTCCACAGCAGTAGAAGAAATCTACAAAGGAAAGGTTCATATTTTACCGGAAGAAGCAGAAGTCGAAGAAGAAACAACAGAAGAAAACGAAATTTAATTAAAGATAGGACTGCTGACAGATGCTGCCGGCAGTCCTGTGTTGCAGTTAAGGAGGATACATGAGAAAAGTATTGTTTATTTCTCTGGGATGTGACAAAAATCTGGCAGATTCTGAGGAAATGCTGGGAATGTTGGTGGAGAACGGATATACACTTACCAATGATGAAACAGAAGCAGAAGTCATTGTGGTGAATACCTGTGCTTTTATTCATGATGCAAAGGAAGAAAGTATTAACAGTATTCTGGAAATGGCACGTTACAAAACAGAGGGTGTGTTAAAAGCATTGCTGGTGACAGGATGCCTTGCACAAAGATATAAAGAAGAAATTATAGAGGAAATTCCGGAGGTAGATGCCGTTCTTGGAACTACCAGCTTTGGAGATATTATTAAAGCGCTGGATAAGGTGTTTGAAGGAAAACGCTATCTGGAGTTTAAAGATATTAATGCTTTGACTGAAATCAGTAAGAAACGAGTTCTGACAACAGGTGGTTATTATGGATATCTGAAAATAGCAGAGGGCTGTGATAAGAGATGTACATACTGCATTATTCCGAAGCTTAGAGGGAATTATCGCAGCATTCCTATGGAACAACTGATTTCTCAGGCAGAATATCTGGCTGAACAAGGGGTTCGGGAACTGATTTTAGTAGCACAGGAGACAACGGTATATGGAAAAGACATTTATCAGGAAAAATGTCTTCATAAGCTTTTGAAAGAGCTTTGTAAAATTCCGGGTATTCAGTGGATTCGAATTTTATATTGTTATCCGGAAGAAATTTATCCGGAGCTTATTCAGACAATGAAAGAAGAAAAGAAAATCTGTCATTATCTGGATTTGCCTATTCAGCATTGCAGTGACAAAATTTTAAAGAAAATGGGCAGAAGAACAACAAAACAGGAACTTATTGATATTGTCACGCTTCTGAGAAAGGAAATTCCGGATATTGTACTTCGAACGACTTTGATTACAGGATTTCCGGGTGAGACAGAAGAGGATCATGAGGAATTAATGGAATTTATTGATACCATGGAGTTTGACCGCTTAGGAGTATTTACTTATTCAGCAGAAGAAGATACGCCGGCTGCCAATATGTCAAATCAGATTGAAGAAGAAGTGAAGCAGGATAGGCAGGCAGAACTTATGGAGCTGCAGCAGGAGATTTCCATTGATAAGGGAAATGATAAAATCGGCACCTGCGTAGAGGTAATGATTGAAGGTAAAGTTGCGGACGAAAATGCTTATGTGGGAAGAACTTATGGAGATGCTCCAAATGTAGATGGATATATTTTCATTAATACAGACACAGAACTGATGTCAGGAGACTTTGCCAGAGTTCATGTAACAGGAGCGCTGGAATATGATTTGATAGGAGAGTTGGAAAATGAATACACCGAATAAATTGACTATTGCAAGAATTATTATGATCCCCTTTTTTGTTGCATTTTTAATGTATGATATTACAGGCAGTGCAGACAAATGGATTGCTCTTACCCTTTTTGTGGTTGCCAGCCTTACAGATTTATTGGATGGATATCTGGCGAGAAAATATCACCTTGTAACGAATTTTGGAAAGTTTATGGATCCATTGGCTGATAAATTGCTTGTTTGTTCTGCTTTGATTTGCTTTACTTCCACAGGACAGCTCCCTGCATGGATTACCATTATCATTATTGCCAGAGAATTTATTATCAGTGGTTTCCGTCTTATTGCAGCAGATAACGGAATTGTAATCGCTGCAAGTTACTGGGGAAAATTTAAAACAGTTTCACAGATGATTATGATTATTTTAATGATTATGAACATTCAGAATGCAGTATTCCAGGGAGCGATTACCGTGTTTGTAGTAATTGCTGTAGCTCTTACCATTATTTCACTGGTAGATTATATTATGAAAAATAAAAATGTATTGAGTATGCAGGATTAAAAAGAAGGTGGCAGTATGAAACAGGAAGAAAAGGTTGTAGAGATTTTAAAAAAGCATCAGCTAAAACTGACAACCATAGAGTCCTGTACAGCAGGAGCCATTGCGGCAAGGATAGTAGATGTGCCGGGAGCCTCGGAAGTGTTTGAGCAGAGCTTTGTAACTTATTCCAATGAAGCAAAAATGCGTGCAGTTAAGGTACGAGAAGAAATTTTTGAAAAATACGGTGCAGTCAGTGGGGAATGTGCCAAAGAAATGGTTTATGGAGGCCTTTTAGAAGCAAAAGCGGATATAGCGATATCTGCTACCGGTTTTGCAGGTCCTTCCGGTGGCTGGGAAGCACCGGTCGGAACTGTCTTTATCGGTTGTGGTTTTGCAAAAGATATACAGGTGAGAGAATATCATTTGAATGGCAGTCGCAGCAAAGTAAGAGAAGAAGCTGTTGCCTGTGCTATCTGTCAGCTTTATGATTATTTATCAGAGCATTTTGAACATTTGTAGGATTTTGTCCATACGGGCGGCTTCTTCCGGTGATTTTCCGGTTTTTAGTACTTGAATAATTGCCTCTATTTCCTGTGGGGAGAAATGTACTCCTTTGGATTTATTGGCAGAAGCGGCAGACATGAGAAAGGGAAGCAGTTCTTGTGGTGTTTTTTTGGCGGAGCCCTGTTCTGCCAGTGCATTGAGCATGGCGAGTTTTGACATATCTATTCCTGTAAGTTTTGGATTATTCATCCAGGAGGAAGTTGCTTTGTGTGCAGCTTCCTCTTTTTTTGTCTCTTGATTGAATTGCGAATGAAAATTATTCATGAAAGGGAGCACCTCCTTTTTGAGGATTGTCTAAATCCAACATCTGTATCATTAAAAATGTATTGGTAATATTTTCCAGTTTTTCTTTTAGTGGCCCATGACATACTTTACTGCAGGCAGAGAGCATTTCTAAAGGCTCTGCCTTTTCCTGAGGTTTGGCACAAATTTGCATGGCATTTTCAGAAGAATGTAAAAGTTTAAAGGTGTTTTGAAGTTCCAGAAATTTTGCGAAAATACAGACAAAGGACTGTCCTTTTGAAGGCAGATAAGGAATTGCTGCTTTTAAAATTCGTACAGAATCTTCATTTACCATTTCGTCCAGTAAAGATTGGGAATTCATATTAATACTCCTAGAATGAAATCCATAAATTATATGTTTCAACAGGTAAGGCTATGTCAAAAATCCGGTGCAGGCATAAAATAAAAAGGAAAGGAGTTGCTTATGGAAAGAGGAAAAACAAGATTAGTGGAAGATGGAAATACCATCTATGAAATAGATTTAGACTGTATGAAAAGGAAAGAGATGCAAAGGAAAAAAGATGAAGGAAAGACAAAATATAGAGAAAGAAAGATATCACCCAAAAGAGTAAGATGATTTTTTCTTGAAATACATTTCACACTGTGCTATCATAAAAAACAATGATTATCTTATCAGATATACCATTAGGAGGGAAAAACGTGCAAAAATACGGAGTAAACGAACTTAGAAAAATGTTTTTAGAGTTCTTTGAAAGTAAAGAACATTTAGCTATGAAAAGCTTTTCGCTGGTTCCTAGAAATGACAAGAGCCTGCTTTTAATTAATTCAGGAATGGCGCCTTTAAAGCCATATTTTACAGGTGCGGAAATTCCGCCAAGACGCAGAGTGACAACCTGTCAGAAATGTATTCGTACAGGAGATATTGAAAATGTAGGAAAGACTGCACGTCACGGTACTTTCTTTGAAATGCTTGGTAATTTCTCTTTTGGAGATTATTTTAAGCATGAAGCTATTGCGTGGTCTTGGGAATTTCTTACAGAAGTAGTGGGGTTAGATCCACAGCGCCTTTATCCATCTATTTATGAAGAAGATGATGAGGCTTTTGAAATCTGGAATAAAGAAGTCGGAATTCCGGCAGAACGTATCTTCCGTTTCGGTAAAGCCGATAACTTCTGGGAACACGGTGCAGGTCCATGTGGTCCATGTTCTGAAATTTACTATGACAGAGGTGAAAAATATGGCTGTGGCAGCCCGAATTGTACAGTGGGTTGTGAATGTGACCGTTATATGGAAATCTGGAATAATGTATTTACTCAGTTCGAAAGCGACGGAGAGGGAAATTATACAGAATTAGTTCAGAAAAACATTGATACCGGTATGGGATTAGAGCGTCTGGCTTCTGTTGTGCAGGATGTAGATTCTATCTTTGATGTGGATACTTTATGTGCTCTTAGAACAAAAGTGTGCGAACTTGCACATACAGAATACAAGAAAGATGCAGTAAAAGACGTTTCTATTCGTCTGATTACAGACCATATTCGTTCTGCGACTTTTATGATTTCTGATGGTATTATGCCTACAAATGAAGGTAGAGGTTATGTGCTTCGCCGTTTAATCAGACGTGCGGCACGTCATGGACGACTTTTGGGTATTGAAGGAAAATTCCTTGCTGCATTAAGTGCTGTTGTAATTGAAGGATCTAAAGACGGATATCCGGAATTAGAAGAAAAGAAAGATTTTATTTTCCAGGTTCTTACAAAAGAAGAAGAACAGTTTAATAAGACGATTGATCAGGGACTTAATATTCTGTCTGAAATGGAAGCAGCTATGAAAGCAGAAGGAAAAACAGAGCTTTCAGGAGAAGATGCGTTTAAGCTTTATGATACTTATGGTTTCCCTCTTGATTTAACAAAGGAAATCTTAGAAGAAAAAGGCTGTACCATCGACGAGGCAGGATTTAAGGCTGCTATGGATGAGCAGAGAGAAAAAGCGCGTATTGCAAGAGGTACAACCAATTATATGGGTGCAGATGCAACGGTATATGATGAAATTGATGTAAATATTACAACAGAATTCGTAGGCTATGACTCTTTAACTTGCACTTCTAAAATTACAATTTTGACAACAGAGGATGAAATTACAGAAGCTCTTACAGAAGACCAGAGAGGTACAGTTTTTGTAGAGCAGACACCATTTTATGCAACAATGGGCGGGCAGCAAGGTGATAAAGGTGTGATCACTCTGGGCGATGCAGAGTTTAAAGTAGAAGATACAATCAATTTAAGAGGCGGAAAAGTAGGTCATGTAGGTGTTCTTACAAAAGGCATGTTAAAAACAGGCGATGTGGTAACTTTACAGGTTTGTGAAAAATACAGAATGAATTCCTGTAAGAACCACAGTGCAACGCATCTTTTACAGAAAGCATTAAAGACAGTATTAGGTTCTCATGTAGAACAGAAAGGCTCTTTGGTAACACCGGACAGACTGCGTTTTGACTTTGCACACTTCCAGTCCATGACAGCAGAAGAATTAGCAGCAGTGGAAGAAATTGTAAATAAAGAAATTCAGGCTGCACTTCCTGTAGTGACAGAAGTTATGAGTGTAGACGAAGCAAAAAAAGTCGGAGCAATGGCTTTATTTGGAGAAAAATATGGAGAAGAAGTTCGTGTAGTTTCTATGGGTGATTTCTCTAAAGAACTTTGTGGAGGTACTCATGTTTCCAATACCAATGTAATTACTACTTTCAAAATTATTTCTGAAAGCGGTATTGCAGCAGGTGTACGCCGTATTGAAGCTCTGACAGGGGATGGAGTGTTTGCTTATTATAAAGAAATCGAGAAGAAACAGGCTGAAATTGCAGCTATGTTAAAGACTTCTCCGGCAGAAATCGAAGAAAAGATTGCACATCTTCAGGCAGAAGTAAAAGCACTTCACAGCGAAAATGAGTCTCTGAAAGCAAAAATGGCACAGGAAGCAGTAGGAGATGTATTAAATCAAGTGCAGGATGTAAAAGGCGTGAAGCTTTTAGCAGTGTCTCTTACAGATGTAGATATGAATGGTCTTCGTGATTTAGGAGATCAGTTGAAAGAAAAGCTGGGTGAAGGTGTGGTTGTTCTTGCAAGTGTTGCAGGTGGTAAAGTAAGTCTTCTTGCTATGGTAACAGAACAGGCACAAAAAGCCGGAGCGCATGCCGGAAACTTAATCAAAGGAATGGCTGCCATTGTAGGTGGTGGCGGTGGTGGACGTCCAAATATGGCTCAGGCAGGGGGTAAAAACCCGGAGAAAGTGCCGGAAGCATTGGATGCCGCAGCGAATATTTTGGCAGACCAGATAAAATAATGAAACTTTTTAAGAAAAATCATTTAAAATAGTTGACGAACTGTAAAAATCTGATATAATATCAGTTGTGCAATAAAAATACCCAGACAGTTGTATTATGCACAATTTACAGCTGGAGGGAGGTTAGGTGTGAGCTTATGTCAAATGTAATCGTAAAAGAAAACGAGACTTTAGATAGCGCTTTACGTCGTTTCAAGCGTAGCTGTGCAAAAGCAGGTATTCAGCAGGAAATCCGTAAAAGAGAGCATTACGAGAAACCAAGTGTTCGTCGTAAGAAAAAATCTGAAGCAGCTAGAAAACGTAAATATAATTAATGTGCAGTTAAAAGCCTCTGGACAATTACCAGAGGCTTTTTTACCATATTACAGACGGGAAAAAGGAATTTTATGAAAAAGATTATCGATTTAATATCCAATCGGATTTTTGTTACAGTAGTAGCGGTTCTTTTGCAGTTAATCTGGATTTTTGCAATGCTTTGGGGGCTGGGAGCATTTTCAGGGCATATTATGAATTTGATTAGTCTGCTGAGTCTTCTTATGGTATTGTGGATTGTAAATAAAGATATCAATCCCTCCTATAAGCTGGCGTGGACGATCCTGATATTGGCAGTTCCTGTTTTCGGTGTAATTATTTATCTTCTTTTCGGACAATCCCGCGTTGCAAAGAAAATGACACAGGAGTCAAAAGAAGTTGTAAAGGAAATAGAAAATTACTTTAAAGAAAGCATGGGAACCCGAAAAGCTTTGACTAAGGAAAGTTTAAGCGCATCCAATCAGTCTGCGTATATTAGGGATTTTGCCGGATTTCCGGTTCATAGAAATACCACTACCCAGTATTATCCGGTAGGGGATGAAATGTTTGTAGATATGCTGGAGGATTTAAAAAAAGCAGAGCATTTTATCTTTTTGGAGTATTTTATTATACACGAAGGAAAAATGTGGAATGCAATTTTAGAAATCCTTGAGGAAAAGGTAAAACAAGGTGTAGATGTAAGATTGATTTATGATGATATGGGGTGTGTGACTACACTGCCGTATCGCTATTATAAGAAACTTCAGGCAAAGGGAATTAAATGTGCGGCATTTAATCCTGTAAGGCCGATTTTAAATATTGTGTTAAATAACAGAGATCATCGGAAAATACTGGTGATTGACGGACATACAGGCTATACGGGAGGCGTTAATCTGGCAGATGAATATATCAACCAGCAAATGCGTTTTGGACACTGGAAGGATACGGGTGTGCGTCTTTGTGGAGAAGGTGTATGGAACTTAACAGTTATGTTTTTGCAGATGTGGTCTGTGATTACCAGAACAAAAACCCATTTACCTGCTTATGGACCTTATGTTTATCATCCGGAAGAGTTTGAAAATGATGGCTTTGTACAGCCTTATGGAGATTCTCCTTTAGATGATGAAGTTGTAGGGGAAAATGTCTATTTAAATGTAATTAATCAGGCAAAAAAATATATTTACATCACGACACCCTATTTGATTATTGATAATGAAATGATGACAGCTCTTTGTCTGGCATCAAAAAAAGGAATTGATGTGCGGATTATTACACCGGGAATACCGGATAAGAAATTGGTGTTTTTATTAACCCGTTCTTATTACCGACAGCTTTTGGAAGCAGGCGTAAAAATTTATGAGTATACACCTGGCTTTATTCATGCAAAGAGTTTTGTTTGTGATGATGAACTTGCAGTGGTCGGGACAATTAATTTGGATTATCGAAGCTTATATCTGCATTTTGAATGTGCTGCATGGATGTATCAGTGTCAGGCAGTGGGGCAGGTAAAAGAAGATATGCTGAATACCTTTCGAAACAGCAGGGAAGTCAGCTTAAACACATGTAAAGAACAGAATGTATTTCGCAGAGGCTTACAGAGTATTCTGCGCTTGTTTGCTCCTATGCTTTAGAGTAAAAATACAGGAGAGGAGGAGTTTTTATGTGGACAAGGAATTTTTTCGGAATTGAACTGTATTATATTATTCAGTGGTTTTTGATTTATAGTATGCTGGGTTGGCTGGTGGAGTCTGTCTATATGTCGATTTGTAACAGGAAACTGACAAACAGAGGCTTTGTAAGAGGACCTTTCTGTCCGATTTACGGCTTTGGCGCATTGATTGTATATTTTTTGTTAAGACCTGTTTGTGACAATATATATCTATTGTATCTTTTCGGATGTCTCGTTCCCACAGCTTTTGAATACCTGACTGCAAAACTGATGATGAAGGTCTTCGGAGAGGTATGGTGGGATTATTCCAATAAACCCTTTAATTATAAAGGTATTCTCTGTTTGGAAAGTACCATTGCATGGGGCTTTTATACAGTAGGTTTGTTTCTGTTCCTTCATAAAGGAGTGGAGTTTATTGTGAGCAGATATTCTGTTCATACGGGAAAATGGCTGGCAGGTATTTTGATGTTTTTATTGGGAATTGATTTTCTTTGGAATATGTATCTTCAAAAAAAGGATAGCATTTCAGCCGTAAAAGAAAAAATACAGAAATATATTTAAAGAAAAGGAACTGTCGCATTAGGCAGTTCCTTTTTGTCATATTTTCCTTTTTTCCTGCTTACAATGCTATAAGAGGAATTTTGGGAGCTTGTGTATGATTTACAGAGCAACAGCAAAAATCGTTGTAGGTATTCTGCTTTTTTGTTCTTTGTTTCTGACGCCCCTTACGGTAAAAGCAGAAAATGAGGAGTTGATTACAGCTCCTCATGGGGTGCTGATGGAGGCGTCCACGGGGAAGATTATCTATGAAAAGGATATGGATACCAGAGTGAAGCCTGCCAGTATTACAAAAATCATGACCTTGATTTTAATTTTTGACGAGCTGGAAAAGGGAAACCTACATATGGAAGACGAGGTAGTAACCAGCGCCTATGCCAAATCCATGGGCGGTTCTCAGGTGTTTTTGGAGGAAGGGGAAAAGCAGACAGTCGAAACGCTGATAAAATGTATTGTCATTGCTTCCGGTAATGATGCCAGTGCGGCTATGGCAGAGCACATTGCAGGAAGTGAGACAGAATTTGTAAAGCGAATGAACGAAAGGGCAAAAGGGCTGGGTATGGAGAATACGAATTTTGAAGACTGCTGTGGCCTTACAGAGTCGGATAATCATTATACCAGCGCTCATGATGTGGCAATTATGTCCAGAGAGCTGATTACCCGTTATCCGAAAATTTTGGAATATTCTTCTGTGTGGATGGAAAATATCACTCATGTAACGCAAAAAGGCAACAGTGAGTTTGGTCTTACCAATACCAATAAGCTTATTCGAAGCTATGACGGGTGTGTTGGCTTAAAGACAGGAAGTACCAGCGTGGCAAAATATTGTGTGTCAGCAGTGGCACAGAGAGAAGGTATTACCTTAATTAGTGTGGTTATGACAGCACCAGATTATAAAGTGCGTTTTAAAGATGCGGCCGCTATGTTAAATTTGGGCTTTGGGAGCTGTAAATTGTATGTAGATAAACAAGAGGAAAAACTTCCTCAAATTCCGGTGGAGGGTGGCGTTTTGGAAAAAGTCCCATGTGCTTACGAAAAAGAATTTCGCTATTTAGATACAGAGGGCGCTTCTTTTGAAAATATAGAAAAGAAAATAAAGCTGAAAAAGGACTTAAAAGCTCCGGTGAAAAAAGGAGATACCGTAGGAACTGTCAATTATTATCTGGACGGAAAAGAAATCGGAAGTGTGAAAATCCTCTGCACCAAAGGAACAAAACAGGCACAGTACAGTGACTGTGTAAAGAAGGTGTGGGAGAGCTTTTTAAAGAAAATAGGTTGAAAGTGCTTATGGTTTATACTATAATAAGCCGAGTTACAGAGAAAATATCGGGTGAGGAACATTGAAAACATTTAAAACAACTTTTTATAAAATACAGTCAGATAAATTAAAAATACAAAGTATCCGTTTGGCAGTGCTCAGTGATTTGCATAATGTAGAGCTGGGGAAGGGGAATGAAAATCTTCTGGGAGAATTAAGGAAGCAGGCGCCGGATGCAATATTGATTGCCGGTGATTTGGTTCTGGGAAAAGAGAAGGCATCGTTTCAGATACCCTATGCTTTTTTAAAGGAAGCTGTGCATATAGCTCCTGTTTATTATGCTTTGGGCAATCATGAGCAGAGAATGAAAAGGAAACCGGAGGTTTATGGAGAGGGCTATCTGGAATTTGAAAAGGAAGTACGAGAATTGGGTGTCGTATTTCTGGAAAATGAGACAAGAGAGTTGGAAGTGGGAGGAGAGAAAATTTTAATTTCCGGTCTTTTGCCTCCTTATCAATATTATAAAAAAGGAGGCAAAGATTTTCTGAAAAGTGAGGAAATCGAAGTGCTTTTAGGAAAAACATCCAAAAATCAGTTTCAGGTACTTCTGGCGCATACCCCAAAGTATGGAGACAGCTATCTGGAATGGGGCAGTGATGTGACTTTTTCAGGGCATTATCATGGAGGAATGGTACAGCTTCCGTTTTTAGGCGGTGTTATCAGCCCTGATTTTCGGATTTTTCCCAAGTATTGTAAGGGACATTTTCAAGAAGGAGACAGACATCTGTCACAGACTGGAACTTGCATGGA
>CAJKQE010000022.1 GCA_905201915.1 uncultured Lachnospiraceae bacterium
TTTGGAAGCATTCTACAATACGAAACGAATTCATAGTCACTGTGATTATATGTCACCAAACGATTATGAAGAGCTGTATCGTAGGCTTCAGCAAGATGAATTGCAGCTGGCAGGTTAAGATGAGGAAAACCTCATTTTAACTTGTACTAAATCTTGACATAGGACCAAGAATATAATAATTTGTTATATATGATTAAGGATGATGAGTAATGCAGAATTTTCGACTTGTGGACTTTAACAACATCGAAATTTGGTGGGAGGTGTTATACAAATGAAACTGGCAGACTTATCAACTGGAACAGACTGGGTAGTATATGTTGGATTTATAATATTTGCTGTACTTTCCATAGTTTTGATTTCTGGACATGGAAGTTGGTTAATTTCCGGATATAATACAGCTTCAAAAGAAGAAAAGGCAAAATATAATGAAAAAAAGCTATGCAGAACAATGGGAATTGGAATGTCTGTTATAGCAATTCTTCTATTAATTATGGGGGTGTTTGAAAATATTTTACCGGCATTTTTTGTGTATATTGCATTGGGTATTATTTTAGCTGATGTTGTGATAATTATTGTCTTGGGAAATACAATATGTAGAAGGTGACAAATTTGAATTTATGGAGGAGGAAGTATATGAGTAACAAAGGAATTATAATTTTGGTAATTATATGGATGCTTTTTTCTTTAGTTTGGTTTTTGGCAGGAAATACTGTAAAGGGAATTATATGGCTATGTGTCGGAGTTATTGCCGTAATCATTGCATTAATAAGGAATAGTAAATAAATTTCAGCTAGCAGGGGAATGGAAGTGCTTTATGAATATTATAGTATTTAAGACTATTAGTTGATTTTAATCTATAGCATATTACTGACAATAAAATGACAATACAATTAGATGAAAACATAGCGAATCCATACAAAACAGTTCAAAAATGAACTGTTTTGGAACTGGAACAACGGGAATACACTACAAAGCAAATAGAACTTTGCGAATTCGAATAGTTTTGTGCAAACATCATATAATTTTAATGGATAGTTCTATTGACTTTCCGTTTTGTACTTGTTAGTATATTAGTACAAAGAAAGTTTACCACTGACCGATATGTGGTATATAAATGGTCGGGTTGAAAGTTTACCGCTGACCGATATGCGGTATATAAATGGTTGGGTTGAAAGTTTAGTCCTTCGCCGAAAGGCGAGGGACTTTTTCCATATTTCCGCAGAGAGGATGGAACGAATGAAGAAAACAG
Source organism: uncultured Lachnospiraceae bacterium (assembly GCA_905201915.1). Lineage (GTDB taxonomy): Bacteria > Bacillota > Clostridia > Lachnospirales > Lachnospiraceae > Blautia. The sequence continues at coordinate 1,250 of CAJKQE010000022.1, forward strand.
GGTTTTATATCATAAAGGACAAATTTTTTGAAGATATACCGGATCCATATCTCAAGGGGAATAAGGCAGGCAATAGACCACATTATTATTGTTTTGAAGATACTTCTACGGGAATTTTTTGGATGATACCGTTTTCTAGTAGAATAGATAAATTTCGGAAAATAATAGAGAAAAAGGAATAGGTGAGAAAACCTTGTGATATTCTGCATATTGTGAAACTGGATGATAGTCGAGAAAGTGTATTTTTAATACAAGATATGTTTCCGATTACAGAGGAATACATAGAACGTGAGTATACGATTGCCGGAAATCATTTGATGCTGACCAGTGAACATACAGCAAAGGTAATTGAGCAGAAAGCAAGAAAAGTTTTGGGAATGTTAAAGCGTGGAGTAAAGTTCATGCCTACACAACCGGATGTGCTGTCAATATTAGAGAAATTAAAGCAGAAAAAATAGTTTTTATTGACTCTATTTTGGCTCTAATAATTTTGTACGAGAAAAATATCAGATAAAATCCAGAGAGCATGAACACGAAACGACACAAATGTGTACTGAAAAGTACCTGAATTATCCCATCCGTATCTGAGTTTGAGTAGAGGGAATAATTTATATATCAGGCGGTCTAAGGATTGCCTGAGATATTTTGAAATATTTAGTAACGATAATGTTAGATGTATTTAAGAGTAGTGAAAGAATTAGTATTTATGATAAATAAGAACATACGATGTATTTAAACATAATAAATAGAATGTGTTTAATATTTAGATGAATAGAAACATGAGATGTTTTTATATTCTGTCGTTTTTTGTAGACTGTATTTGTGTTTTATGGTATAAATTAAATACAAGAATTTACTTGCATTTTACAATCATTCATAGAAAAAAGGAGGATTTATTATGGCATTTTGTAAAAATTGTGGTAACCAGATTGATGATAACACTGTAATTTGTCCAAGCTGCGGAGCTAATCAGAATACCGCACCTCAGACAACAGATAATGGTGGCTTTCTGTGGGGATTATTGGGGTGTTGTATTCCAATAGTAGGCTTGGTGTTATTCCTTGTTTGGAAAGATTCAAAACCAAAAACTGCTAAGGCTGCCGGAATCGGAGCGTTAGTCAATGTAATTTTATGTGTTCTTTGGTATGTTTTAGTGGCTATTGTTGGAGTTGGTATGGCTAGTTATGGATTTTAAGCTTTTATGAAACAGTGGATTTATAAATGGCTTCCCATTATATTTGGCTGTCATTGCAGAAGTGAACGTTCTTTTCATTGGAAAGGAAGGCAATTTCCTATTTGTGCCAGATGTACCGGAGAATTTGTCGGAATTGTTTTATGCCTAATTACATTTTCAATGATTTCCTGCTCATCTTGGATTTTTGCTGTTTTAATGTTACCTATGATTTTGGACGGTGGTGTTCAACTGGTAACTTCTTATGAGAGCACAAATTTAAGACGATTTATTACAGGGATGTTGTTTGGTTATGCATTAATGAGATTATTTATGGTCTCTACAATATGGGCATTTCGTTTTGGATATAATCTCAAGTGAAAAATTTGAAAGGTTTCGTATTAGCGAGGCCTTTTTTTATTTTATAGGAAATTTCGTTCTATGAAATAAAAAATGCTCCGCGAGGTTCGCACTGCGGTGGATGGTATCATGTTGCTAAGGCAACCCACCGCAGGCGGAGAATTCTGCTTTGCAGAAATTTTTTTCATAACTTACAAGCAGAATTGACTGGTGAAACTATTGTATTATTTCAAGGGATTGTTATAATATTAAGGTATCATAAGTATTTCTTTTGATAACAAACAGGAGAAGAAGATGATGAATATTGAGAAGAAACAAAAGGTTTGTTGGGGCATTTTTTATCTTTTTTTTACAGCGTGTTTATGTTTTCTGGTACTATATATTTATTTTATTGGAAAAAGTCATAGTTTGCAATTTGCAGAGATTGTGATACCGTTATGCTTTTTCATATTGGCATTCGCAGGGGGATATGGTAGTTTGAAGTATAAAATGCTGGAAGACTCCCATCGTTTTGTAGATCCCATAACAGGAGGAGCCAATGAATTCAGATTTCAGGATGCTTTTCATAAAAGAATATCGGTGGGAACAGAGCAATTTGCATTTCTGTGCATTAACATAAAGAAATTTAGTTTATTAAATTCCCAATATGGATGGGATGTGGGAGATCGTATTTTAAAAAGTGTATACATGGCTTTGAAGGCTAAACTGAAGGAAAATGAATATATTGCTAGGATTAATACAGATACTTATTATCTACTTTTGCGAGTTGCAGATGAAGAAGAATTGATGAAGCGAGTTTATGAGCTTGATGATGCAGTATATTTTATGGAAGGTTTAGATATAGAACAGAAGTTGTTTTTATCCATCGGAGCATATATTTTAAAGGGCGATTCTGATACTTATGCCAATGCAGTGGATTGTGCAGAATTTTGCAGGACTCAGAGTGAAGATGCTTCAGATAGGAATACACATTTTGAAATTTATACATATACATTTCAAGATAAGAGGGAATATCACCGGAAGTTGCAGGATATGGCACAGCCTGCACTGGATAAGAAACATTTCAAGGTCTATTTACAGCCTAAATATGAACTGGAAGGGGAGACTTTAGCCGGAGCAGAAGCTCTTGTGCGTTGGGAAGACCCGGTAGAGGGAATGATGCCGCTGTATGAGTTTATTCCATTGTTTGAGCAGACAGGTTTTATGCGTCAGATTGATTACTTTGTTTTTGAGTCTGTGTTAGAATTGATTGAGAAATGGATGGATGAGGGAATAGAGCCAATTCCTATTTCTGTAAATCTTTCGAAATCCCATTTTACAGCTAAAAAATTTTTTGATGAGAAGTTTTTACCTATTTTTGAAAGACATCATGTGCCAAAAAAATATATAGAATTTGAAATTTCTGAAAGTGTAATGTTAGATGATGCCGGAGTTCTGATTGACCTTGTGCAGAAATTAGAAGACAGTGGCTTTGCATGTTCTATGGACGATTTCGGGAGTGGATATTCTTCTTTAAATATGTTGAAAAATTTACATGTGTCTACTATAAAACTAGACCAGAAAATGTTTAGCGAAGAAGAAAAGGAAAGAGGAAAAATTGTAAGCAAAGGTATCATTGAGATTGCAAGACAGATAAATATGAAAGTAGTGGCTGAGGGAATAGAAACTCGAGAATACGTGGACTTTTTAAAAGAACAGAAGTGTGATTTGGTTCAAGGGTATTATTTTGGAAGACCTATGCCTATGGAACAATTTCAGCTTACATAAGTATTAATAAGGCTTGGCAGCAAATTATGTTGTCAAGCCTTTCATATATATTATCAGAAACGTATTTAGTATATTAAAAAATATGCAAAAAATTTATAATTAACATTTATCAAAAGGTGATAGTGCTAACGGCAACGGAAACCAGTTACAATTTTCCGGCAATTTTGTTTCAAGTAATCCCATACCACAATTTGGAGCAAACAGAGCCAAAATACTCTCAAAAGAAGAAAAATTAACAGAAGATTTCCCTTCTAAATCTTTTAATTGCGTAATAGAAGGAACTCCGTTATCTACTTGAATTTGGAAAGTCCCATGTCCTTTTATGGTAAAATCCCAACTTCCGGAATTTAAAGAAGTATATTTGGATTTAACATTTAAGAAAAAATCTAAAACTTTTGGATAATCAAAAATCATATAATTATCATCTAAAGCTATGGTAAAGGATTCAAAAAGTTGAGTACATTCTTTTAAAAGATAAGTGTCATAAGGTAGTATTCTTAGAAATAGTTCCTTTGAACCGCTTTCTTTTAGACATTCTTCCAAAGAAGCAAATAGTAAAGCCTTATCTGTTAAACGCATTTCTAATATCTGGTTTCCTTGAAGGGCAACATATCCCTTACACATCTGATTTTCTAATATACTGTAAAGTTTTGCATTCCAGCTTTTCATAATAGCCAAGAAATCAGAAGGATTTTTTTTAGCAAATAGTATTTGATTTTCCTGTATTGCCTGAATTTCAGTAAGTAAAGGATTTTCCGTATCTTGAATTTGACACAGGGTTATTTTGCGTTTGGGAAATTTTTCACGACAGTGGCGAAAATTATCTGGAGTAAAGCAATATTGGAAAACAAATCCCCCTTTTTCATATCCATAATATTGATAGCGGTTTCTAAGACCTGAAAGAGTGCTCATAGAGATATTGCTCTTTTTCATATCCTCAATAGCTATATGCATGAGCTTGCGCATGTATCCTTTTCCCCTTGAATAAGGATGAACAGAAACACTGCCTACAGTAGCGCAGGTGATTGTTTTGTTTTCGCAGCATAAGGTAATAGGAAGAACACATACACAAGCTTTTATTTCTTCATTTTCTAAAGCAAGATAGTGAATAGATTTCTCTTCTTGTCCTTTTTCATATAGTTTGGGTAAAAGCTGGCGAAAATCGTGGGGACAGTGTGACATACTGAATACCATGTTAATAAAATTCAGTATATTTGGGAAATCATCAGGAATAGCTTTTCTATAAATAACCATATAAATGCTCCTTATGTGATAAATGAAATATTTTCTAAAGACTTTGCAAAATATGTTTGTATTTTATCATAGATTGAAGCGCCATACAAGAAAACACGTATTACCATTTTTTACAAGAAGAATAATTAGTTAAAGAGAATTGACGATTAGATATAAGAATGTTAATATTACAATGTTTTCGGAATAGAACAAAGGAGGAAATTGATGAAAAACAGATTGAGCAGATGGATTGCCGCAATGACGGCAGGAACGATGATTACGTGCCCGATAGTGGGAAATTTGAATATTGTAAATGCTGCAGATGGAAATCAAGTGTTAATTGAAAATGAATTGAATTATATTTATATTGACGAATCAGAAACAGAGGTAGGAAATACTCAGAACATTGTTGTTTCATGGGGAGAAAATAAATCTGAAATCAAAAGTATAAATTTAGTTGTAGAGGATGAAAAAGGTTCACAAACAATTTTAAACTCTGAAAAGAGAGTAGACGAACTATTTTTGTATGAACATAGTTTTGAAAAGGGTATTTATCATGTGAAAGAGGTAAGCGTTGCAACTGATGCAGACGTAAAAACTTTTACAGCAGAAGAACTTGACATAGATGCTTACTTTGGGGTTGATGAGAAAGTAAATGAAGATGTAAAAAGTGATTACATAGAAATGGAAAGCCAATTTACGGAAGAAGCAGTTGTTACAATTGAAACAAATCATATTTCAACAATTGAGAAAAGTGTTGCAGATGCACTTTCTGAACAGGCAGAACCATTTTCAAGGAGCAAAAGAGATGTACGGGATTCGAATTTAGTAATTGTGCTCGATCCGGGACATGACGCAAGCATACATGCAGGAGCGTCTGCAAATGGTGTTAGAGAGGAAATTGTAACTTTAAAAATTGCAGAATACTGTAAAAAAGTATTGGAGCAGTATGCAGGCGTATCTGTATATATGACACGAACAGATGGTAACTGTCCATTTCCCGGTACCAATAGTATAGATGATATACTAAAACGTGTAGAGTGGGCAAAAACAAAAGATGCAGATGCATTTATTAGTTTCCACATTAACTCTTCCGATTCCAGTGCAGCACACGGTGCAGAAGTATATTATCCGAAAGGTGAAGAAGGCGCTCAGAATCTGGCAAAAGATATTGTAGAGGAGCTTGCAAAATTAGGGATTAAAAGTCGCGGTGAGAAAAGTGACGAAAGCTATGCAGTAATAAGACATTCCAAAAGAAATGGATTTCCAGGTTTGATTATTGAGCATGCGTTTGTATCGAACGCATCAGATGCGAAATGGTTTCAAACAGAAGAAAATCTTAGAAAGCTAGGAGAAGCTGATGCGGCAGGAATTATTAATTATTATGGTTTAAAAAAGGGTGAGTGGGAATTCACAGATGGATACTGGAAATGGAAAGAGGGACTTGGAAGGTATGCAACGAGCACATGGAAACTTATAAATAATGTATGGTATTATTTTGATGCTAACAGTAATATGACAACAGGCTGGCAGGCAATTGGCGGAAACTGGTATTATATGGATAAGAGTGGAGCGATGCAGACAGGCTGGCAAGCAGTTGATGGAAACTGGTATTATATGAATGATAGCGGAGCGATGCAGACAGGTTGGCAAGCAGTTGATGGACACTGGTATTACATGAATATTAGTGGAGTGATGCAGACAGGTTGGCAGTTGGTTGATGGAAACTGGTATTATATGAATAACAGTGGAGCGATGCAGACAGGCTGGCAATTCGTTGATGGACACTGGTATTACATGAATATTAGTGGAGTGATGCAGACAGGATTTCAGAATGTTGGAAAAGAAAAATGCTATTTTGATAAAAACGGAGTAATGCAGACAGGTTGGCAGTTTATTGATAATGCGTGGTATTACTTTAATAATTCTGGCTATTTACTAAAAGGAGAGCAGACAATAGCAGGTGAAAAATGGTATTTGGATGAGAAGACAGGGGCTTGGTATACAGGTTGGCAGGACATAGCAGGGAAAAGATATTATTATGATAGTTATGGAAAGAAAATGACAGGTTGGCAGGATATAGCAGGGAAAAAGTACTATATGGATAAGGACGGTGTTGTACAGACCGGATGGAAAAATATAGATAATATCTGGTATTATTTTGAAAGTACAGGTGAATTGAATAGTAATCCGTCTTCAAAACCGCCAACAAACGATACTGTGGTGTCTCGTTATGAGATAGCGGGAAATAGTTCTGTTACAGTAGCACAGATGGTAAATTATTATAAAAAGAGCGGTAAAGCTTATCCTGCTGAAGCTTTAAAGGTAGGCGGTGCAGCCACAATTGAAGAATTTTGTCAAATATATTATGAAGAATGTAAAACTGAAGGAATCAAGGCTGAAGTTGCATTTGTACAAGCTATGATTGAAACGGGATTTCTCCAATTTGGCGGAAGTGTGAAAATTGAACAGTTTAATTTTGCAGGTTTGGGAGCTTCTGGAAATGGTGCGAGTGGCAATTCTTTTGAGAATGTAAGAATTGGTATTCGAGCACATGTTCAGCATTTGAAATGTTACGCAAACACGGAGCCGTTGAAAAATGAATGTGTTGACCCAAGATGGGGAGAATGGCTTAGGGGTAAAGCTCCTTATGTAGAATGGTTGAGTATTCCGAATAATCCCTACGGAACAGGTTGGGCAGGAGATGTTAATTATGCTGCGAAAATTTTAAGTGGAATTCAGGGATTGAAGAAGTAAAGAACAAAATCTATTTTATTCAGGAATGAATGGAGCGGAGAAATCTGCTCCATTCATTCCTATTTTTTTGAAAGAAATTTTCGGTATTGAGAAGGAGTTATTCCTATAATGTTGAAAAAAAGTTTAGAAAAATGTTGGGAATCTTTCAATCCTATCATACCTGATATTTCTGTGAGTGTAAGATTAGTCGTAGACATAAAATTAATTGCCTGATTAATTCGGTATATATTGATATAATTTCCAAGAGAAATATGCATATATTGAGAAAAAATTTTACTTAGATATCGACCGGAGATATTGAGCTTATTTGCAATATCATCAATCATCAGTTTACTCATATAATTTTTTTCTATGTAATGTAGTGCAAAAGCAATATATTGACTTTGTATTTTGGCAGGCATCTGTGTAATGGATATGTCACTATATGATTTTAAAATCAGTAATACGAGATGAATCAGATATAAATTGATGCTAGCTGCATCAATTAAAGAATGAGATGAATTATAGAGTTCAATAATAGAGCAGATTGCCTTTTTAATTTCTGGAGTTACTGTTTGTTTATGTAAAGAAGAACAGCAAAAGAACAGGGAATGTAATAAATTTATAGAGGAATGTTCTTCTAGAGTAATCTGAGAAAGAAGTTCTGAGGAAAAGTGAATATGATAAAACTCGCAGGAGTCGTCATTATTTAAATAAAAGGAGTGTACAACATTAGGAAGAAGAAATACGAAATCATCTGTTTTACACTGGATAACTTGATTGTTTACAGTCATAGAACAGGTGCCAGATTTAATTAAATAAAGTTCACAGCTGGTATGAAGATGTTTTGGAAAATGATAGTGATTGTTTCGATATTGTATAGTAGCTCCTGAAATAAAATTAACACACAAAGGTAGATACTTGTTTTCCTGTTTCATAGTGTCCTCCTGTTTGAAATATATGAATAAATTATAGAAGAAAAAAGGTGAAAAGTAAACAGAGAGTTCCGAATTATACAAAAAAATGTCTTAAAAGGAGGGGATTGTGCGAGCAATAGAAAAGGTAACTTAGTATAATAATATGTATAAAAATGTTGTGCAAAATGTTATTTATTAGGGTTAAAAATTATAAAAAAATAGTAGAATAACCGGTATGTATATATTTAGAATTGTTAAAAGTACTATAAATAAAAAATGGGATAGGAGGTTGGAAATGGCATTGAATAATAAAAAAAGAGTGTTTTGTGCAAGTTTTTTTGTGTTGCTTGCAATGCTATTTTTGATTGGATTTTTAATCAAAGATGTAGTTGGTAAGGAAAAGATACCTAAGATAGTATCACAGATAAAAGACTATAAAGGGTATACACGTATAATTAGTCAAGAGGAGTTTCAATTTTACAAGTCTTTTGTTGAAAAACAAAATCCAAAGGAAAAAAATCAGCAGTATTTGGATAAGAAAACTAGAGAATATGCAAATTATGTAAATGCAGAGTTTTATTTAGGAAGTAAATTAGGACTTTGTGCTCCATATTCTTTTGAACATTTAAAGTTACAAATGGAACAGGAAAACGACTCCAGAAAAGTTAAGATAGCAAATGACGAAAAGGTGTATGGTTTAGAAGAATTTACACTGCAAACGTTTTTTCAATATCAATTGGATAATTTAGAGATTGATATTTGTAATTATTTACAGCAAAACACAGATAAAGCTATGATAAAGGCTGCTAAAAAATATTATGAAGAAGATAAAAATAAGGTGAATATCCGCTCTGAAGTCGTGTATGAAGTTACTCAGGACGGTGAAAAGGAAACAATTAAAGTAGATAGAGAACAATTAAATTTTCTTGGGAAATCGGATATAGGTTTAGCTGATTTTCTTGAAACAGGCAATATAAATGATTTATATCGAGATGAAAAAGACAGCCAAGAAAGGGAAGTTATTATAAAAGAAATAAAAAATGAGACGAGTGGATTTGAGGAAAATCAGGACGCTGTAATATACAGTTATATTCGTACAGAATTATATCCAGAAATGATTCAGACTTTGGCGGAGAACAATCCGGCAGAGTTCGAATAGAAAAATAAGTGTGTAGACACAGGTAAAGGAGAAGAGGGCATGGTAAAGAAAAATTATAAGAAAAAAATACTGGCACTTTTTATGACAGTAGCAGTATCGGCAACCAGTGGAATGCCGGTGATTTCAGGAATGAGAAATGTATCGGCAGAGTCTGTTTACAGCAATGAGAATTTGTCTAAAAATTCCACCTTTGAAGAAGATGTACCATTAAGTCCTGCTAATGGACAGTCTCATGCAGGAAATTGGCACGCATGGCTGTCAGCAGAAAAGACAACAGAACAGGCGCATGGAGGAAAGACCTCTGTAAAATTATCTAAAAATGATACATCCTTAGAGCAGGATATTCCCGGACTGCAAGAAGGTATGACCTATACGTTTCGTGTTTGGGCAAAACTTTCTTCAAATAGCGAAAGTGCGAAACATTGGCTTGGTGTAAAAAATTATGGTGGGGACGAAATAAAAGTAAAGATTGATTCCACAGAATGGAAAGAATATACGCTTGACTTTGTGTATAGTGGAACAAAAGACGCTCGTGTATATGAGTGGATAGAAGCAACCGGCGGTGTCGTATCTTATTTTGATGATGCTGTTGTAGAAATTAAAAGTGATATTCAAAAAGTAAGTATCGAAAACGGACAGTTAGAAGTTGTTTTTCGTGAAGGAGCAATTCCAGATGTAAATGCATTTTCTGCTACATATAAAACAAGCATTGATGCATCTATACCCAAAGAATTAAAATTGACACAGGAAGATTTGAATGAAAACACGTTAGTATTGAAATTTGACGAAATACAAAAGGCTCCTGTAAGTCAGCAGGTAGATGTTGTCCTTACATATAAAGGGCAGAATATCCCATTAGATTTTACTGTGGAAAAATCAGGGGAAGAAGTTGTAAATGCTTCTATTAAAAATGTAACGGCAGAAAATGGGAAAATAACAGTAGCATTAGATAAAAATCCTACAGTTACACCGGTAAATGAAGACTTTACGTGGAAATATCAGGTGGATGGAGAAAAAGAAACACCGCTGAAAGTAAATGATTTTACTTATGATAAGGAAAATGCAGCAATAACTGTTGTATTTGATAAAATGCGTGGAAGTGCAGAGAAAGCTCAGAAGGTGGAAGTAAAGGTTGCCTATCAAGAGCAGACTCCTGTATCGGGATTTTTTGAAATCCCGGTAACACAGAGCCATGTTTTTTATGTGGATAGTACAAACGGATCAGATGGCAATGATGGTCTTTCACCAGAAGAGGCATTTCAGACAATTGATAAATTAAATACACTTACTTTTATTCCGGGTGATGAAATTCGTTTTAAAAAAGGAGAAACTTTCGTAGGGGCATTTCAACCACAGGGCTCAGGTGAAGATGGAAATCCGATTAAAATCGGCAGCTATGGTGACGGAGAAGCGAAACCGAAATTAATGCCGGGAGAAAATTGGACAGTTCCGTATTTAATGAGCGCAAATGCTATGGTAAAAAATGTGAAAGTGAATCATGTTATTCGCTTTTATAATCAAGAATACTGGGAAGTAAGTGATCTTGAAATTGTAGACCCAAGAGGAAAAGATTATATCACCAAGGGCAGTGATGTTTACATCGGAAATAGTAAAAATGATGTATATCGTAGTGGTATCAATATTGCCGGAGAAGATATCGGAGAATTAGAGCATTTTTACATTGATAATGTTGAAATTCATGGTTTTCATGGACCGGGAACGAATATTGGTAAATCTTCTGGTGGTATTACAATGAATGTCATTACAAACGAACAGAGAAACAGAGAAAATTCAACACCTACCAGAATTAATGATATTCGTATTACAAATTGTGAAATATATGATGTAGGACGCTCAGGAATTAACTTCCTGACACCATGGTCTTATCGTACAGATGAAAAATGGGGACCGTTTAATTATGGAACAAAGGGATATGATTATTTCCCTTATGAAGATTTCTATTTAGGAAACAACTATATTCATGATGTTGACGGAGATGGTTTGATTATCGATAACTGTAAAGATGCAGTTGCAGAGAAAAACCTTGTAACCAGAACATGTTTAAGACCGGCAACAGAAGGCGGTGGTGCAGCAGTAGGAATGTTCAACTGGAATTCAGATGACACTACATTCCAGTTTAATGAAGTTTATGATATTCGAAGCGGAGCAGGAGCAGTTGCATCTAACGACTCTCAGGGTATTGAAATTGATGCATTAAATGATCGCACATGGGTTCAGTATAATTATGTACACGACAATAAGGGCGGTTTTATGATGTTATGTAATGTCAGTGACAACTACAGAAGTTTTGACGGCATTATTCGTTACAATATCAGCCAGAATGATTATGCACATCCAAGACAGGGTATGTTTGACATTTATGCTGCAAACTATGGAACAGAAGTTTACAATAATACATTTTATATGACGGAGCGAGCTTTAAAGGGCGAGAAACTGTTCTTATTCAGCGCCGCATCTGCCTATGAGACCATGAAGTTTTACAATAATATTTTCTATTATGATGGAGAAGAAAATGTAGAGGCAAATACTTTTGGCGATGGTGCAATTGACTGGGAAAGCAATATTTTCTATGGATTTAGTAATGCACCAAAGAATGATAATGAGGGTGCACCAAATATGCTTGTAGACCCTAAGCTGAAAGCACCGGGAACAGGTGGTACAGGAAAATATCCAGGAGATAAAGTGGATTTGAGCTGTTATGAACTTCAGGAAGATTCACCGGCATTAAATGCAGGTATGCCTGTTGCGGATAATGGTGGACGTGATTATTTCGGAAATGAAGTTGTCGGAATTCCTGATATTGGCGCTTATGAATCAGGTAAAAGCTCCCTGAAAATGCTATCAAAAAAATATACAATTGATCAAAATGAGAAAAAAGTAATTTTAGACGTAAATGAAAAAGTTACAGCAAGATTATTTATAGAAAATATAATTATCGAAAACGGAGTTACGGCAGAAATTAAACGCGGATCTGCAGTTTTAGCAGGAGGAGTAAGATTAAATGCAGGAGATCAAATTGTAATTACCGAAAACGATAAAGAACAATCTGAGGTATATATAGTTGAGCTGACAGAAAGAGAAGAAGATTTCACAATCCCTGTGGAAGATTTAGTTGCATCTGCAGGTTCCTCTGAAACAGAAAATTCTAATGATATACCTGAAAATGTTTTGGATGGAAAAACAGGCACTATTTGGCATACATCATGGAATGGATGTACACCTTCTGAAAGATATTTAACATTGGAATTGAAAAATGATTATACTATTTCAGGATATGTATACACACCTCGTGAAGCAAACGGTGGTTCAGGAGCGGCAAATGGTGTTATTACAAAATATGCAATTTATGTAAGTAATGATAATCAAACATGGGGTGAGCCTGTTGCACAAGGAGAATGGGAAGCAAACTCAGATGTAAAAGTAGTTCGCTTTGATACGCCGGTAAAAGCAAAATACGTGAAATTATTAGCCGTTGAATCAGTAGGCAACTTTGCATCAGCAGCAGAAGCAAGGCTTGAAGGTACAAGAAACTATTCTGATACAGAAGTTCCTACAGCACCACAAGTCAGAGCAGAAAATATTACAGAAACAACAGCAGAGATTCGTTGGCTTCCGGCAGAAGACAATGAAGGTGTTGTTGAATATCAGTTGAAAAATGGAACAGATATTATTGCAACATTTGATGCGGATTCAGATTATTATTTGCTTACAGATTTAGAAAAAAATAAAGAATATACTTATACCGTTTATGCAGTAGATTTAGCCGGAAATATTTCTAAAGGTGGAGAAGTTACATTTGTTACAGACAGTGGAAAGCCAGAGAATGGTTGGAAACAGACAGAAGAGGGATGGCAATATTACGAAGATGGAAACAAAGTAACAGGTTGGCACGCAATTGATGGATATTGGTACCACTTTAATGAAGCTGGAATCATGGAAACAGGTTGGGTAGCAGTTGAAGGAAAATGGTACTATCTGAACAGTGATGGAAGTATGGAAACAGGCTGGGCATTCATCGAAGGAAAATGGTACTATTTGAACAGTGACGGAAGTATGGAGACAGGCTGGGCATCTATCGGAGGAAAATGGTACTATCTGAATAGTGACGGAAGTATGGCAGTCTCACAGTGGATTGGAGACTATTATGTACAGTCTGATGGAAGTATGGCAGCTAGTCAATGGATTGATGGATATTATGTAGACGCATCTGGAAAATGGGTAAGAAATGCTTAAAGAGAATGAATTGATAAGCAATTATTAGTATTATAAAAAGAGTCCAATTGGACTCTTTTTATAATACAGAAAACTTGCAATTAAACTATAATTTCGGTATAGTATGTTCCAGAAAATAAATACAAAAGAGGAGAGATTATGGTTTATACGTGGAGTGAATTATTTTGGATTTTTTATATCTATTCCTTTATTGGATGGTGTGCGGGAGTCATTGCCAACGCTCTTCGCAGAAAGCGGTTTGTAAATACGGGATTTTTAAATATTCCTCTTTGTCCGATTTATGGAATTATTGGAGTTGCGTACTGTATTTTCTTGCCGGAGCTGACGAATAAAATTTTCTTTCTGTTTCTGGGAGGATGTGCCATTGCATTTATCATCATTGTGGTAACCAGTTTTATTTTGGAAAGGGCATTTAATACAAAGTGGTGGGATTATAGTAAGAGACGTTTTCAGTTTCAGGGATATTTGAGTTTTATCCATTTAATATTTTTTGGCGTCAGCGCTGTAGTATGTATGTGTTTTATCAATCCATTGCTGGTGAGATTGATGCATTTTATTCCGAGCCAGGTTTTGCTGGTTTTTGAGATTGTTTTCGGAATTATTTTGCTGATTGATACAATTTGTTGTGTGACAACAGTTCTGCAGATTAAACATACGATTAAGACACATAAGTTTGTGGATTATGTTCAGGGAGTTACAGAAAATTTTGGAAATGTACTGACAAAAAAAGTACAGCATAGAATGGAAAAAGCTTATCCTAATATTGAGAAAGAGCGTATTATTCAGGCTGAAGAACCGAAGAAAGAGTCTAAAGTTTTTGCTGAAGGATGTTGTTTTTATAAAATCATAGGATTGTTTTTTATCGGAGCATTTTTAGGAGATGTTACGGAAACAATTTTTTGCCGTATTACAGCAGGCAGATGGATGAGCCGAAGCAGTGTTGTATATGGTCCGTTTAGTATTGTATGGGGACTTGGATGTGCTTGCTTGACTGCGTTTTTATATAAGTATAAGGATAAAAGCGATCGTTATATTTTCTTGTACGGAACAATTTTAGGCGGTGCTTATGAATATATCTGCAGCGTGTTTACTGAACTAGTATTTGGGACTGTTTTCTGGGATTACAGTAAAATCCCTTTTAACTTAGGAGGACGTATTAATCTTTTATTCTGTTTCTTCTGGGGAATTGCAGCAGTGGTATGGTTAAAGATTTTATATCCCATTTTTTCCGCTTGGATTGAAAAGCTGCCTAAAAGAGGTGGTAAATTTATTATGTGGGCAGCTATTGTGTTTATGATAATCAATATGCTGATTTCAGCTCTTGCTCTTTATCGTTACAATGACAGAATAGAAAATCCTGTTCCGAAAAATAATCTGGAAAAGATTTTAGATGAGCGCTTTGATGATGAAAGACTGGACAGGATTTATCCCAATGCAAAGAGAGGAAGATAAAAAATGCATACCAATGAAATGACAGAGCTTATGAATATCTGTATGATTTATGATAATCATGGCAATGTATTGTTACAGAACAGGAGAAAGAAGAATTGGGCGGGAGTAGCATTTCCCGGTGGACATGTAGAAAAAGGAGAAGCCTTAGTGCCTTCCGTTATTCGGGAGATTAAAGAGGAAACAGGTCTTGATATTAAGGAAGTAAAACTTTGCGGAGTGAAGGAATGGTTTCAAGACGGTGTGCGCTGTATGGTATTCTTTTATAAGACAAATTGTTTTTCGGGAAATTTGCAGTCCTCTGAGGAAGGAGAGGTTTTCTGGGCTCCTATAGATAAGATTTCAGAGTATCCATTGGCAAAAGACTTTGAGAAAAATTTAGAATTGTTTCATTCAGAAGAAATCAGTGAGTTATTTTATGAAGCAGGCGAAAAACATATTTTGAAAAAATATTAGGAGGGTTTTCAA
Organism: uncultured Lachnospiraceae bacterium; assembly: GCA_905201915.1. Taxonomy (GTDB): domain Bacteria; phylum Bacillota; class Clostridia; order Lachnospirales; family Lachnospiraceae; genus Blautia. Next base: position 16,764 of record CAJKQE010000022.1, read on the forward strand.
TGAGAGAATTGTTAGTAGTTGTGGATATGCAGACAGATTTTGTGGACGGAGCTTTAGGCACAAAGGAAGCTCAAAATATTGTGGAAAATGTGGTTTCTAAGGTCAAATCAGCGAAAGAATGTGGAAAAGATATTATTTTTACCATGGATACGCATCAGGAAAATTATTTGGAAACGCAGGAAGGAAAGAAGCTTCCGGTTGTTCATTGCATAAAAGGAAGTAAAGGATGGGAAATTATTCCGGAACTTCAGGAATTGACAAAAGACTGCATGATGGTGGAAAAGCCTTCTTTTGGGAGTACGCAACTGGCACATATTGCAGCCAGAGGACAGTATGAAAAAATTGAACTTGTCGGACTGTGTACAGATATTTGCGTAATTTCCAACGCTATGATATTGAAATCTTCACTTCCTGAGGCAGAGATTTCTGTAGATGCCAATTGTTGTGCAGGGGTATCACCGGAAAGTCATAGAAATGCTTTAGAAGCAATGAAAATGTGTCAGATAGAAATAGTGTAGAACTAATTGTAAATGCATGTAAAGAATGGTAGAATATTGTGTAAGAACAATCGTGTCGCAGGGTGGCTGACCTTCATTTTATGATACATAGAATGGGGGTGGTGCTGATGAAACATTTTGATTTTAAAGACCTTATGGCTTTCGGAATGTTTGTTTTAGCATTACTGACATTCGTTTTTACGTTTTGTAAGTAGTGTTTTAAGCATAGAAAAACCACCCATTGAACTTTGGCCGAGTCTCTTGGGTGGTAATCCATAGATTAAAAGGTCAACCCCTTGTGGGCGGTTGTTCTTTTTTCTTTATTATAAGCTGAATGGAAGGATTTTTCAACCTTTAGTAATGATTTAAATAAATATTCTTTCTATTGTTTTAGAAAAGTTATCTCAGCTGTGAATAAGTCAGCGTCTGTAGAAATTTCCAATCGGCCGCCCTGCAGTTCTGTAAAGCTTTTTGCAATGGCAAGACCAAGGCCGCTGCCTTCTGTATTTCTGGACACATCTCCTCTTACAAAGCGTTCTGTAATTTCATTTGGGTTGAAATTCAGCTCTGTGGCAGAGATGTTTTTCATAATGATTTTTACATGATTTTCTGTATTTTCCATAGTAACATATACTCGTGTTCGGGGCATTGCATATTTTGTAATATTTACAATCAGATTTTCAAACACACGATAAGTTCTCTGGCTGTCCAGAGGCAGGATGACTTTTTCTTCCGGAAGCTGCCAGCGGAAAATCAAATCTGTTGCATCAATTTTATCCTGAAGCTCCAGTTTTACTTGCCGCATAAGGCTGACAATATCAACATCCATAATGTTTAAAGTGACGGTTTTGCTTGTTGCTTTGCTGACTTCAAATAAATCTTCAATCAAGACTTTTAACCGGTTTGCTTTTGTATCCAGTATTTCAGTATATTTGCGTCTGTCTTCTTCTGATAAATTTTCATTTTTCAAAAGGTCAACATAAGTGATAATTGCTGTAAGCGGAGTTTTCAAATCATGAGAAACATTGGTAATTAAATCAGTTTTCATTTTTGTGCTTTTTACTTCTTCATCTACTGCTTTTTTAAATCCGGTTTGGATTTTGCCGATTTCATCACGGAATGGTTCAAATATACCTAAATCTTCAGGAATTGTACCATTTAAGTTTCCTTTTGCCAGTTCATTGGTTGCTTCTAATAAGAGCTGGTACTGGTCTTGGATTTTTCTCAAATACTTTCTGAGAAGGAAGAACAGTACAACGGAGTAGGCGATTAAAACACCAATTCCCCAGAACCAGAATAAACTGATAAAACCTAAAATAATAAAGTTGATTAGAATAACTTTAAATAAAATTCTGTTCGTGTTTCCCCGAAGGTCTATATGAAGTAAAGAGTGAATAACTTTTTCTATCTGTTTTTTGAGCCATGGATATATGCGGTAAATGAGAACATTTTCTTTTATATAAGTTTTGGGACCCAGAATAAAAATTCTGCGGGCACAGCCGGCAGCCCAGTAACAGGTAGCAAAGATACCAATCCAGCCCAATAATCCCCATAAATATTGCAGGGTATTAGCAAAAAATTCAGGAGAGCCGATACTGGTCAATACATTGTAAATTGCCTGCTGACTGAGATTATTGGAGTTGTATGCTACAGCCATAGCCAGGGTAATAACTGTACAGGATACAGCGAATACAATTTCAAATGGTACTGCAAATATTTTTTCTTTTTTCCAGTTGAAAAACGGAAAAGATGGAAGAATAAAGGCAATAATGGATACAATTCCCATCAGTGTTGCTAAGACAACAGCCAAATCATCTTCAGTGTTTCTCTCATAATAGTCAGTCTGGTGAATAAATTGAGGCTGTGCGCTTTTTAACGCTTTTAAATTTTCAGTTGTCATGGCAAAATAGTAAATTCTGTTCTGGGGTTTTTGGAATTCTTTGTTGTAGTCATAGTTTTCGTCATATTCAGAAGCAGGATTGGATTTTGCACTTTTATTTAAAACTTGTGAAGTATTAGTTTTCTCATGGGAAAGAAAACTGGTGAAAGTAATATTTCCGCTTTCTCCATAGCCGATTGCACCTAGAAATGCATAATCACAGTCTGTATCTAAAACATTATTTTCTTGATAATTTGATAAAAGAGAAGATAAAGAATTTTCTTCTTTATCAGAACCTCTATTGCTGTCTAGAATTTCTTCGCTTTGAGCGTCCATAACTTCGTATTCTATATAAGGGCGAAGAAAAGTAAAACGATGATTCCATTCGTTGTATTGATCATTTAAGTCATCAGAAGCCCATTCCCGTGACTCATCATGGCTATAATCGCTTTCATCTTCGTCATCGGACGCCTCATGCTCCCCATAAGGGAAGAAAATATCAAAAGGTATCAGTGTTGTCTGATTTTCCCCTTGAACTTCTTCTGCGTGAAGAACATAGCTGCTTTCTACCAGAAGGTCCGGCAGATTGGAGGATGAAAATGGAAAGCTATATCCATCTGCTCCTCGCTGTTGTTTAATGTAATGTGGTCTTATAATCATCATTGCCAGAGAGGGCAGGAGTATTACAAGACATACAATAATAAGGGTTATTTTATGATAGTTTTTCGATTTTATATCCAACTCCCCACACCACCTTTAAATATTTTGGTTCCTTCGGATTAATCTCGATTTTCTCACGAATATTTCTTACGTGAACCATAACGGTTTCTGTGTTGATTGCCCGTTCATTCCATACACGTTCGTAAATTTCATCAGCTGAGAATACTCTGCCCGGATTTTTTATAAGTAACAGAAGAATTTTAAATTCCATAGGAGTCATTTTTACAGGTGTATCATCTACCCGTACTTCAAAAGTATTTTCATTGACTTCCAAACCGCCGATAGTATAAATGGCGTCTGTATGTTCACTTTCCTTTGCCTGGAGTTTTTCCATAAACTTGCGGTATCTGCGCATCTGTGAATTTACCCTTGCCATAAGCTCCATAGGAGTAAAAGGTTTTGTAACGTAATCATCTGCACCGATGTTCAATCCCATAATTTTATCTACTTCTTCAGATTTTGCAGAAAGCATAATTATAGGGAAATCGTGTTTTTCTCTTAATTTAATGGTCATAGTAATACCATCCATGCGCGGCATCATAATATCTACAATGGCAAGATGAATTTCTTCCTTTTCTACAACCTCTAGTCCTTCGATACCATCTGCTGCCATGAAAACTTCATAGCCCTGACTTTTTAGGTAGATAGCAACGCCTTCACGAATATCCTTGTCATCTTCTACAATTAAAATATGATTCATTTCCATGATGTTTTCTCCTGTTCCTCTGTCTGTAACAGATATTAAAATATAAATATAAAAAGTGATGTGTAAAAAAATATAAGAATTTCTAAAGAAAACCTTCGCAAATTATATAGTACAAAATGCGAAGGCCTTAAATATTATTTCTGAAAGAATTCTTTGATTTTGTCCAACCGAGTAGTCATACTTGCCAACATAAAATCTAAGATTACCAGTGCTGCCATGGATTCTACTACCACAACGGCTCTTGGGACAATAATCGGGTCGTGTCTTCCGTGAATTTCAATTTCAATATTTTCTCCCTGACGATTTACAGTCTTTTGTGGGGCTGCAATAGAAGGAGTTGGTTTAAAGGCAGCGCGAAATACAATGTCGCAGCCATCGCTCATTCCCCCTGTAATACCACCGGAATGGTTGCTGTATTTTTGGCGGCAGCCCTTTTCATCTACATAGTAGCCGTCATTATTCTGTAAACCTGTAGAGTCTGCAACATTCATACCATCTCCGATTTCAAAACCTTTTACAGCTCCAATCGAGAAGATTGCTTTTGCAAGAGCAGCATCCAGCTTTTCAAAAGCAGGTTCACCAATTCCGGCAGGAACACCGCTTATGATACACTCCACCATACCTCCTGAAGAGTTACATTCCTTCATACATTGCTCAAGGTAATTCTGTGCTTTTTCGGCTGCCTGAGCGTCCGGCATGTAAAGAGGATTTTTTTGAATTTCTTCTTTGTTAAAGTTATTTGGATTAATTGTCACAGGACCTATGGCGCTGGTATAGGCACAGATAGAAATCCCCAGTTCTTTTAAAAGCTTTGAAGCCACAGCACCGGCAGCAACTCTGCCAATGGTTTCTCTGCCTGAGGAACGACCACCTCCGCGATAATCACGAAAACCATATTTGATATCATAATTTAAGTCTGCATGACCGGGACGGTAATACTGTGCGATTTCACTGTAATCTTTGGAACGCTGATCTTTGTTGTGAACCATCAAAGAAATCGGTGTACCGGTAGTTTTTCCTTCAAATACACCGGACAAAATTTCTACAGCATCATCTTCCTGGCGTTTAGTTGTATAACGGGATTGTCCCGGCTTTCTGCGATTAAGATATTCCTGAATATCTTCTTCACTAAGAGGAAGACCGGCAGGACACCCGTCAATGATAACACCAATTCCTTTTCCGTGGGACTCTCCCCAAGTACTTACACGGAATATATTTCCTAATGTAGAACCATACATAAATAACCCTCCTCTAAATTAAAAAACAGTGTAAGCTACAACGGCGGCAATTGCCTGCAAAAGCAGTATAACAGGAAGCCCTATGGTAAATTTTGGATGTTTCGTTTTATGACGGAACAGGCGCATACCACAGATAGCTCCCAGAGAACCGCCGCATACTGCAATACCTAAAAGTGTGTTTTCTGATATTCTCCATTGATGCGTTTTCGCTTTTTGTTTGTCAACACCAAAGCAGATAAATGCCAGTATGTTGACAGCGACTAAGTACATCATAATATTTTTAACAATCAATTTTTTACTCCTTTGTGCTTGTCAGATTGATTTCACCTGCAAGATTTTTGTAGAACATTTCTTCAATCTTTTTTCTTTCCCAGTGTTTTCCTAAAATCCACATAACTTTTGTAACAACTGCCTCTGTGCTCATGTCATAAGCTTCAAAGACACCCACTTCCAGAGCAGCTTTTCCTGTTTCATAGAGGGAAAGATTGCTTCCTTCATAAGGACACTGGCTTTTCACAACCACAATCATTCCTTTCTGGATAACATCTCTTAAATCATTCATAACTTCAGAAGACAGGGAAGGAATTCCACCCATTCCAAAAGCTTCAATAATCAGTCCGCGATAGCCCTGTTCATAAAGAAATTGAAAAATTTTTCCGTCAAATCCGGGAACCAATTTAATAAGGAAAACTTTTTCCTCTAAACGACGTTCCAGCACACAGCTTCCGGTAGGTCCGGGAATGTAAGAACGCTGAATGTCCAATCCACGGGAATTGATTTCGCCCACATAAGGATAGTTAATACTTTCAAAAGCATGAAAACTGGTAGTACGTACCTTGGAAGCTCTTGTTCCCAGAATGACTTTGCGATTAAAGGCGAGGAAAATGCCAGGCATTCCACTTCCTGCCATGTGGATGGCACAGCGACAGTTTTCTACGGCATCTGCCAGAGGATTTAAAATAGAAAGCTGGCTGCCGGTAATCACCACTGGGATTGGAATATTTAAAAGCATAAAAGACAGGGCAGAAGCTGTGTAGGCCATAGTATCTGTACCATGAAAAATAACAATTCCATCATAAGAGGTATATTTTTCATAAATGGTTTCTGCCATAGTCTGCCAGTTGGAGGGTTGTATATTCGCACTGTCCAACTGGAAAAGTTCGTAAAAATCTACATCATATAAATTGGTGATATCTGAAATATAAGATAAGATATCATTGCTGGAGAGCCCGGGAACCAGTCCTTTTTCATTTTGCACACAGGCAAGTGTGCCGCCGGTGGTAATAATTAAAATTTTCTTTTTCATTATTTTTTGCTCTCCCAGCGTCCGGAAGCACCGCAGGGAAGTACCAGATTTGTCTGGGTAACAGGAAGACCGATTTCCTGTGAGTCTACGGTACCGTTGAATTTCTTTAATTCTGTTGCAAGCATATAGGTAAGTACAGCAGGAGCAAGTCCTGTTGTATAAGAATTTACAAGGAAAAACAGCGGTTCATCAGAGAGTATCTGTGTACATAGTTTAATCAGGGGATGAATGGCATCCTCGATTTTCCAGATTTCGCCTTTCGGACCTCTGCCGTAAGAAGGTGGGTCCATAATAATGGCGTCATATTTGTTACCTCTGCGAATTTCTCTTTCTACAAATTTTACACAGTCATCCACCAGCCAGCGAATAGGCGCATCTTTTAATCCGGAAGATACTGCATTTTCCTTTGCCCATGCTACCATTCCTTTCGAAGCGTCTACGTGAGTAACGGCAGCGCCGGCAGCAGCAGCGGCTAAAGTTGCACCTCCTGTGTAGGCAAAGAGATTTAAAACTTTAATAGGGCGACCTGCGTTTTTAATTTTTTCAGAAAACCAGTCCCAGTTGGCTGCCTGTTCAGGGAAAAGTCCTGTGTGTTTAAAACTGAAAGGTTTTAAGTTAAAAGTCAGGCTTTTATATTGAATAGTCCATTGCTCAGGCAAATCAAAAAATTCCCATTCTCCACCGCCTTTTTTGCTTCTGTGATAGTGACCATTCATACGTTTCCAACCTTTGTGTGTCTTTGGGGTGTCCCAGATAACCTGAGGATCAGGACGTACTAAAAGGTAGTTTCCCCATCTCTCTAATTTTTCTCCTTTTGAGGTATCTATGATTTCATAATCTTTCCATTGATCTGCAATCCACATATTTTAATCCTTCCTAATTACATAATTAATACAGGCTTCTTTATCTTACTTAGTATAGCAGAACGTCAAAGAGCAGGCAACAGCGGAATTTATTGAAATGAAAAGGACGAGATGATATGATTATTCATAACGAAAATCAAGGAGGGAAATATGCAGGAAAAAAGTATGAGACAAAATCTTTTCCTAATGTCACTGGCAAAGTTTTTGTCGGGATTTGCAGGTTATATTTACGATATTGGAATTGTCATTTATCTGTTTAGTCAAACAAAATCTGTAGCAGTTATAGGGGGATTTTTTATATCACAGTTTCTTCCGGCATTGATTATTTTGTTTACAGGGAAGCTTATTGACACCCATAATCAGAAAATGCTTATGTTTTTGTCAAATTTGGCAAAGGCAGCCGTTTTCTTTTTACTTTTATTTGAAGCAAATATAGTTTTTATCTATGTAGCGACATTCTTTATGAACTTGCTTTTGGAGTTTGAGAGTAATACCACTCAGGCGCTTATGGCAAACCTTTTTGCAAAAGGCAATTTATTTAAAGCAGCTTCAGTTATCAACCTTTTGGACTCGGCATCTCTCATTCTGGCTCCTGTCTGTGCGTCTGTCATTGCAACAAACTTTAGTATTCAGGTTAATCTGGTAATTGATATTATACTGTATGGAATAACGGGATTTTTATATTTATTACTGCCGTCAGGTATATTGGGTAACATGGAGAAAGAGAAAGAGGAAAAGAAAGGATACGCATCCATTATAAAGAATAAAAGAATTTTATGTACGGTTCTTTTCTGGAACTTTTTTATGCTCTGTATCGGAATTGCATCACCCCTTGAAATCAGTATGATTGAAGATACCTTGGGAATGTCATCTTCATGGTATGGAATTGGAAATACAGTAGAGGGCATTGGAATGTTGCTTGCATCCGGTTTTGTTTTGGGCATTATTAAGAAATTAAAGCCGGAAAGTATTATTCTGCTGGGGCTTTTCAGTGCAGCTATGAGTTATGGGGTAATAGGAATTGCCGGAAATATAGGAGTGTATCTTTTCGGTGCAGGACTGGTAGGAGTGACTTCAACCTTTTGTCCTCTTGGATTTAAAACAGCGGTACAGATACAAAGTGAGACCAATCTGGTGGGGAGAACTTTTACAGCATCGAGGTTTACGATTTTAATTACCAGAATGATAGGATCTTTGCTAGTAGGTGGTATGCTTACTGTGTGGAATATAAGAGTGATTTATTATTTGCTGGCGGGATTTTTGGTGATTATAGCAATGGCGTATTATTTCGTAAATGGATTTGTAAAAAAGAAGATTATTTGAAAGTAAGAGTCTGTTGTATTGGCTATATATCTAATACGACAGACTCTATTTTTGCTTTATTTAGCGAGAAATATTATATTTTTTCAGAAGCGATTTTAGCCCTTCAGGAGTTTTCCCCAGTTCTTCCAGTTGAGCCAGTTCTCCATTTTCTGCCAATTTTGCAATTAAAATACTTGTTTCGGAGATACCGTCTTCCCAGGCATCTTCTCTTTCCTGACGGATATGTTTTTCAGCATCATATTCATAAATACTCATACTTTTCGCCTCCATTCGATTTTGACTTAAAAATTCTGATAGAATTCCTTCCTCGATACATTCGCAAATAGCACGTTCTACCGCATCTTCAATCACCATTTCTTTTGAATATCGTCTTACTCTGGCAGTATATTCTGAATAGTCGTGTAGGGATTTGCACGTAGAAAGGAGTTCTTCATTATGTCCCGGATTGATATTCAGCATAACAGCTTCAAGTTCTAATTTGGGAGTACCATCTAAATAGGTATATGCATTTGATAATTTTAGTGTTTGCCGGTCTGGCATTTCTTCCTCACCGTTATAAAAAATTAAAAAATTTGGTGTGGGAATAGGGACAATTTTTGTACCGTATAAATGTGCTTCTTTTGTCAAAGCTGAGTAAATATCAGATACGTAAAATAAAAATCTCAGCGGTAAATTAGGATTGTAGGTAGATTGATGTTCGTAAAGAGAAAGTCTGGAGTCAATTAGGAAAGATATATCATTTTGCATAGACATATAAATAGCATTTTCTAATGTATTGACTTCCAACTCTTCAGGATTTTCGTAGTGTTTTCCGGTTACAGCATTATATAAATCCAATAATTCCTTCTTGTCCCTGTAAAGCATTGCAAAAATGCGGGATTTAAACGTGCGATTTACAGTAAGTTCTTTGTTTCCTTTGTTCATGTAAATACCTCCTTGAATAAAAATTGTGCAGGAGGTATCTCTTAATCATGAAACCTCGCTGCTGTTATGGGAATAAAAGCATTGAGATTTCTGTTTGAATAGAGATTAGAAATAAGACGGGTTTAACCCTTAGAATTATAAGAAATATAATGCTTTTCAAATAGTTTAACATGTCGGAAATGCAACTGCAATAAGAAAAAATTCCATTTTTCCTCTATGGATAAAACGCTTATATAAAACAGTAAATTTCAGGGAGGAAAGATAGAGAAGTTCTCTTACCGTCCCATGTCCCCAGAGTTTGCAGAACGGGTTTTCTCCCTGTGCTAAAAAAAGTACCAATAACCAAAAAAAATACAAATCTTGAAAATATACTCTGGAAATAGTGAAAAAATGAATAAATTTAGTCCTAAAGAAAACAGGCAATATCATGCTACAATAACTTCAGAAAAACAAAGAACCCCTAAGAAAGGGGAGGAGGAGAACGAGATGAAGTTAAAAAAAGTATTTGCATGTATGATGGCAGCAACTATGCTGTTTGGCTTAACTGCTTGTGGAGGTTCAGAGGACAAAAAAGAAAGTGGAAAAAATGATACAAAACAGGAAGCAAAAGACGACACATTAACAATTTGGGCATGGGATGAAGCATTCAACATTAAAGCAGCAAATGTTGCAAAAGAAATGTATGCAGAAAAAAATCCAGATGCAAAAATTGAAATTGTAACAATGGCTCAGGATGATATTGTAACAAAATTAAATACAAGCCTTTCCTCAGGTTCTTATGACGGACTTCCTGAAATTGTTTTAATTGAAGATTACAAAGCACAGGGATATCTTACATCTTATCAGGATGAATTTGCAGACTTATCTGATATCGTATCAGAAGATGCGTTTGCAGAATATAAAATGGCTGTAAACAAGGCAGACGGAAAAATTTACAGTGTTCCATTTGACAGTGGTGTTGCTGCTACTTTCTATCGTAAGGATTTAATTGAGCAGGCAGGATACACAGAAGCTGATATGGCAAATATCACATGGGACAAATACATAGAAATCGGTAAAGCCGTAAAAGAAAAATGCGGTGTAGATATGTGTACATTAGATCCAAGTGATATCGGACAGATCCGTATGATGATGCAGAGTGCCGGTGCATGGTATTCAGGTGAAGACGGAAAAGTTACACTTGCAGACAATCAGGCATTAAAAGATGCAATTAACGTTTATAAAGAGTTGGTAGAATCTGGTTGTACAAAACAGATATCCGGTTGGGATTCATTTGTAGGAGCTTTCAATAATGGTGAAGTTGCTTCTGTAGTAACAGGATGCTGGATTGCTCCATCTATTCAGAAAGCAGAAGATCAGAGCGGTAAATGGGGAGTTGCTCCATTCCCTAAAATGGATGAAAATGACAAATCTGTAAATGCTTCTTCTATCGGTGGCGGCGGCTGGTACGTGCTGAAAAATGTAGGTGATACAGAATTAGCAAAAGACTTCTTAAAAGAAACATTTGCAACAAATGTAGATTTAATGAACCAGTTAGCAACAGATATCACATTAGTAAGTACAATGAATGCAGCAGCAGAAGCGGAAAATTATAAGACAGGCAGTGAATTCTTTGGAGGACAGGAAATTTTCGCAGACTTTGCAAAATGGACAGCTGAAGTACCTTCTGTAAATTATGGTATGAATACTTATGCAATCGAAGACTTAATGACAGAAGCATTACAAGCTATTATAAATGGAGCAGATATGGACAGCACATTAGCAGACTATCAGGCTCAGGCTGAGGCTGCAACAGCACAGTAGGAATAGAGGGCTGTCGCATTAAGTGAAGATCGAGGATATAAATATTCCTGATTGCGGCTTAATGCGACAGCTCTTTTTTAAGGAGTAGAGGATTATGAAAAAAAAGAGTATTAGTAAAAATATAGACAGAAAAGCCTGGCTGTTTATTATACCCAGTCTTATTCTGATAGTTAGTTTTGTATTTTATCCGATGGTGCAGGCTTTCTTTACATCTTTTCAGGTAGGTATGGCAAACAACACAGAGTTTGGCGGTCTTGCCAATTATCAGAGATTACTTACCGATTCCACATTTAAGAAGGCATTGTTCAATACGTTGTTGTTTTTGATTGTTCAGGTTCCGGTTATGATTTTACTGGCGTTGGTAATTTCTTCTATGCTGAATAATAAAAAATTAAAATGTAGAGGACTTTTCAGAACTGCAATTTTTCTTCCATGTGTAACATCCTTAGTTGCATATTCTACAATTTTTAAGAGTTTATTTGCAAATGACGGATTTATTAATGCATTATTGTTAAATCTTAATATTATTGAACAGCCGATTGCATGGATTACCGATCCTACATTTGCCAGAATTTTAATTATTTTGGCAATTACATGGAGATGGACAGGATATAATATGATTTTCTATTTATCAGGACTCCAGAGCATTGATGATTCTGTTTATGAAGCAGCATCTATTGATGGTGCAACAGGATTTCAAAAATTCCGTTATATGACACTGCCGCTGTTAAAACCGATTATTTTATTTACAACAATTAACTCTACAATCGGTACTTTACAGCTCTTTGATGAAACTATGAATATTACACAGGGTGGACCTGCAAATGCTACCATTACAATTTCACAGTACATTTACAATCTGTTGTTTAAATATCAGCCGAACTTCGGATATGCGGCAGCAGTATCTTATGTAATCGTAGTATTGATTGTAATTCTGTCCTTTATTCAGTTGAAAGTAGGTGACAAAAATGAGTAAAAAATCAAAAGTAATGAATGTACTGCAATATGTAATATTGACCATACTTTCTGTAATTTCTATTTTTCCATTTTTCTGGATGATTATTGCGGCAACCAATAAATCTGTAGATGTTACAAAGGGAACATTGACACCGGGAACTTATTTTATGGAGAACTTAAACCACTTGTTAGAGTCTGACTTACAGTATGTGAATGCGTTTAAAAACTCTCTGTTTATTGCAGTGGTAACTACTGTTTTGGCTATGTTGGTATCTTCAGCAGCAGGATATGCTTTTGAGGTTTTCCGTACAAAAACAAAAGATAAAATATTCAATCTTATTTTATTATCCATGATGGTTCCTTTTGCGGCATTAATGGTTCCGTTATTCCGTCTTTTCGGTAAGTTTAGTGACATTCCGGGATTAGAATGGATTGGTCTTAACTCAAATGGTTCTGTTGTAATTATTGCAATTGCTACGGCATTTTTAATTTTCTTCTTCAGACAGAATACAAAGACCTTCCCTAAAGAGCTTATTGAAGCAGCCAGAATTGACGGACTGGGAGAATTCAGTATTTTTACAAGAATTTATATGCCTACTATGAAATCTACCTACGCAGCAGCAATTGTAGTAACTTTTATGACAAGCTGGAACAATTATCTCTGGCCGTTGATTGCACTGCAGTCAGAAGAAAAGAGAACTTTACCTCTGGTAATTTCAGCAATGAGTTCTTCTTATACACCGGATTACGGTATGATGATGACAGCAGTTGTTCTTGCTACATTACCTACGGCAATTCTGTTCTTTGTTATGCAGAAACAGTTTGTGGCAGGTATGACAGGTTCAGTAAAAGGCTGATGAATAATAATAAGGAGAGTATGATAAATGCAGGCAGAATTAAGCTGGCTTTCTAATCCTCAGGTGTTTCAGGTAAATCGTTGTGATGCACATTCCGATCATAAATTTTATGAAACAAGAGAAGATATGGAAGCAGGATGTGAAAAATTAAAACAGTCTTTAAATGGGACATGGAAATTTTCTTATGCAGAAAAACCATCTGACAGGCAAAAAGACTTTTTTAAAGAAGATGTGTTATGTAAAGATTTTGATGATATTTCTGTGCCGGGACATATACAGCTTCAGGGATATGACAGGTGTCAATACATTAATACCATGTATCCATGGGATGGAAAAGAATTTTTAAGACCGCCTCAGGTATCTGAGGAATATAATCCGGTAGGAAGTTATGTAAAGTATTTTGAAGTTTCCCCTGCT
>CAJKQE010000023.1 GCA_905201915.1 uncultured Lachnospiraceae bacterium
GTATATGAAACAACTTCCTGAAAAATTTTTATCCCGCATGGAAGCTATGCTGGGTGAGGAATTTCCTGCATTTCTACAAAGCTATGATTTTCCCAGAAAGTTCGGTTTACGGGTAAATACTAATAAAATTTCGGTTGAAGAATTTTTAAAAATATCCCCTTTTCATTTAGAACCAATTCCATGGATTGATAATGGCTTTTTCTATGATGAAAATGACAGACCGTCCCGACACCCTTACTACTTCGCCGGGCTTTACTATCTGCAGGAACCAAGTGCCATGACACCTGCAAACCGCTTTTCTGTAAATCCGGGAGAATATGTACTGGATTTATGTGCTGCCCCTGGAGGAAAAGCAACAGAATTAGGTGCAAAGCTTCAAGGAAAAGGATTTCTGGTAGCCAATGACATCAGCAATTCCAGAGCAAAAGCTCTTTTGCGAAATCTGGAACTATTTGGCATAAAAAATTCTATGGTAACAAATGAAACACCCGCAAAGCTGGCAAAATATTTTCCGGAATTTTTTGATAAAATTCTGGTAGATGCGCCATGCTCCGGCGAAGGAATGTTTCGCAAAGATCCTGATGTTGCCAAAACATGGGATGAAACCCGCCCGGAATTTTTCGGTAAGCTACAAAAGGAAATCGTTACACAGGCAATTTCCATGTTGAAACCGGGAGGCGAACTGCTTTACTCTACATGTACGTTTTCACCCCTCGAAAACGAGGGACTGATTTCTTTCATTTTGGAAAATTTCCCTGAAATGGAGCTTCTAACTCTTGATGACTATGAAGGTTTTACAAAAGGCTGCCCTGACTGGGGAAATAAAGACAATCGTCTAAAGAAATGTATCCGTATTTTTCCTCATCACATGGAAGGAGAAGGACATTTTCTTGCTCTCATGAAAAAAAATGGATGTTCTGTTTCCAGTAGAATTACTCCAACAACAAAACCTGATAAAACATCCAAAAAGCTTTTAGATGAATTTTTCAAAAATATGTCACAACCTTTGGACTTTAACAGAATTGATATTCGAAATGAAAACGTTTATTATCTTCCAGAAGCAGATACTGCCTCTTTAAAGGGGATTAAATTCCTTCGCAACGGACTTTTCTTAGGTGAATTAAAGAAAAACAGATTTGAGCCTAGTCAGCCTTTCGCCATGTCTTTACAGATGGAAGATTTCCATAATATTGTAAACCTGTCTTCTTCTGACGAAAGAGTGATGCGCTATCTGAAAGGTGAAACTTTAATTTTAAGTGAGGCAGAAGCTCCTCAAAAAGGGTGGCATCTTGTTTGCACTGACGGTTTTCCTTTAGGCTGGGGAAAAGTTGTAGGTACAACCCTAAAAAATAAATACCCTGCTGGATGGAGACTGCATTATTAATTTAACCTGTCTTTCCGGATTATATTACTTACCGGAAAGACAGGTTTCCTTTTTTCACCATTATTATCCAAACTGACTCATATAAAGTGCCGCATATTTCCCATTCTTTTTCATCAATTCCTCATGATTTCCCACTTCTTTAATATCTCCGTCCTCCATGTAGAGAATCATATCTGCATCACGAATTGTAGATAATCGATGGGCTATCACAAAGCTGGTACGTCCTTTCATAAGCTCTGCCATTGCTTTTTGAATTAATACCTCTGTGTGAGTATCTACATTACTAGTAGCCTCATCTAAAATCATAATTTCCGATTCAGAAGCAATTGCACGGGCAATGGTCAAAAGCTGACGCTCACCTTGCGAAATATTTTCTGCACCTTTTGTGAGCACCATATCATATCCACCAGGAAGTGTTTTAATAAAATTATGTGCACAAGCCGATTTTGCTGCTTCTTTCACTTTCTCTTTTGTCATGTTATCTTCTGCATATCCGATATTCTCACCAATGGTTCCTTCAAACAACCAGGTATCCTGTAAAACCATACCAAATCGGTTACGAAGTTCTTCTCTGCTCATATCTGTAATTCTAACGCCATCCACTTTAATTGCACCTTCATTTACTTCGTAAAAACGCATCAATAAGTTAATTAATGTTGTTTTTCCAGCTCCTGTCGGTCCTACTACCGCAACCTTTTGTCCCGGTTCCACTGTCAGATTAATACCATTCATCAACAAATGCTCCGGTCTATATCCAAATTTTACATTTTCAAATGTTACTCGTCCACTACAATCATTAGGAACGATACATTGCTGGCTATCTGGTATTTCCTCTTCTGCATCCAGCAGACTAAAAATACGTTTACCTGCTGCCGCTGCCGCACCAAAACTTCCTACCATTCCTGCAATCGCAGAAAAAGGTTCTGCAAAACGCCATGTATATTCTAACATTGCCTGCACATTTCCCACTGCAATTTTTCCTGCAATTGCCCAAAGACATCCAATCGCTGCACAAAGCACATACCCTAAATCATTTACAAGGGTAGTAATAGGACTTATTGCTCCCGCTGTGGTTTCTGCCTTCCGAGAACTATTTTTCAATGCGTCATTCAACTGTGCAAATCTCTTTTTTGCACGTTCTTGATAGTTAAATGTCTGAACAACAGATTGTCCATTATACATTTCTTCCACATATCCATTAAGTTTTCCAAGAAGTTCCTGCTGTTCTCCATAATGCTTTTCACTTGCTTTCATAACACCGGCAGCACTTAAAAGAGAAAGTGGTACCATAATAATCGGAATCAGAGACAAGGAAGGGCTTATCAACAACATCATCACAAGTACACCAATCGCAGTTGTCACCTGAGTTACTGCTGCTGTTAAATTTTGACTGATTGCATTATTTATAGTATCCACATCATTAGTAATAATACTGAGAATATCACCATGAGTGTGTACATCATAATAATTCAGTTTCAAGCGATGCATCTTTTCATTAATTTCCCGGCGAATGGTCTGCATAACATTTGCAGTAATTTTTGCCATCCCAAATCCCTGTAAAAAAGAAAACGTCTGGGAAATAAAATATAGTGCAACTAATGCAGCTAAAAGCCATAAAATAGTTTCCCAATAAAAAACGCCATCCTCTATACTTGCAAAAAGTGTTGTTGTTACTTTTCCCACAAGAAATGGTGCAAGAACCATAAATGCAGTACTAATAACAGCTGATAATAAAACCAAACACAAACGCAAACGATATTCCTTCAAATACTTCAATAGCCTTTTAAATATGATTGCATTTTTCATTCAAATCTGCCTCCTTTCCTAATTGTATTTCTGCGATTTCACGATAAAGAGAACAAGACTTTAACAGTTCCTCATGTGTTCCATTTCCCACAATCTGTCCATCATCTACTACCAGAATGCGATCCGCATCCACAATGGTACTAATCCTCTGCGCTACCATAATAACCGTTGCATCGCCAATATTCTTTTTTAAATTTTCACGAAGCTGACGATCTGTTTTCATATCCAAAGCGGAAAAACTATCATCAAATACATAAATTTCCGGTTTTTTCATCATTGCACGAGCAATCGCCATACGTTGTCTCTGTCCTCCTGACAAATTTGTACCACCTTGTGCAATCATATCATAATATCCTTGTTTTCTTTTACTTATAAACTCATCTGCACATGCAATACCTGCTGCCTGCTCCCAGTCTTCCTCCGTACCATTTTCTTTTCCAAAATTAAGATTTTCTCCGATATTTCCTGAAAACAGTACATTTTTCTGAGGAACATATCCAATCATAGAACGTAAATCCTCTGTACGATATTCTTTCGCATTTATACCATCAATCAATACTTCTCCGAACATTGGGTCATATAATCTTGGAATCAATTTTAAAATACTTGATTTTCCTCGCCCTGTTCCTCCTATAATTGCAGTTACTTCTCCCGGTCGTGATATAAAGCTTATATCTTTCAATATCGGTTCATCTGCTCCCGGATAAGCAAATGTTACATGACGAAATTCTACTGTTGCATGCATAGTTTTCTCTTTCATTAAAAATTTCCCATCACGAATAGAACTCTCTGTTTCTAAAACTTCAGAAATTCTTTTCGCACAAGCATAACTCGTTGGAAACATCATAATTACTAACGATAACATCATCACTGAAGTCAGCACCATACTAATGTACTGACTATTTGCAACCAAAGAACCAACCTCCATAGCACCTGTATTAACATAATAAGCACCCATTCCTAAAACAGCTGCCGTAGTTACACCAAAAATCACACTAATGGCAGGCATTAAAAGGCTGGTGATACGACCTGCTGCCATTGCTGTTACGGCATAATCCCTATTTGCATTCTCAAAACGTTCACTCTCGGCTTTCTGTCTGTTAAACGCACGAATAACACGTACCCCTTCCAAAGACTCTAAAAATAAACGGTTAATCTGATCCAGTTTTTTTCGCAAACTTATAGAATAGCGAGAAGCCAATACCACAATCACAGTTAATGCTATCAGTAAGACAGGAATAGCTATCAACAGTACTGAACTGACTTCACCTCCTGTTGCAGCTGAAAAAATAAGTCCTGCTGCAGCCATCATAGGTGCAAGTAAACCAATTCGAAGCATCAGTGTCAAAAAATTCTGTACATTAGTGATATCAGAAGTGCTTCTTGTCACAAGGCTTGCCGTCCCAAATTTATCCATTTCCGCTGCTGAAAATTCCTGTACTTTAGAAAAAACTTGATTTCGTAGTTGTGCTGCAAAATCTGTAGAAATATAAGATGCTATTTTCACAGATAAAAAACTGATAATACAAGAAAATACTGTAACACCTGCCATAATTATTGCATACATCCAAATCACACGATTTTCTCCTTCTGCAACACCATGACTAATCATCTGTGCCAAAAAAGATGGTAAAAGCATTTGCCCTATCGCTGACAATAATACCAGTGCAAACAATAAAATTATTTGCCTTGATTTCAGCTTTACTTTTGAAAATATTGTTTTCATAAGAACCTTTTCTCCTCTCTTGATTTTTCCTTAATCTGGGGGTATCATATACTATACAGTTACTGTATAGTCAAGAGTTTTTTACTACATAAAATACAATTTCCTATAAAATAAAAAAAGCTGATTGATAAATCATCAATCAACTTTTTCTCACAGCTTTTAATATATATCCGCCATTCCTAATGATGCAGGAAGTCTTATTTTCTGTATTATTCCAATAATCTGCCCTGATAAAAGAACAGTCAAAAGGGAATATAAAATTTTATTTAATGGAATATAACTAAGGGATATGAAAAGCACAACAAGGTCACTGGCCAAATAAATCCACTGAATATCTACAGGCAGTACCGAAGATAAACTCATAGCAAGAGCGTCATCTCCTGTAGGAGCTCCTCCCACCCTTACACAAATTCCCACACTAATACCTACAAAAAGCGCACCTACCACAGCTGCTAAAAAAGGCATCTCACCAATTTGAGGAAACAGTGGATCAAACTGTTCAAAAATCCCATAAAAAACTGAAAATCCTATGGCAGATATAAAGGAAAATACAAGGAAACGTTTCCCTAAAATTTTCCATCCTAAGAAATAACACAATGCCGTCAGAAGAAAACCGGAAAATGATGGTGAAATTCCAAACCAATGTTCCAAAAGAAGCGTCAATCCAAGAATACCTCCTTCTGTAACATTGGATATAGAATGGACATTATAAATCCCAAAAGCCAACAAGGCACTTCCCGCCAGCAAAAGCAAAACAGAAGATAATTTAATTTCTTTCCAAATAGAACGCATTTTTCTTTCCTTTCTTTTGATAATTCTGAAGCCATTATAAACTCTAGTATTACCCTAGAGTCAAGCAGGAGAATATAAATAATGAAACAGTATTTTAAAATCGGAGAAATTTCTAAATTGTATAAAATTGGAGTTGATTCTATACGCTATTACGAAGAAATTGGTCTAATACAGCCAGAGCGTTCTGAATCCGGCTACCGTCATTACCGTATACATGATATTTGGCGGTTAAATGTAATCCGTGATCTCCGCTCCATAGGATTTACTATGGAGCAAATCCGAGAATATTTGGAAAATCATACTACTTCATCTTCCTTAAAACTTTTAGAAGAAGAACAAGAAGCAATCCAACAGCAAATGCAATATCTCCAAAAACTACAAAAAAATGTAGCACAGCGACTAAATACCATACGCTGTGCCCAGACTCTTCCGCTCTATAAAATTGAACAAATCACACTGCCTCCCCGCCGCTGTCACAATCTGTCCGAGGGTTATCATGCTGCTGAAGAAATGGACATTTTGATTGAGCGTCTCATTAACCTGGACAAAGACAGACTGTATATCATTGGAAGCAATCAAATTGGAACCAGGATTTCCCTGTCTGCCCTACAAGACAAGAAAGTTCTCTCCTATCAATCGGTGTTTCTCATTGACGAGCAAGGCGAGAATTTTATTCCCGGAGGAGATTATCTTTGCGTCACCTATCGAGGCAGTTATTCCCAAAGCACTCAATGGGGGCTGAAACTGGCAGAGTACGCTAAAAAACACCATCTCTCTGTCCATGGTGAATTATTGGAACTACTATGGGTAGATATTCATATTTCTTCAGATGAAGCAGAACATATTACACAATTACAACTTCCTGTTAAAAGAAATTAATTACAAGAAAAATTTCTGCTTGCAGAATTCTCCGCCACAAGGCGCACATTAAAAAGACCGGGGAATTTCCCCGGTCTAAAACTATATATCTAATTTTCTGCCTCTTCTACAGGCTCCTCAGCCAATACCTGTTCGTATTTTTCCAGAATAATATTCTGTATTTTTTCTCTGGTTGCTGAATTAATCGGATGTGCAATATCTCTATATTCTCCATCTGTTGCCTTGCGGCTTGGCATAGCAATAAACAGTCCTTTTTCTCCTTCAATAACCTTAATATCATGTACTACGAACTCTTCATCAATGGTAATGGAAACCACTGCCTTCATTTTACCTTCTTTTGCTACACGTCTTACTCTTACATCTGTGATGTTCATAATGTCCTTCCCCTTTCATTGCCGCCTTTTGCAGTCGTATTTTATGTCTTTTATTGCGGAATCTTTTCCCTACAATCCTTCTGCCTAAAGAACATAACGTTCGTTCTTCTCAACTACGATTTTAATACCATCTTCTCCGCTATAATAAGAATTTGCATGAATTGTATCCCGGCTTTCCACAATACAGTTCTCAATATGTGTGTTATCCCCTAAATATACATCATTTAAAATAATAGAATTCTTAATCACACAATTATTACCTACAAAAACTTTTTTAAACAATACAGAATTTTCTACCGTACCATTAATAATACATCCACTAGAAATCAAACTGTTCTTTACAGATGAACCCGGATTGTATTTTGCTGGTGGTAAATCATCAATTTTAGACTGTATTCCCGGATACTGACGGAAGAAATACTCTCTGATTTCCGGTTTTAAAAAGTCCATGTTTGTCTTATAATAAGATTCTACTGTGGCAATATTACTCCAATAAGAATTAATCTTATATCCGTAGATACGCTTCAGATTTTTATAACGGATTAAAATATCTTTAACAAAATCATGACGTTCTTCTTCGCCACATTTCTCAATTAATTCAATAAGCTGTCTTCTTCGTATAACATAAACACCTGTAGAAATTGTATTTGACTGCGCTACCATTGGTTTTTCATCGAATTCTTCAATTCTACAGTCCTCATTCATTTTAATACATCCAAAACGTGTAGCATCTTCACTCTGTACATCTGTACATACAACTGTGATATCTGCTCTTTTTGCAATATGATATTCTAAAACTTTATTATAATCCAGCTTATATACACAATCTCCGGAAGCAATGACTACATACGGCTCATGGCTATTTTTCAAGAAATTAAGATTTTGGTAAATAGCATCTGCTGTACCACGATACCAAAAACTATTATCTGGTGTAATAGTAGGAGTAAAAGTAAATAATCCACCCTGCTTTCTTCCAAAATCCCACCATTTTGATGAACTTAAATGCTCATTTAAAGATCTTGCATTATACTGTGTCAACACTGCTACCTTTTGAATATGGGAGTTCGACATATTGCTAAGAGCAAAATCAATGCTGCGGTAGCTTCCCGCTACAGGCATAGCTGCAATTGCTCTCTTATTTGATAATTCTTTCATCCTGTAATTATTGCCGCCGGCAAGAATAATACCTATTGCTCTCATTCTGTCTCACCTTCCTTATTCAATACTTCTCCGCTAGCCAATACTCCATCCGGATAATCTTCTAATGCAGTTACACCTACAACCGCAGTATTTTTTCCAATACTTACATTGGACGGAATTACTGTATTTGCTCCTATTGTTGCTAAGCCAAAGGAATATACATTTGGTTTCACTTTATTAGGCACTTCTTCACCAATACCCATGACTACATTATCACCTACGGTTACATTTTCTGCAATAATGGCTTTATCAATTACATCATTTTCACCGATGGTTGTCCCTTTCATAATAATGGAGTCACGAATAACAGCTCCTTTTTTAATTGTAACACCTGCACCAATTACTGAATTATGTACTTCACCGTAAACCTCAGTTCCTTCTCCGATGATACTCTTTTCTACAACAGCATCTGCTGCAATATATTGTGGAGTAATAACATCACCCTTCGTGTATATTTTCCAAAATTCTTCATATAAATTAAATTCAGGAATAATATCAATGAGTTCCATGTTTGCTTCCCAATAAGAACCTAAAGTACCTACATCTTTCCAATAGCCGTTATATTCATAAGCAAATAATCTCTGGTCTTTGTCTTTACAATATGGAAGAATATGTTTACCAAAGTCACAGCCGGACTGATCTTTTAAAGCAATCAATGCTTCTTTTAAAACAGGCCAACTGAAAATATAAATTCCCATAGAAGCAAGATTACTCTTAGGCTCTGCTGGTTTTTCTTCAAATTCCGTAATTCTTCCTGTTTCGTCTGTAATTGCCAGACCAAATCTGGATGCTTCTTCCCATGGCACCGGCATACATGCAATTGTCACATCTGCCTTATTTGCCTTGTGGAAATCCAGCATAATTTCATAATCCATTTTGTAGATATGGTCACCACCCAAAATCAACACATAATCTGGATTATAATTTTCCATATATGCCAGGTTCTGGTAAATCGCATTCGCTGTACCTGTATACCATTCTGTATTTGTTTTCTTTTCATAAGGAGGCAAAATGGAAACTCCTCCTACATTTCTATCCAAATCCCATGGGATTCCTATACCAATATGGGTATTCAAACGCAAAGGCTGGTACTGAGTCAGTACACCAACTGTATCTACACCTGAATTGATACAGTTGCTCAGTGGAAAGTCGATAATTCTGTACTTTCCTCCAAATGTTACCGCAGGTTTTGCTACCTTTGCAGTGAGAACGCCAAGTCTGCTACCCTGACCGCCGGCCAGAAGCATCGCAATCATCTCTTTCTTAATCATGCCATCACCTCTTGTATCTTTCTATGATGTTATTATTGTACCACGTTTCCTTTAAAAAGTGAACACATTTAACAATTTTTTTTCGACATTTTTATAGTTTTTGTTACATTTTACCTATCTTTAACTGGTATTTTTAAATAAGGACTTTCCATTTTTAAAAAATTTTATTATAATAAGAGACAAAATAAATTTTAAAGAAGGGATTATTATGTATCAAATTGATTTTCATAAACCGCTTCACATTCATTTTATTGGTATCGGCGGTATCAGCATGAGTGGCCTTGCGGAAATATTACTGGGTGAAAATTTCCCAATATCTGGCTCCGATTCAAAAAGTTCTGAGCTTACCCTGCATCTGGAAGAAAAAGGTGCAAAAGTTTATATCGGGCAAAGAGCCTCTAATATTACAGATGATGTTGACCTTGTAGTATATACAGCAGCAATTCACGAAGATAATCCAGAATTTGCCTGTGCGAAGGAAAAAAATATTCCTATGATTACCCGTGCAGAACTTTTAGGTCAAATTATGAAAAACTATCAGTTTCCTATTGCTGTAGCGGGAACCCATGGTAAAACAACTACAACTTCTATGATTTCTCATGTGCTTTTAGAAGCTGAAGCAGATCCTACTATCTCAGTAGGTGGGATTCTTCCCGCTATCAATGGAAATATACGTGTAGGTAATTCAGAAACTTTTATTACAGAAGCATGCGAGTACACCAATAGCTTTTTAAGCTTCTTCCCAAAAATCAGCATTATTTTAAATATTGATGCAGACCATCTGGATTTTTTCAAAGATTTAGATGATATCCGTCACTCTTTCCGCTTATTTGCAGAAAAACTTCCTGTTGACGGCACCCTGATTATTAATGGTGATATCCCAAATGTAGAAGAAATCACTGACAATCTCTCTTGTGAAGTTATTACTTATGGACTGGAAAAGGACGCAGAATATACTGCTGAAAACATTATCTTTGACGAAACTGCTCACGCTTCTTTTGACTGCCTGCATAATGGACAGTGTATCGGCAGATTTTCTCTTACCGTACCGGGACTTCACAACGTTTCCAATGCACTTTCTGCCATCGCTTTAGGTGTTAAGGCAGGGATTGATTTGGACACGATAAGACGTGGAATTCTGCATTTTGGCGGAACAGATCGCCGTTTCCAATATAAAGGCAAGATAGCCGGTGTGACTATTATTGACGACTATGCTCATCACCCAACAGAAATTGCAGCAACTTTAAAAACTGCAGCAAATTATCCACATAGAACAACATGGTGTGTATTCCAACCTCATACTTACACTCGTACAAAAGCCCTAATGGATGAATTTGCAGATGCGCTTGCAATGGCAGAGCGTGTAATTTTAGCAGATATTTACGCAGCCAGAGAAACGGATACTCTGGGAGTTTCTTCCTCTGACTTATGTGACAAAATCAACGAAAGAGGGGGAAAAGCTTATTATTTCCCTACTTTTGATGAAATCGAAGCATTTTTATTAGAAAATTGTATCAACGGAGATGTGTTGATAACTATGGGTGCCGGAGATGTGTATAAAATCGGCGAAAGTCTCCTCGGACAATAGAGTTATCCACACTATCCACTAAGTCTTCCACATGTTCATCCCCTTGGGCATGTGGATTTTTTTGTGCATTATGTAGTTGACATAATTCATCATCAGTTGAAGCAAAAATATGTTAAATTCCTTATTTTTTCGACAATTTTAGGTTTGCAATAAAAAACCATCCACTTTTTTATCCACATTATCCACATTTCCCACAAATTTTTTTATCCTCTTACATTTTTTGCTGTCGAAAAAAAAGCTGGTTCTCTTTTCAAAAGTTCTGTGCTATACTGAACTTGATTATAAAAGATAGTATGGAAACGTAAAGGAAGTGTAACATGGGACAATTTAAAGTTTTTAACAGCTTTCCGGAGGAATTTACTTTTATTTCTAATTCTTTTCTGGATTTTTATATGCCGTCCGCTAATGGAGAATTTGTTAAAATTTATCTCTATCTTCTGCGCCACGCATCCGGAAAAGGAACTACATTAGACTTATCCTCTATCGCTGATGCTTTTAATTGTACAGAGGCAGATATACAGAGAGCTCTCCGTTACTGGAAAAACTGTGGTATACTGAACACAGTTTTTGACGGAAATGGAAATCTGAAGGAAATTATATTTTATTCTCCAAAAGAAAAGCCGGATTCCATTAATGAAACTGCAGTCACTGCGGAAAAAATGATATCCTCTGATTTCGCACTTACACCAGACAAAATCAGAGAGCTAAAAAACAATAGCGAAGTACGACAACTTCTATTTATTGCAGAACAATATCTGGGAAAAAGCCTTTCCCCTACAGATATGCAGACTTTACTATATTTATATGATGAAGTAAAACTATCATCTGACTTGCTAGAATATCTGATTGAATATTGTGTATCGAAAGGCAGCACCAGCATGGCATATATTAAAAAAGTAGGTCTTGCCTGGGCAGAGCAGAATATCACGACAGTTACTGAGGCAAAAGAAGAAACAAACCTCTATAATAAAAATTACTTTACTATATTAAGAGCCTTCGGTATTAAAAATCGAAATCCCCTGGATAAAGAAATCCAATACATGAATTTATGGCTGAACCAGTACGGATTTACTTTGGAAATTATTTCCGAAGCATGTAACCGCACAGTTCTTGCAACAGGAAAAGCGAGCTTTTCTTATGCGGACAGTATTTTGGAAAGCTGGTTTAAAAAAGGTGTCCACCATCCATCTGATATTGATGCCTTAGATCAGAGTTTTCAACAAAAAAAAGCTTCAAGAACCGCAACATCCAAATCTCAGCCTGCTCCATCTAAAAACAAATTTAATAATTTCCATCAACGAAATTACAACATGGCAGAGCTTGAAAAACAACTTCTGAACAAATAAGGTAAGGAGATTTACTGTGTCACTTAAAAACTTTCAATATGACGCACTTATGCGTAGCTATAATCAAAAGCAGCTTCTTCATAAACACGAACAAAATGAACGAATTGCACAGGCAGAAGAAAAAATGCCAAGATTAGCAGAAATCCGTAAGGAAATTGCGGCTCTGGGTCTTTTAAAAGCCCGTATTAGCCTTGGCGCTGTAAAGACAGAGGACTTTAATCTCTCTGAAAAAATACAGCAACTTTCTAATGAACGTACAGAAATTTTAGAACAACACGGCTATCCTAAAGATTATCTGAATATGCATTATGACTGTCCGCTTTGCAAAGATACAGGCTATATCGGCTCTGAAAAATGTACCTGTTTCCGCAAAGCTGCTGTTGATTTACTATATACCCAGTCCAATATCCGAAGCATCCTGAATACAGAAAATTTCAACTTTTTTTCTTTTGATTACTATTCTCCTGATTTTATGGATGCTGCCAGTGGCATTACCTCTCTGGACTCTGCAAAGAACGCTTACGAAAAATCATGGGATTTTATTCACGATTTTCCTTGTGGCAATAATCTCCTTATTTATGGAGATACTGGTGTGGGAAAGACTTATCTTACCCATTGTATTGCAAAAGAACTTTTAGACCGTTCTTTTTTTGTTTTATATTTTACTTCTTTCGATTTATTTGATTTATTATCTAAAAATGCCTTTGACAAAAACGCAGAAGCCGCCGATATGGCACAATTTGTTTTCGACTGTGATTTGCTCATTATTGATGATTTAGGCACTGAGCTCACCAATAGCTTTATTTCTTCTCAGCTCTTTTGCTGCATCAATGAGCGAATTATGAATAAAAAATCAACTATCATTTCTACCAATCTTACAATGGAGGATTTTCTGGATACTTATTCAGAAAGAACTTTTTCCAGAGTAACCAGCAACTACACCATGCTGAAACTGGTTGGAAATGACATAAGAATCCAAAAAAGACTTTTAGGAGGAAAATGAAAATGTCACCAAAAACTGCAACCCCTTTAGATTCCCTTCCTGTAGGCCGTCTGGGTATCATCCCATTAAAGAGCTGTGAAAAGCTGGGAAACAAAGTAAACGATTACATTGTAAACTGGAGAAAAGACCGCGATCACCAGGAAAAAAATGACCTGAAATTTGAAGGCTATCAAAGAGAGTCCTATTTAGTAAACGCACAGACTCCTCGTTTTGGCTCAGGAGAAGCCAAAGGTGTTCTGGGCGAATCAGTACGTGGTGATGACCTTTACCTGATGGTAGATGTATGTAACCATTCCATGACTTACAAAGTTTGCGGACAGGAAAATCACATGTCACCAGATGACCATTTTCAAGATTTAAAGAGAATTATTGCCGCTGTAGGCGGCAAAGCCCGCAGAGTAAATGTCATTATGCCATTTCTTTATGAAAGCCGCCAGCACAAGAGAACAGGCAGAGAATCTTTAGACTGTGCTCTGGCCCTTCAGGAACTGACCAACATGGGTGTAGACAATATTATCACTTTTGATGCTCATGACCCACGTGTGCAGAATGCAATTCCACGCCATGGTTTTGAAACTGTTCAGCCTGCTTATCAATTTATCAAAGGACTGTTTAAGGCAGAACCTGATTTAGCTGTTGACAGTGATCATTTAATGATTATCAGTCCTGATGCAGGTGGTACAGGTCGTGCTATTTACCTTGCAAACGTACTTGGCGTAGATATGGGTATGTTCTATAAACGTCGTGATTATTCTACAATTATAGATGGAAGAAACCCTATTGTTGCTCATGAATTCTTAGGTGCTGACGTTTCCGGAAAAAATATGATTATTATTGACGACATGATTTCTTCCGGTGACAGTATGTTAGAAGTAGCTGCTCTTCTCAAAAAGAGAGGTGCTGCAAAAATCTTTATGTGCTCTACTTTCGGTCTTTTCACTAATGGTTTGGAAAGATTTGACGTTGCTTATAAAGAAGGAACTTTTGACCGTCTGCTTACCACTAATCTGGTATATCAGACAGATGAACTTTTAGAAAAACCTTATTATGTAAACTGTGATATGAGCAAATACATTGCATTAATTATTGATACTTTAAATCATGATGGTTCTATCAGCAAACTCTTGAACCCTGTTGAACGTATCAATAAACTCCTGAAAAAACATAATGAAAGTCTGAAAAAATAAAATATTATCTTGAAATTAACAGATTTCAGGATTATAATAAAAGAAAAAGTTCATATATTTTTTCAGGTCAGGAGGTGCCACTATGAAAGATAAATTTATCCCAATCTTAAGTGTTTGTACTGCGTTGTTTGCAATTTTGTATGCCGGCTATGTTTATCAGGTTACACAAAGTATCAGTCTTGTAACCATTGTTCTTTTAATTGCTGGTCTGGCACCTGCAATTCATACGGCATGGAATTATGTGAGGATTAAACTGGAAGAATACGAAGTTACACATTTTAAACATCACTATCATTGTTAATTTTTTCTTCATATAAAATCGGAGTCAACACCTCCTTTCTAACGAGAAAGAGCCTCGGCTATACAGCCGAGGCTCTTTCCATTAAAGCTTTGACAAAGAAAATGGTATTCCCACCTTCTCTAAAGCCTGTATTTCCCGTTTATTACTGCTAAATAAGATTACCTGTGATTTTCTTTGACTAATATATTTAAGCGCCTGTATAAGGCGTTTTTCGTCATACATGGCAAAAGTCTCATCAAGGATCAAAGGAATGTCCTCCTCCTGACATAAAATTTTGCTGCATGCCAATCGAAGAGCTAAGTATACTTGTTCTGCTGTTCCATAGCTGACCTGATAAAGCTGCAGATATTTCTCTCCTGTGTCCAGATAAATTTCAAAATTCTCTGTTAAAAGAACCTTCTTATATTTTCCTCCTGTTATCTGTGCAAAAATTTCTGAAATTTCATCTTGAAGTTTTTTCCCCGTAAGTTTCTGAAGATTTCCTGCAGCCTCCTTGATTTTAACTTCTGCAATGGAAACAGCCTGTATTTCCTTGTGTATTCTCTCTACCTGAGCATAATCGCTCTTTCTCTCTGCTGCTTCCTCTTTCAGATTTTCAATTTTCATTTGCCTTTCCTGAAGGCTCTCTGCCAAAAGTTTTCTCCGTTCTTCTGTTTTAGCTTTTTTCGCAGCTTGCTGCTCCTTTTTCTTTTTTTGTGACAACAGATGGGATAGTCCAAAATACATTCCAGGCAGCAAAAACGAAAGTACAATAGCCATTATCGGGCTTTTCCAAACCCATACACCCAACACTGCTCCGACCAAAAACAACACTGCCAAAAGAAAGATTTTTCCTTTTCCGTTCTCTCGTACTTCTTTTACAGAAGTAGCCCCTGAAAACCTTTCTTTTAATTTTCTCTGAATATTTTCTATTTCTTCTTCCTCATGACAGATTTTCAAAGCAATCTCATGCTCCATTTTTTCCTTTTCCAAAAGAATTTCTTTTTCTTTTTGTTCCAGCTCTTTTCTGCGTTTTTTTAAAATCTCCACTGCTTGTTCCGGATGAAAACGAAAATCTCCTGTTCCCTGAAATTCAGACAAGTAATCACGGATTTCTTTCAAAAGCCCTTCTTCTGTTCTGCTTTTTGCCTGTCCTATGGAAACTGTATTTTCATAGATATTCTCTGTAACTCCTCCCAGAAGCATATCCAAGTCCCCATGTTCTACAGACAGCATTTCGCCATCTGTTTCGCAGATAAGTGTAGGTGCTTTTGCAAATTTTCCAAATCCTCTTTCCAGACGAAATTTCCTTTCTCCACAGGTAAATATTATACCGCCCTCATACCAATTTCCGTTTTCCCACGGCATATAGCGGCTATAGGTGTCTGTCTTAGAAGCTTTTCCTCTGCCTCTTCTCATACCAAAGAGCATACTCTGAAGAAATACATGAATGGTAGACTTACCACTTTCGTTTTCACCTAAAAGAATATTTATTCCTTCTTTTAACTCTATCTCTTTTCCCTGAAACTTCCCAAAGTTCTTTAAAATCAGACGGTTGATAATCATAGCAATTCCTCCCCTGACTCTAAAAGAGCCTCTATCCCATATTGAAATGCTTTTTCCGTCTCTTCTGTAGCTTCTTCCTTCTCAAATAACGCAAGATATGCTTCCATAATACTGCCTTTATACTTTTCATTTAACTGTTCTTTCGAATATGTCATTGTTGTTTTATCTTCCACATCCCGAATATTACCCAGCTTATAAAAAGCTTCTGTATAAATTTCTGTATGAACCGGCTTTTTTCCTTTCAAAAGAACCGTATAAAGATGTTCCTCTCCCTGTTCTTTGATTACCTCTCGGATTGCATTTTCTAAGGAAAACTGTGTGTCATCATCTTTCACATCCACAGAAATCCTTTTATATTCCCTTATAGATGAAGGAACAAACTCTGTATAAATTTCTTTTTTTCGAATTTCTCCTTTTATGTAACCGTGAGCACCTGTTTCATTTTTATCAAGAGGTTCTAAAGAACCCGGATAAATTGCTTTATTCCTCAAAAGTACCTGGGGTTTATGAATATGACCCAAAGCCACATAATCAAACTGTGTACGGAAAAATGTATCCCCTGAAATGGGAATATGACTTTCATCTCCTCCGTGAGCCAACAAAATATTTACAGGCATAGAAGAAGAAATCTGTATTCGATTATATCTGGGTTCTAAAATTTCTCTGCTGTGATAACTGAATCCATATACACGAACACCTAAATCTGGAAAATCCACATAAGAAAGCTCCTCTTTAGAAAGCCAAAAAACATTTTTTGACCACGTAATCTTTTTGTAGAAAGAATTTTCCTTTATATAATCATGATTTCCTGCAATAAGAACAATTTTCGTATCAGGAATAGACGCAAACAAGGCATTTACTTCTTTTAACTCTTTTAACAAAGGCTGTCTGTGGAATAAATCTCCTGCAATGAGAAACAGACCGGCATTTTCTCTGCCGGCCTGCCTGATAACATTTTGAAAACTTTCCCAGATTTCCCTGCCTCTGTCACAACTCCAAGGGAAGCCTTTATCCGGCATTGCCCCCAGATGTACATCTGCTATATGGAAAAATTTCATAATACTCCTTTATAATTCACAGTTATTTACAGTTCTTGGGAACGGAATAACGTCACGGATGTTCTGCATACCTGTTAAGTACATAACACATCTTTCAAATCCCAGTCCAAAACCAGAATGACGAGTAGAACCATATTTACGTAAATCCAGATAAAATCCGTAATCTTCTTCGTTTAAGTTCATTTCTTTCATTCTCTGGCTTAATTTTTCGTAGGAGTCCTCTCTCTGGCTTCCTCCGATAATTTCACCAATTCCCGGAACAAGACAATCCATTGCTGCAACTGTTTTTCCATCTTCATTCTGTTTCATATAGAATGCTTTGATTTCCTTTGGATAATCTGTAACAAATACAGGACGTTTGTAGACCTGTTCTGTTAAGTATCTTTCATGTTCTGTCTGTAAATCACAGCCCCAGTATACTTTATAGTCAAACTTATCGTTTGCTTTTTCCAGAATTTCAATGGCTTCTGTATAAGTAACGTGTCCAAACTCAGAATTTAATACATTGTTCAGTCTATCTAAAAGTCCCTTATCTACGAAAGAGTTAAAGAAATTCATTTCTTCCGGTGCATTTTCAAGAACATAACGGATTACATATTTCAGCATGGACTCTGCCAATGCCATATTATCATCCAAGTCTGCAAATGCCATTTCCGGCTCAATCATCCAGAATTCAGCTGCATGACGTGTTGTATTAGAATTTTCTGCACGGAAAGTAGGTCCAAAAGTATAAATATTACGGAATGCCTGTGCAAAAGTCTCTCCGTTTAACTGTCCGCTTACCGTAAGGTTTGTAGGTTTTTTGAAGAAATCCTGTGAAAAATCTACTTTTCCTTCTTCTGTTTTCGGAATATCATTTAAGTCCATAGTAGTAACCTGGAACATTTCTCCTGCACCTTCGCAGTCACTTCCTGTAATCAATGGTGTATGAACATACACAAATCCCTGTTCCTGGAAGAACTGATGAATTGCATAAGCAATTAAAGAACGCACTTTGAATACTGCCTGGAAAGTATTTGTTCTCGGTCTTAAATGAGAAATCGTTCTTAAATATTCCATAGAATGACGTTTTTTCTGTAACGGATAATCTGCTGCTGAATCACCTTCTACCATAATTTCTGTTGCCTGAATTTCAAAAGGCTGTTTTGCCTGTGGTGTTGCAACTAAAGTTCCTTTTACTACAATTGCTGCTCCTACATTTAATTTTGAAATTGTCTGAAAGTTTTCCATTGTATCATGGTATACAATCTGTAATGTTTCAAAAAAGCTTCCGTCATGAAGCACAATAAATCCGAATGTTTTAGAGTCACGGACACTTCTTACCCAACCGCCCACAGTAACTTCTTTATCCAGATATTCTTCTCTGTTTCTGTAAATCTCTTTTACTGTTGTTAACTGCATATCTTTATCTCCTTCTTATCAATCCGTATGCTAAAAGCTTTGCAATTTCCTTATAGTATATCTCATTGCCCTGTTCAGTGCAAGGCTAAACTCCCCAATTCTCTGTTTTCTAAAGGATAGAACAATTATTTTAAATTCTCCGGATTGAGACATTCCAGTTCAGGAACTACAAATTTTCCATCTTTACGAACCAGAACATCATCAAAATAAATTTCGCCACCGCCGTATTCCGGTCTCTGAATTAACACCAAATCCCAGTGAATTGCTGAATGATTACCGTTTGGTGCATCGTTTTCATAGCATCTGCCCGGTGTAATATGAATAGAACCCTGAATTTTCTCATCAAAAAGTGTGTCTTTCATAGGATTTAACACATAAGGATTAACTCCAATAGCGAATTCTCCTACATAACGTGCGCCTTCATCAATGTCAAATACTTTGTTAATTCTCTCTGTATCATTGGCTGTTGCCTTAATAATCTTACCATCTTTAAACTCCAGACAGATATTTTCATAAGTAAAGCCCTGGAATGCAGATGGTGTATTATAAGATAAAGTTCCGTTTATGGAGTCTCTCACCGGCGCAGTAAACACTTCCCCGTCAGGAATATTGCATTCACCGCTGCATGGGACAACAGGAATATCTTTAATAGAGAAGGTCAGGTCTGTGCCCGGACCTGTAATCCGCACTTTATCTGTTTTTTCCATATATTTCACAAGAGGTTCCATTGCCTTTGCCATCTTATCATAGTCTAAAGTACATACATCAAAATAGAAGTCCTCAAAAGCTTCCAAGCTTGTATTAGAAAGCTGTGCCATAGAAGCATTTGGATATCTTAAAACAACCCATTTTGTCTTTGGTACACGGATATTTCCATGAACCGGTGTGCTGTAATACTGCTCATAAAGATTTAATTTTTCAGCAGGAACATCTGCTTTCTCAGACACATTGTCCCCTCCACGAATACCGATATAGCAATCCATCTGAGACATTTCCTGTCCATCAATTTCTGCCATAAGCTGCAACTGTTCTTTCGTACAATGCAGCAGCATTTCTCTTTCTACCTGTGCATCTGTAAAATGTGGAAAAGGAATTCCACCAGCTTCATACACTTCTTTTATCAACTGTCTTGCCAGTGCTTTTGTTTCATATCCTACATAATGGATATAAACCTTCTCTCCCTGCTGAACTCTACAAGAGTGGTTTACTAATACTTTTGCTAATTTTTTAATTCTTTCATCCATGATTTTTTCCCTTTCTTTTATTCGTTGATTTTTTCCATATAACAAATAAATACATTTCCGTTTTCTTCAAACGCTTTTGTACTGTCATTCATTCCCATAGGGGCTGTTGTCTGAGAGGAAGGATCATATAAATAGGTATTATAACCATCAAATCCTACAATAACCTTTGCATTTCCGCCCTCACCTTTTACAATTACAGGTCTTTGTGTACTGACTTGATATAAAATCTGGGAAAGTGTACATCCTGTCATATCAATTGCCTGTCCCTCTTTCTGTATTTCTTGCTCTAGTTCTTCAACACTAAGAGGCGCTTTTTTTACTGCATCAGGAACGTCTCCCAAGGCAATCGTTGCCTTATCGGCTGTATTACCTCTTTCCCATACATACTGCTGTGCCTGATTGAGCACAACACCTGCATTGGTATCGGCTGTATTGATTGCCTCTGCTGCATTTCCATAAATCCCCCATAGTTTTCCCATGGCATATACATAATATTCTTTTTTGTCATTCTCTTTCTGTTCCATATTCAGGACAATATCTTTTGTATTCTCCATAAATTTGGCTTCCATAACAAGGGGCTCCTGTTTACTGTTACCTTCAAACTGCAATCCTATAATATTTGCCTGCCTGTCTGTTGTCATAAGCGCTACGGCAAAAGTTTTATCCTGCTTATCTCTTACATTATTTAAAATCTGGCTGCTGGTAACATTTTCATAGCTTTCCCCATTCCACTGTGCCCTTACTATCTCCAATAAATTATCCTGAAATTTCACATCCATTATATAATATCCGTCTTCATGATAGGTTTTCTTTACTTCACCTTTTAAATTCTGAATTCGGATTTCATTCATGGCAAACTGTCCACCTACAATATCGCCATCATTGACAATACCATAAACAAGATCATCATTCATAAAGCCAAAGACTCGCAGCTTTGTCCCTTCTCCTGCCTGAATTTTTTCCTGTTTCTGGGTTTCCATATCCATCATTGTTATAGATGTGCCATTATTTACATCCATACCGTCCAGCCAGGCTACATATCTTCCACTTTCTGATGCTTTAAAACAATCATCCTTTACATTTTCCTGCAGAACTTTATACTGTTTATCCTCTATATGAAACTGGTATAAATCTCCATTCAGAAGTCTGTAAAAATATCCATTTTTACTAATATAAGTAAACTTTTTAATCTCCTGCTGCAAAAATTCAAAAGCCTTTGTACTAGAGAGGAAAAACTTTTCTTCTACTACATTCTGCTCAGCACTGTAATGATAAACAGCCGTTCCCACTTTTCCTTCATACTGTCCTCTGTTCATATAGCCATATAAAACAAAGTCCATATCTCCGTTTTTCTCCACGCGCACAATATCAATATCATGCTGAGAATAATCGTTCCTTTCATCATTACTTCCTAAATCACGAAAGCTGAAAATACAACTTAATTTATTTGTCTTTAAATTATAAGACCATAAGTCTCCCTGCTGTACAAAAGCTACAATCTGCCCTGTACTGTCAGAAAGATACTGTACTTCTTTGTCTGTAACCCCGAGATTTAGCTGTCCATCTGTCACAACTGACTGCTCCGTAGTCAACACCTGCTTTGCGCTTCTGTGGAAGTCGAGAAGTCTTATTCTTGTCTGGTCATAACGCATACGATAAAACTCATCTACCTGATAACGCTCAATCTCACCTTTTTCATTTTCAGCTGTCATATAGTAAGTTACAGAAAGGCTTCCTGTATTAGCATTAATTTCTTTAATAGAAGGAATTCCCGGTCTGCTGATTTCCGGTTCCAATTCTTTCCAGGTAACCATGTCCAAATCAGAATGAATATTCAAATCATAAAAGCTATTATTTCCTCCGGAGTTATCTGTTTCTAAATATGTTCTTAACTCACCTTTTCCTTCTTCTTCAAAGGTCTTTGTATAAAAGCTATTGACGAATTCAATATATCTCTCTGTACTAAGACCTGCTCTTTGTATCAACCTTGTATAATAATTCCAGCTGCCATGCTCTGTTTTTAAAATAAAATTCAGTGCATACTCCTGATCCATCAAAATGGACTTCTGTAAAGTAAAAGTGGCGTTTAAAGTTCCATCTTCATCTTCCTCAAAATGGTTAATCTTATTATTTTCTATCACCTTACTGCCGTCAGAAGTACGAATTTCATATACTAAACTCTCAATCTTCTGATTATAAGGTGTGATATTTACATGCAAGGTCTTGTCCGTTCCCAGAGGTGTCAATGTATCACGCATAAAATCCGCCTGCATATCATCCTTATATCCATACATACGGTTGACCTGCATACCACCAATTTTCATTGCCATACAAGGAATTGACGCCATTTGCAAGTCTGTTTTATTATCTGTGTTCTGGCTGTTCATAAGGCAACTAAAACCTACTACCCCAAAAATAAAGATAATAAACAAAATTAAAATTCTTCTTAGCTTTCCTCTCATTTAAAATCCTTCCTGTCTATTGGCTCAAACAACAGTTTTTGAAGAGTGGGTTCTACATGAAATGCTTTTGCACATGCTTCCCATTTTCCCTGCTGTTGTATATCATTTTCCTTATTTTCGTTTTTCACTGCACGAATAAGCAGATTTTTAGGTGTATGCTCCATATCAATAAACTCTAAAATCTGTGTATCATATCCTTTGCTTTGAAGCATCTGCGCCCGAAGACCATCTGTCAGTAAAGCTGCAAAGCGTTCTTTTAAAATTCCATATTCCAGTACCGGCTGCAACGCTTCGTTAGATACTTGTCTATTCAATTCATGCTGGCAACATGGCACAGAAAGAATAACAGACGCTCCCCACTTCACAGCTTTCGCCAATGCATAATCCGTAGCTGTATCACAGGCATGAAGTGTTACCACCATATCCACCTTGTCTGCACCTTCATAGGAAGCAATATCCCCCTGAAGAAAACGAAGCTTTGTATATCCGTATTTTTCTGCCAGTTTGCTGCAAGTTTTAATTACGTCTTCTTTTAAATCCAGTCCTGTAACGCGGATATCGTACCCTTTCAGCTCCTTTAAATAATAGTACATGGCAAAGGTAAGGTAAGACTTTCCACACCCAAAATCAATAATCTGTACCTCTCTATCCTTAGGAAGCTTCGGCAGCACATCCTCAATAAATTCCAAAAAGCGGTTTAACTGTTTAAATTTATCATAACGTGCATTTTTCACCTTACCGTCTTGGCTCATGACACCTAAGTCCACGAGCCAAGGAACAGGTACGCCTTCTTTTAAAAGATAATTCTTGGTTCTATTATGAGAAAGCATAGGTACATACTCTTCCTTTGCCTTTCCCTTATTTTCTTTTACCTTAATGGTCACTTTGCCTTTTTTGCTCACCAGCGCAGATGCAGAAACTTCTCTTGTTTCTAACTGAAGCTGCTTGAAGTTTTCTTCCATTTGGCGAATTAAATATGCAACCACATTTTCTTTATCAAAATTTTCATGAAGCTCCTTTTGGCCTTCTGTTCTGGTCACCTGATAAACAAGCTCCCCTTTTAACAAAATGGGACGCACCTGAAGCTTTGATATTCCATCTTTTTTTCTGGCATTACTAATTACGGCTTTTTTCAGCTTTTCATTTATATATTTATCTAAAAGTTCTTTTAATTTATCCATATTTTTCCCCTGTATCTTGTATTTCCCCCGTATCCTGCACAAATGTTCGCAGGCTATTACTATTGTAAAAGCTTTGCTAAAAATCCGCAACCCCAAAACAGACAGTTTTACAAATTTACCTACAACGTTTTCTTCTGCAGCGTCTTTGATACATCTCCTGACAAAATAAAGTCCTGATAAATTCCCCCAATAAATTCTCCGATGTACTCTGTGCCTGCATTTCCATCTGGCTTTCTATTCTTTGACAAGTTCTTTCTATACTCCATTTATCCGGATATTCATCATATAAAAAACTTCCTTCATAATCCAATCTGTCGCAGGCATCTTCAACCATTGCCTGTATCATTCCTGCTGTCTTTGGATAATAAGTCCGCATAAGGCTTTTCTCCTCCTCTACAGGAGCTTCCCTCATATAAAATTTACCTTTTTCTGCTGTTTTATAAAAAGGTTTTCTCTCTTCCATGGATAATCTCCAAACATTTCTTTCTATTATTATATGAAGGGAGAAAATATATTGTTAGAGTAATATATAAATGTCCCTATTTTTTATGCTCAGTCTGCGTTCCCTTTGAGCCTATGGTCTCAACGGGTACTCGACAAATTCGCTAAAAAAATAGGGACATTTTATTTATATTCCACAGCAATTTATTTTTAATATAGTTTAGTAGTGAAACGCTTTTATTCTTTTAACAAGTTCTAGTTAGCCCTTGTTTGTAGGGAAGTAAATCTTATGTCTTCTACGAAAATAGACTGTTCTTCCAGATTTTGAAGATAGGTCAGTATATTGTCTTTTTTTCCTGATACACAATAATTTTTACTTTCCAGTGTTTTTAAATCCTGTGCATCCTGATAAGTTTTTTCTAAAACGCCGACTTCATCCGTCCATGCTGTTATTCCGTCACATAATCCCAAATCTCTCCATATCTCTGGATAATCTAAAAGTTTTTCCAAATTTGACAGATATACTTTTTTCAATTCTTCTTCTGATAGACTTTCTCTCTCGTCCTCTTTTTCCATACATACAGTACGATTGCTTAACTGTAAACCTCCCTGAAATTCTGCATTAGGCTGATGTACCTGCATCCAGTCCACTTCAACAGGCAAACTGCGAAGTTCATTTACTGTTTTTGTTCTGCTGTCACTAACAGACAGATACACCACTGCTGATTCCGGCAATTCTTCTATCTGTTCCACAATTTCCTCTTTATCACTGTATGACTGCTCAAATCTTCCAAAAACATGAATAAAATGCATCTGACTGGATTCGATTACATCCTTATATTTTCCACGTTTCACATAAAATCCTGCATTAGGAGCTCCTATTTGCACCCATGATTTTCCATCTGTCATCTGTACCTGAATTTCATAATTTGCAAAACCTTTATGGGTAACCTCCATATCCATGATTTCCATATAAGGTTGGGAAATTTCCCAATAATCCCGCATTACATTTGTATAAATTTTATCCGGTTCTTTATTCAGCTTATAAGGATTAAGATACAAACAACTCATAACAGGACTGATAACTAAAAAAATCAAAAGTAAGAGAATAAGAGTTACTGAAACCGTAGTTATAATAATTTTGCGAATTCTTCTGTTAATACTTTGATTAATCTTCTTTTCCAAATCATCTTGGGGTGGAATCTCTTCCATAAGAACATTTAATTCTTCATCTAATTTTTTTTCATCCCAATCTTTCATCTACATTCCCTCCTTCATACTGCTGATTAATTTTTTCTTTGCACGACACCGTATCTGCCTTACATTCTCTTTTGTTAATCCGTGAGTTTCCGCAATTTCTGCGTCACTTAATTGAAAATAAATGCTTTCTATTAAAATTTCTTTCATTTGCACCGGTAAGTCTGTAATTGCCAAAAACAAGGTCTTTCGCTCCTCCTGGTCAATCATGCCTGCTAATAAGTCTTCATCTGAACTTGAGTGTGTACAAAGCAATTCTCCGTTGTCTAAAAGTTCTTTCTTACGCTTACGATAAAGATTGTAAAATTCGTTTTTCAATACCTTGACTAACCAGCTTTTTAAACTTCCTGTATTTTCGTAGGACAAAAATGCTTTTACAAAAGTTTCCTGAAGCAAGTCTTCTGCATCTGTCTGGTTTTTGGTGAGAGACAGAGCATACAAATATACAGATTTGTGATATTTCTCATAAATAAATTGCCATTCATCCTTTTTCATACGCTCCCTCCCTTCCTTCTTCTATTATTAAAACATATCACGGAGGGAATTGTGACAGTTTTTATGAAAATATTTATTTTAAAAAAGAGGCTATCGCATTAAGTGCATGTCTTAAATACTTAAAGCGACAACCTCTAAAAAATTATTGCAAATTCATTCCACTTATTCTGTAATAAAGAAAAGGAACAATCGCCCACAAGGGGTTGACCCTGTAAATGATAACATAGAAAATACCACCCGAAACCTGTCAAAGTTTTTATGAGGGTGGTATTTCTATGCTTAAATTATCAGTGACAAATCAAATCCCTTTCCTATAAAGTACAAAGGAGTATACCATCGGTACAACTATAATTAAAACAACCACCACAAACAGCATTTCTGTCATCTTGAAAAATCCATTGATGCAAAACAGAATACCGCCGATAATAAACAACCATGAAGCCATGCGATGTGTCTTATTCCAGTTTTTTTCGCTGCTTAAAGTCCACGGAATTTTAATTCCCACCGTATAGTTCTGTTTGATTTTGTGCATATAATTTCCCATAACAATAAATAAAATCCCCACTAAAAAGTTAATTATCATTCCAATATCCACAGAATATCCAAGGGCAATGGTATAAGTTGACATCATAACAATTAAGGAAATAATCGGTACGAGCCACAATATAAAAGCAAACATCTTTTTATTAATGTTTTTCTTTTTGGGATCATTTGATGTAATCAAAAAACAAAACCACTGTAATGCCAGCATTAAGAGAGGCATTCCAAAAACTGTCATAGGTTTACTGCTCCAGCCATTCGCCTGATTATCTGCTCCAAAATGGGTTGCAATTTCATTTGGAAGTTTATCCCACAAAATAACTCCCATAACAACAGGAATTAGCATCATAATTGATGTAATTATCATAATTCCTTTATATTCACTTCTCTTCATTTTCATCATCTTCCTTTCTTAACTGGGCAAGCCATGCCATAATTTCTTCTACCACAGAGGTATTTAAATCGTAATAAATAAAGTTTTTTTCTTTTTCTTCCCACACCAGTCCTGCTTTCTTCAAAACATTTAAGTGATTGGAAATTGTTGCGCTGGTTATATCAAAGTGACTGGCAATTTCTCCTGCAGACATCCTTCCTTTCTTGAGCATTTGTAAGATTTCCCTCCTTACGGGATTTGATAACGCTTTAAACGTATCCGCAAAACTCATTCTCTCACCTCTCCTTCTTGTATCTATTTAGAAAATATTCTAATTAGATGTTTTTCTAAATAGTAGCAGATTTTTTTCATTCTGTCAATAGAAATCGTGAACCTAAAAAGAGCCATCATATTATTTCTAATATGATAGCCCTTCCTATCTCATTTCTTATGCACTTACTTTTCCAAGTCCCATTTCCTGACCAATATTTAAAATATGATCTCCAATTCGTTCAAAGTCTGTAAGCATCTCTGCGTAAATAATGCAGCCTTCTTCTGAGCAGGTTCCTTTCTGCATACGGACTAACTGTTTCTTTCTATAATCCTCAGTCATATCATCAATCTTCTGTTCAAAGTCCTCAATAACCTTTACATTATCCATGGTATTGTCTTTAATCTGACCTAAGAAATCTAAGGCTTTCCCACAGATATCACGCATCTCATCGATTTCTTCTTTGACTTCCTCTGAGAAAGAAATACCCTGTTTTTCAATCATTTTTGTATATTCGCAAATGTTCATGGCATGATCACCAATTCGTTCTACATTACCGCAAACCTTAAACAGAGCACTGATATACTGAGAGTCGTTCGGATTACTTTCATTTACCAGAACTTTGGAAATATATTTAGAGATTTCCTTATTCAGATAATCAATGTAGTCTTCACGTTCTCTTACTTCTTCTAAAAGTTCTTTCTTTCCTTCTTTCACACAAAGGAAACTGCTGTCTACATTCTGTTTTGCCATATTGATCATACGATGTAACTCATTTTTAATGCCTGTTACAGCAATGGCAGAAAGACCAATCTGTGTATCTCTTTTTGTTTCCATCGGATGAATAAATTCCATGTGCATAACGCCTTCCAACTCTTCTTTTTTCTCTGGAAGAATTTTTACTGCCAATTTAGCAAGGTATGTTCCAAATGGAATTAATAACAAGGTTGTTGCAATATTAAATAATGTATGCATATTTGCAATCTGTGCAGATACATTACCTGGTGTAAAGCTTTCTACCAGAGATGTCAATGGTGTCAGCAGACATACAACTGTAAAGATTGTTGTACCGATAATATTAAATAACAGGTGAATAACTGTTGTACGTTTTGCATTTCTGCTTGTACCGATTGCTGCTAATACAGCAGTGATACAAGTACCAATGTTCTGTCCGAACAATACAAATACCGCATTTGGCAATCCAATCAGTCCACTGGTTGCAAGCGCCTGTAAAATACCTACAGATGCAGATGAAGACTGAATAATTGCTGTAAAAATCATACCCGCTAAAATTCCTAATACCGGATTAGAGAATTTTGTCATAAGAGAAACAAAAGCTTCAGATTCTCTTAAAGGCATCATTGCACCGCTCATCATTTCCATACCGATGAACAGAATACCAAGACCTGCTACAATTAAACCATAGTGATGTACTTGCTGTTTCTTAACAAAAACAATTGCCGCAACACCACAAAAAGCAAATAACGGTGCCAATGCGCCAATGTCAAGCGCAATTAACTGTCCTGTTATGGTTGTACCGATATTGGCACCCATAATAATCCAAACAGCCTGCTTTAATGTCATCATTCCGGAATTAACAAATCCAACTACCATAACTGTTGTTGCGGATGAAGACTGAATAACAGCCGTAATACCTGCACCTACCAAAACTCCTAAAAAACGATTTGCTGTAAGCTTC
This sequence comes from uncultured Lachnospiraceae bacterium, assembly GCA_905201915.1. Taxonomy (GTDB): domain Bacteria; phylum Bacillota; class Clostridia; order Lachnospirales; family Lachnospiraceae; genus Blautia. The sequence continues at coordinate 28,825 of CAJKQE010000023.1, forward strand.
TCTAATATCTGTTTCATACGATTTCCGGCTGCTGCCTCTAAACCGTTGCTCATCATCTG
>CAJKQE010000024.1 GCA_905201915.1 uncultured Lachnospiraceae bacterium
AGAAAGCCGATTCTTCCCGGCTTAACCCGAAAATGCTATCATCGGATTGGGCATCGTTTTGCAGCATGGTCATCATTTGTGGCGTACATTCCAGCCGCTCAGAAGTAAGGAGCAGCTTCAAACGGTTTTTTGCAACAAAACCGGATGGTCTGCCTGGAAATCGAAACATTCCTAATCCTCCTTCTTCTATTTTTTGAAAATACCGGTAATTCGTTTGAGAAACCCCTTTTTGGTACGGAAATCCATAAGAGGGACATCTTCTCCCGATATTCGTCTGCAAATATTTTCAAATGCTTTTCCTGATAGAGAATCTTTGCCGCACAGAGGTTCCCCTTGATTGGTTGCAATTACTACTGCCTCATCATCAGGAATAGCACCTAATAAATCCACAGCAAGAATTTCAGAGACATCCTCTACTGACATCATTTCTCCGCGTTTGATCATATCCATACGAAGACGGTTAATAACCAACTGAATTTGAGGCATTTCATTTGCCTGTAAAAGTCCGATAATCCTGTCAGCATCGCGAATAGCAGAAACTTCCGGAGTTGTTACTACAATTGCTCTGCTTGCTCCTGCAATGGCATTTTTAAAACCTTGTTCAATTCCGGCAGGACAGTCTAAAAGAATATAATCAAATTCTTCGGACAGTGCTTCAGTAAGCTTTACCATCTGTTCCGGCGTAATCGCAGTTTTATCTTTTGTCTGAGCAGAAGGCAGTAAAAACAAATTGTCACACTGCTTGTCTCGAATAAGCGCCTGTTTCATTCTGCAGCTTCCTTCAATTACATCAATGAGATTGTAGACAATGCGGTTTTCCAGCCCCAGCACAACATCCAGGTTTCGAAGTCCGATATCGGTGTCTACTACAACGACTTTCTTATTCAGCTTAGCTAGACCTAAACCAATGTTTGCTGTTACTGTGGTTTTACCCACACCGCCTTTCCCAGACGTAATTACAATAATTTCACTCATACAAAATCCTCCTGATACTCTCTTTTTCTTTTTCCTATGTGCTCTACAGATTTCTGTTTAGTCATTGTGCGTTGTTGTTGTGTCACTGGCAGTTGCTTTGCCTGTGACAATTTCGGTTTCATCTGCAAAATTGTACTTATAATTGAGAATATCTTTTGCTACACTTACCGCATTACCGGAAGAATATCCGTTACCAATGCGGACTGCCACGCCTACTTCAGGATTGTCATAAGGTGCAAATCCAATAAAGAGACCGTGGGACGGTCGGCTCATATCTTCCTGAGCTGTACCTGTTTTTCCTGCAACAGAAAGCTTCATAGAGCTTAAAATAGGGCTGTTTTTTGCAACACCATACATACCTTTATGTACGGCATCCCAAGTGTTGCTTGCAACATCCATTTCACCTTTTACGGTTGGCTGGTAATCTTCTATTAAATTACCGTCAGCATCTGTTGCTTTATCAAAAAGGGTAAGCTCATAGCTAGTTCCCCGACTGGCAATAGTTGTTACATATCTGGCCAATTGGGAAGTTGTCATATTATTTTTCGCCTGTCCAAAGGAAGTACGAATGGCATCTTCTTCTGAAACTTGAGGAGATGCTTCTGTAATTTCCAAGCCAGATTTTTCATTTAATAAAAACATATTTGCATATTTCTGAAGCTTATCAATGCCAAGAGAATCAGAAAAACTGCCGTTTGTATCTGTTCCCAGGTCATAAGCTACCTGTCCCATAAATACGTTACAGGAATTTGTAATACCGGACACTACATTCATGTATCCATGTCCAGAACGGTTCCAACAATATGGACCATTTGGAATTTTATCAAAATGACCGCTACAGACAACGCCATAGTTGCTGTCTACAATTCCTTCTTCCATACCGGCTACCGCAGTTACGATTTTAAAGGTAGAACCGGGAGCGGTAAGCTGCTGGGTTGCTTTGTTATAAAACGGTCTTGATAAATCCTGAGACAGCTTTGCAAAGTATTCGGTGTCCATGTTGTTGGCAAGACGATTATTGTCATATCCCGGATATGTGACACAGGCAAGTGTTTCTCCGGTTTTCACGTCTGTCATTACAAGAGAACCGGAGCATGGGTCTAATGCAAGCTGTGCAGGCGTAATCTCTAAATTGCTGATTTTTTCTATCATAAAATTATACGCTGTCATAGAACCGGATTGCAAGGCATTATAAGTTGTTTCATCTGTTTCCAGAACTCCCTGGTCATATAAAAGCATACAAAGCTGTGCACCGGAAATCAAATCTGACTGGAGCATATATTTATAAATAATCTTGGAAAATCCGGTATCATCAGCAAGAGAATTAGTAAGATAATCAGATAAAGCCGTATATACCTGAGAAGAATCCAGATAATCACCCTCTGCTGAAAACTGTGAAATATCAATCCAGTCTTTTCCGGCAGCATAAGTTAAAAATTCTTTTAAACTTATGCTTTCATCCTTAGACCATGCAATATAAGTAGGGTCTGCAGCATCAATGGCATCCATGGATAAAATCTCTTTTTTTCTTGTCAGAAACTCATTGACAATATAACTCTGATACTCCTGCATTTCTTTTGAAAGATTTTTATATGCCACAGGAGTTTCTCTTGTCAACTCCTCTTTAATCTGTTGGAAAACGTGTTCCTGTTGCTGCTGGAAAATACTATATACTGTTTTTTCCAGTTCTGTGGCATTATCTTCCTTAAAATGGTTAATGTTCAGTACACTGTTTTCAATTAACGCATTATAAACATCGTAAATAGGAGTTTTAATTGCAGCAGTATCCATTCCTTCTTCTACTTTAAACTCTTTTGCATTAATAATATTAGAAACTAAAATACCGGCAATTTTTTGTTCTAAGACTTTATAGCTTATTCGTTGTAAATCTTTATCCAGCGTCAGGTAAATATTATTTCCGGACTTCGGATTTTTTCTGGAATTTTTAACAGTTTCCAAAGCTTTTCCCATTGTATCTACAAGGACTTTATCGGAACCGTCTGTTCCCCGTAACTGGGTTTCCATTATTTTTTCAACTCCTGATTTACCAATCACTGCATCAGCAGAATATTTATGCCCTTCTTCTTTTAATTCTTTCAGCTCATCAGCGTCAGCTTTTCCGGTATAACCAATAATAGGAGCGAAAGCTTCAGCTTCATCATAGACACGGATAGAATCTTCTTCAATGTCCAGACCTTGCAAATCATCTTTGCGTTCCATAATTTCCGCTACAGTCTCTTCACTGACATTTGTTGCCAATGTTACAGGAACATATTTTTTAAAGCTATTCGTAGAAAGAATATAGCGGATTTTAAGAATATCCAAGGCTTCTTCTTTGGTATAAGTTTCTGGTAATCCGTATTTTTCCAGTTCTTCTTTTGTATAAGGTTTTTCTTCATTGATAAGTCCAAAACGTTTTTCATTGGACATATCTTCTATCATTTTATCCGGAGTTGCATTGAGCTCCTCTTTTTTCAGCTTTTCAATATTTGCCTGTCCATAGACATCTGCTTTAAAACGATTGAGGTTAAAACCAGTGGTATCAAAAGCATAGTTTCCTTCTTCATCCAGAACAATATGGAAATCCACGCTTAAAGTTTCATTGTGTTTTTTTAATATATTAAGTACTTCATAAGCAATATGGTTTAATGTGAGATTTCGTTCTCTGGTGGTTTCATAAGTTCCATTATCTTCCAGAATAACGGAATAAGAAAGCTGATTATAGGCAAGAGGCTTACCATTTCTGTCAAAAATAATTCCTCTGGTTCCCTTTAGTGTTCGTTCTTTTGTGATGCTTAAATTAAAATTTTCTGCATATTCTTTTCCGTGAATAATCTGTAAGGAAAAAAGTCTTTGCAGAAGTACACCAAATAGAATACAAAATACTAAAATAAGTACAGTGGTTCTTTTTAATCCGATTTTTTTCAATAGTTTTTTTATTTTCTTAGCCAAATGGAATCTCTCTCTTTCATTTCCAGTTCTGTCATTTTCTTGTTCAATCTAAATAAAAGTTTATAAAAAATAACAGTTATCAATACGGTATATAACATTTCGGGAATGGCAATTCTTCCAAAATAGTAAAAGAATTCCAAACGTCCCCGCATCAAAAACTGCATGCCATAAACCATTACGCCATACAGCAGGTCTCCCACAGCTACTAATAGCATCGGAACACGGATTTCTTCTTCATAGAAAATTTTACAGCAACATCCGGCAGCATAACCGATGCACAGGTAGATGAAAGCATAAAAACCTAAAAGGTTTCCATAAAAAACATCTTGCAAAATGCCACAGAAAAATCCAATCCAAAGTCCGGATAGTTTTCCCTGCATAAATCCAAAAGCAACTGTAATAATCAGCAGAAGATTTGGGGTAATAGAGCCAATGGACAATGCCTGAAAAACAGTTCCCTGTAAAATAAAGCATAGTAAAATAATGACAGCTTCCACTATTCTTCGTTTGACTCTCATTCAGTATCCCCTTTCTGTTGTTTCACTTCTTTAATGACTAAAACTTCACTTAAATGTTCGAAATCAACGGCAGGTGTTAAGGTTCCTGTTTTTGTCAGATTATTGGGATCTTCTTTGATATCGCTTACATAGCCAATAAGAATACCCTTTAAAAACTTGTCACTGACATCTGAAGTGAGGATTTTCTCACCTTCCTGAATTTTATTATCTTCGTCTTTTAAATGAATAAATTGAAGCTTTCCTTCATCTATCAGACGTAAATCTCCGGCTACAATACAACGATCAGAAGTACTCATAGTCATGGCACTGACATTACTGGTGTCATCAATAATCGAACGTACAGTTGCCCAGTTTTTTCCGACCTCTGTTACAATTCCTACTAATCCGCTTCCGGCAATGACATTGCAGTCTTTTTGAATACCATCTGCCGTACCTTTATCAATAGTAAAATTAGAAAACCAGTTTCCCGCATCTTTGGAAATAACATTGGCAGCTACTTTGTCATATTCACTGTAGCTTTGGTCTAACTGATACAGTTCCTGTAAGCGTGCAAGCTCTGTTAATCCCTGTGTAAGGCGGCTGTTTTCTGCAGTCAATTCATCTACTTTTTTCTGAAGTTTTTTATTCTCTTTTACTAACGTTTGTTTATTCTGAAATCCGGCTGTTGCATTGTCCAGAACTTTTCCGATTTGGTTAATTCCTTTCTGAAAAGGAACAATGACATAGCCTGCCGCATTTCTTATGGGGGCAACGGGGAATTTTACTGCCGCTGCGAAAATCATAAGACTAATACAAACTAAGCCCATGGCTATGAGGACATGTTTACTTTTTAATGTCCAATTACGCTTTTTTTTCATGTTTAAAACCTCAGCTTTTCTTTTTGTTATTGAACCCATTTGTGCAAGGTACGATTTCCGATAATTTCTTTTAATCCACATATAGTACAATGCTCATAATATCCGGACAAACGTACCTTTTGCCCGGTTTCCTGACTTAAAAACCAGTCGATATCAGGAATTCTCGTTGTTCCTCCAGCAAGAAAAATGCCTTCTTCAAGAATATTCTGATAAATTTGAGGAGGTGTTCTTTCCAGAAAGGAGCGGATTTCCTGACAAATCGTATGAACCGGTCCTAAAATTGTCTCATAAATCATATCAGAAGGAATAACTCCCTCTCTGGGCAGTCCGGAAAGACTGTCAACGCCTACAACCTTTCGGGCTTCTTTAATATCTTCTTTTAAATATGCCAAAGAAAACTTCAGCCGTCTGGCTGTTCTGTTTCCAATATGAAGGTTATAGTTTTTTCGTACTCCATTTACAATGGCTTCATTTAATTGTGCCCCGCCCATAGCAATAATTTTACTTAGAACAATTTTTCCTCTTTCAATTACAGAAATTTCTGTACTTTGTGCTCCTATATTGACAATCATGCTTCCCTTTGTATTATTGATGGGAATTCCAAGAGCCACCGCATCTGCGATGGTCTTGTTTACCATATAAATTTTATTTTTTCTGTTGGAATTTCCAATGGTATAGTAGGCACGCTGTTCTATTTCTGATAAATCTGAAGGAACAGCCAGGTATAAATTATTGTTAAATAATCCACCTGCGTTTATCTTTTCAAGTAAAGCCTGCAAAACCATCTCAGTATGATTGACATCTGCAATTTTTCCATAAGCCATAGGTGAAATTACAGATACATTAGACGGATTTTTTTCAAAAATCTTATATGCTTCATTTCCTACTGCCAAAATCTGATTTTGGTTTCGAATGGCTATCATGTTTTTTTCTGTGATAATTGTATCATTATCCTGTGAATAAATTTTTACGGTACTTGTTCCGAGGTCTACTCCAAACGTTTTGTGTAATAGCACTTGAATGATCCCCTTTATCTTTTAACATTTAAAAAATCCCCTGTTCACGAAAGCTTAAATATTTACAATCCCCGATAATAATATGATCCAGTAAAGGAATTCCCAATATCTCTCCTGCCTCCTTTACTCTTTGGGTAAAATCAACATCTGCCTGACTGGGTGTGCAGTCTCCGCTGGGATGATTATGTACCAGAAGAATTCCCACTGCATGATAAGAAACAGCAGAAAGGAAAATTTCTCTGGGATTTGCTAAAGAACTGTTTACAGTTCCTTTAAAAATCATTTCATCTCCTAACAGATGATTTTTTGTGTCCAGCATCATACAGATTAAAAGTTCCTGTTCTTCATGGCGAAGCTGTTCCATATAATAATCTGCAATACTGGCAGGATGTTGAAAAGAAAGCCCTTTTTTTGCAGTTGCGGTGGCAATTCGTTTGGAAAGTTCTCCAATACATTTAATCTGTATTGCCTTTACCTTTCCAATTCCCTTGACTGCCTGAAGCTGTGCAAGACTTAAATGATGCAGGCCCAAAAGTCCTTCTCTGTCTTTAGAAAGCTTTAAAACCTCTTCTGCCATTTCAACGGAAGGGCTACCCTTTGTTCCTGTTCTTAAAAGAACTGCTAAAAGTTCGCTGTCCGTTAAACATTCTGCACCCAAACGAAGACACTTTTCATAAGGCCTGTCCTCTTCGGGCATTTGATTGATTGTTGTATATTTTGTCATATTTTGTTATAAGCTCTCCGGCAGTTGGCTATAACAAGTTTTATTGTAGCACAGATTAAAAACGATGTATATGCCTTAAAAAAAATTTATGATTTTTTTCATAATTGCTTCGCCAACTTTTAAACCATCCATAGCTGCAGAGGTAATCCCTCCTGCATAGCCAGCTCCTTCTCCGCAGGGGTAAATACCATGAATTTCGGACTCGAAAGTTTCATTTCGAATAATGCGGATAGGAGAAGATGTTCTGCTTTCAATTCCACTCAAAACAGTATCTTTTCCTGAAAAGCCGGGAATGATTTTTTCAAATGACTCAATGCCCTCTATCAATGCTGTGTTTAATTCTTCCGGAAGTAATTTTCTTAAATTTGCGAAAGCATAATGCCCCTTCATACATGGAATTACGCTGCCGAAAGTCTCAGATGTTTTATTCTGTACAAAATCACCATATAATTGAAGGGGAATGTTTCCTTTTCCCAGTTCATAAGCTTTTTCTTCCAGCTTTCTTTGAAACTCCATGCCTCGAAGCACGTCTGTTCCCGGAAAATCTTCCGGTGTTACCGTAACGATTAAAGCGCTGTTCGCATTGGCAGAGCCTCGATTTTGATAACTCATACCATTTACCGCCAGTTTTTTTCCTTCGGAAGAAGCATTGACTACAAAACCACCCGGACACATACAAAAACTGTAAACACCACGGTTATTTTTACATTTGTGTGTAAGTTTATAGGAAGCAGCTCCAAGATAAGGAGAGTTTTCTTGTCCATACTGATAGAGATTGATTAAAGTCTGCGGATGTTCTGCACGCAGTCCCACTGCAAAAGCCTTTGCTTCCATAGGCAGATTTTTACTTCTTAATAGAGAAAAGGTATCTCTGGCACTGTGTCCGATAGCCAGAACCAAGCAATCGGTTTCTATTTTTTGAGTATCATTAATGATAATTGCACATACCTTTCCGTTTTCGATTTGAATATCCGTCATCTTAGAAGAAAAACAAAATTCTCCACCGGCATTTTCAATATAATTTCGCATATTTTTTACAATACCAACTAACATATCTGTTCCCAGATGAGGCTTTTGCTGATATAAAATTTCTTCCGGAGCTCCGAAATTTACAAAAATCTTTAAAACTTCCTGATTGCGTCCTTTTGTGTCTTTTACCAATGTATTTAGTTTTCCGTCAGAAAAAGTTCCTGCACCGCCTTCCCCAAATTGAACATTGGACTCCGTATTTAATACGCCTGTCTCCCAGAATTTTTCTACTGTTTTTAAACGATTTTCCACATCTTCGCCACGCTCTATAATCAGGGGTTTTAAGCCTGCCTGTACCAAATAATAAGCACAGAAAAGTCCGGCAGGTCCACTGCCTACAATTACAGGTCTTTGAGAAACTGCGGTATCTGTTTTTAAATAAGAAAAATTCACAGGATTTGTTGACATAATATTTTTATTGTTTACTCGTTTCAACACCTGTTTTTCTTTTTTTACTTCTGCGTCAACTGTGTAGACAAAGAAAAGTTCTGGTTTTTTCCTTGCATCCAAAGATTGACGTCGAATTGTCCATGAGATTAAATCTCCTGAAGAAATTTTTAAGAGTTTTTTGATTTTATTCTCTAAGTCTTCTTTTGTATGAGAAACAGGAAGTTTTATCTGTTGAATTTTTACCATAAAGCAGCCTCCTTTCCTGCGCAGGCACCGCTGGACCACGCCCATTGAAGGTTGTAGCCTCCGCAAATACCATCGGCATCTAATAATTCTCCTGCCAGATATAGACCGGGAATTTTTTTACATTCCATTGTTTTAGGGGAAATTTCTTCCAAAGATACACCGCCCTGACATACCTGTGCATTGGAAAAAGGTTTTGTCCCTACAATCTCCATAGAGAATTTTTTGATTTTCTCAGCCAACGTTGAAAGGTCTGTATTTTTATCTACAAGGACTTCAATTAGTTTTTTGGGAAACAGACCAATACAAAGCTCTTTTGTTGTTTTATATGGGCAGAGCTCTTTTCTTTTTAACAGAAGCTCCTCCAGCTCTTTTGGTGCAACATCCGGTAAGAAATCTATCATTAGAGTAACAGAGTGTTGATGTTGCAGAAGTTTGGCTGCCAGTCCGCTAAGCTGAAATACCGGAATACCGGAAATACCATAATCGGTAAGCTGTAATTCTCCTTCTTCTGTCTGTACAATTTCATTCTGTGATTGTAAATATATTTTTCCGTAAATACGAGTACCTGCCCATTTTGAAAAGTAATTTCCTTTTCCTTTTAATGGAACCAAAGCAGGAAGGGGATTTATAACTTTTAATCCTAATTGTTTTGCCAAAGTGTAACCGCTGCCGTCAGCTCCATCAATTTCCGAAGCCTGTGAACCGCAGGCAAGAATAACTGCATCAGCAGGATATTGCCACGTCTCGGTTACTACCGAAAACCGTGGGTTCTCTTTTGTGTCTGAAACCTTAATTTCTTTCACATGCTCTTTGCATTTGATTTTTACTTTCAAAAAACGGGCTTCCATTTCTAAAACTTCCTGTACACTGGATGCCTGCATACTGGAAGGGTAAAAATATCCATTTTTTGAAACAGGATAAATACCGATTTTTTCAAAAAAATCAAGTGTCTGCTCAAAGGGAAAATTTTGAAGTATATCCCACAGAAGTTCAGGATGCTCGCTATGATAGCACATTTTTTCCTGCTTTTCATTTGTAAGATTACAACGGCCATTTCCTGTTGCCAGCAGTTTTTTTCCTGTTTTTTCATTATGCTCTAAAATGGTGACGGCAGCATGATTTCTGGCAGCCATAATAGCTGCTATCATACCTGCAGCCCCACCGCCTACAATACACACCTTCTTTTTTTCCATAATTTACTCCTGTGGCAATGTAACCAGATTTTTATCTACAAGTTTTTGTAAAGACATTAAAATACCTAATTTTGCATGATACCAGGTAAGACCGCCCTGAAAATATACCGTATATGGCGGTTTGATTGGGCCATCTGCAGAAAGTTCAATGGAAGAGCCCTGTACAAAAGCGCCTGCTGCCATAATCACATCACTATCATATCCCGGCATTGCCCATGGCTCCGGTTCTACATAACTGTCCACTGGTGCAGCAGCTTGAATTCCTTTACAAAATTCAATTACGCCTTCCGGTGTACCAAAAGTAACTGCCTGAATAATATCATGACGGCTTTCTGTGCTGTTTGGAGTAACTGAAAAGCCTAAACGCTCATAAATATTTGCAGCAAAAATTGCTCCTTTTAATGCACCTGCTGTAACGGTAGGTGCAAGGAAAAATCCCTGATAAAAAGAAGGATTAACTCCCAAAGTAGCTCCAACTTCTTTGCCAAGACCAGGGCAGGTAAGGCGATAAGCTGCATTATCTACATATTCTTTTTTTCCTGCAATATATCCGCCGATAGGTGCAAGACCACCACCTGGATTTTTAATAAGAGAGCCCACGATTAAATCGGCGCCTACATCACTTGGTTCTATTTTTTCCACAAATTCCCCATAGCAGTTATCTACCATACAGATAATGTCCGGCTTAATTCCTTTAATAAAAGAAATCAATTCTCCAATCTGTGCTACAGAAAAAGTAGGGCGTGTAAGATATCCTTTGGAACGCTGAATTTCCACCATTTTTGTCTTGTCTGTAATGGCATTTCGAATACCTTCATAGTCAAAACTTCCATCTTCTAAAAGCTCTACCTGACGGTAAGTAATGCCGTATTCAGCTAAAGAACCTTTAGACTGACGAATACCAATGACTTCCTCTAAAGTATCGTAAGGTTTTCCAACAGGAGAAAGAAGTTCATCTCCCGGTCTCAAATTCCCTGCAAGAGCCACAGATAAAGCATGGGTACCGCAAGCAATCAAAGGTCGTACCAAAGCTGCTTCTGTATGAAAAGCTGCTGCATAAACTTCTTCTAAAGTGTCACGTCCTAAATCATTGTAACCATAACCGGTAGAAGAATAAAGACAGCCTTCACTTACTTTATTTTTCTGCATAGCATGCAGCACTTTTAACTGATTATATTCTGCATTTTCATCAATTTCCTGAAAACGTTCTTTTAATTCTGCTTCTATTTTATTTCCAAAGGCAAGCACTTGTGAGGTAATGCCTAAATCATGATACATTTCTTTCATTTTCTGCATGATAATATTCCTCTTTTCTCACAGTTTTCTAATATATAATTTAAAATTTCATTTTCCTCATAATGAAAGTCCTGTTTATTTACCCAAATAACATCTTTTTCTCGTTTGAACCATGTAAGCTGTCGTTTTGCAAAATGGCGGGTATCTCGTTTTAAAATATAAACAGCTTCATCTAATGTATAACTTCCATCTAAATAAGATAAAATTTCTTTATAGCCCAATCCCTGCATGGAAACCATATCTTTTGTATAGCCTTTCTTTGCAAGACCGGATACTTCTTCTACCAATCCTTCCTGCAGCATTGCGTCTACCCGGGCATCAATTCTTTCGTACAGCCTCTCACGGACATCATTTAATACAAAATATGCCACATTGTAAGGAGATTCTTTTGCAGCTTCTTCTTCATTGTGAAGAGAGATTGGTTTTCCGGTAAGTTCAAAATACTCTAAAGCCCGAATAACTCTTTTTACATTATTTGCATGAATTTTTTCTGCTGACTTTGGATCTACCTGCTGTAATCTTTCATGAAGATATGCACAGCCTTTTTCTTCTGCCAGTTTTTCCAATTCTTCCCTTACCGGTGACTTTTCAGTCTCTTTTGAAAAGTCGATATCTTTTACCACTGCCTGAATATAAAAGCCTGTACCTCCGGCAAGAATGGGAACTTTTCCCTTTGCATAGATTTCTTCCATAGCCTGTTTTGCCATTTCTTGAAATCGTACTACATGAAATTCTTCATCCGGCTCTAACACATCAATCAAATGATGGGAAACACCGCACATTTCTTCTTTTTTGATTTTTGCAGAGCCGATATCCATGTGTTTATATACCTGCATGGAGTCTGCGGAAATAATTTCTCCGTTTACTGCCTTTGCAAGTTCAATTGAGAGTTTTGTTTTTCCTACTGCCGTAGGACCTGTTAAAATAATTAAAGGTTTTTTCAAAATTTTCACCTACACAATTCGTTTAAACTTTTTCTCCAATTCATATTTTGTCATGGAGATGATGGTTGGTCTTCCGTGAGGACAGTTATATGGATTTTCCAGACTGAGAAGCTCATCAATCAAAGCATCTGCCTCTTTTACGGAAAGTCTGTTGTTTCCCTTTACCGCAGCCTTACACGCAGCTGTTGCAATGCGCTCAGCAAGGATATCTGGTGTTTTGGAAATGTGTTCCTGATCCAGACTGTCCAAAATCTGTATAAAAAGCTCCTGAACAGAAACTCCGTAAATGTTCGCAGGAACAGCATGAATACTGTATTCTTTACCCCCGAATTCTGAAATTTCAAATCCAAACTCACGGAAAATTTCCAGATTTGCCTTTAAAAGGTTACTTTCCTGTAAATTCAAAGAAACCAAGGACGGTGGTGACACCATCTGAGAAATAATTTCTTTCTGAGCGAACTCTTTTAAAAAACGTTCATACAATACCTTTTCATGAGCGGCATGCTGGTCAATAATATAAAATTTATTGTCATATTCTACCAGCCAGTAAGTGTCAAAAAGCTGTCCGATAATACGATGATGAACACGGGCTTCTTTTGATAAAAGCCGATTGTCAAAAAGCTCCATCTGCTCTATTTTTACCACTTCCGATTTTTCTTGCGGGAAAGATTCTTGCTTCTGTTCTTTCGGCTTTGCCTGCATTTCGGACTCTTTGGATTTTACAGGCTCGCTTATGCTTATAGGTGTTGTTTTATTTTCTGTTTTTGGCTCAGCGCTTGCAGGACGTAATCCTACGGGAGCGTACACAGCCTTTTCTTCTGCAATTCGATTTTTTTCAAAAGGTTCGGGAACAAGTATTTTTTTCTCCTTTGGATGCGTCTGCTTTGGGGCAACCGTTGGTTTTGATGTAAGCGAAACCTCAGGGATGATTTCTTTCCCTGCCAAGGCTTCTGTAATCAAATCATAGGTAGCATTGTAAACAGCGCTTTGGTTTTGAAACCGTACCTCCATTTTAGTAGGATGTACATTGACATCTACGTCTTCTCCGTGAATATCGTATTGTAAACAAACAAAAGGATATTTGTGCTGCATCATATAAGGCTTATATGCTTCTTCGATAGCTTTCATTAAGAGCTTACTTTTTACATATCTGCCATTGATATAATAATTTTCAAAATTTCGGTTTCCTCTGGCAATAGAAGGTTTTCCGATAAAACCGGTAATAGAAATTCCTGTTTTTTCGTATTGTACTGGGATTAGTTCTCTGGTAATATCTCTTCCGTAAATTCCATAAATTACATCTTTTAAATTGGCATTTCCTGAGGTGTGCAGGCGCAACTGTCCATTTACCATATACTTAAAAGAAATATTATGATGGGACAATGCAAGCTGTTCCATATAGCTGCTTACATATCCCGCTTCTGTCATTGCTGTTTTCAAAAATTTCTTTCGGGCAGGAGTGTTAAAAAACAAATTTCGCACCAGCATGGTGGTTCCGTTTGGTGCGCCTACATCTTCCAGAACCTTTTCCTGCCCGCCTTCAATCACATAGCGCACGCCCATGAAATCCTCCGGCGCTTTTGTAATAACCTCCATCTGTGATACCGCTGAAATGCTGGATAAAGCTTCTCCTCGAAATCCAAGGGACGTAATCTGGAGTAAATCTTCTGCCTGTGTGATTTTGCTGGTTGCATGGCGTAAAAATGCCAGAGGAACCTGTTCCTTTGGAATACCGCCTCCATTGTCGGTAACACGGATAAAAGAAATGCCACCTTCCTTAATCTCTACGGTAATTGCCGTAGCTCCTGCATCAATGGCATTTTCCACCAGCTCTTTTACTACGGAAGCCGGTCTTTCCACCACCTCTCCCGCAGCAATTTTATCAATTGTATTCTGACTTAAAACTGCAATTTTTCTCAATTCTTATCACCATCTATTTTTCAGCTTATTTTGAAGTCGATATAAAATATTTAAAGCATCTACCGGTCGTAATTCATCCAACTGCATGGACTTTAATTCCTCAATGACATCGTCATCTTTTACTGTATCAAAAAGAGAAATCTGTTCCATATCTACTTCGTCAAAATGAATGACAGGTTTTGTCTTTTGTTTTTTATTTTCGGAAGCAATGTTCTTTACCGTAGTAGTAATATCTGCACTGACAAGCTCCTCTACCAGTTCTTTTGCTCTTTCAATGACAGAATCTGGAACGCCGGCAAGTTTGGCAACTTGAATACCATAACTCTTATCTGCTCCGCCTTTTACAATTTTTCGAAGAAAGACAATGTCATCTCCTCTTTCTTTTACTGCAATACAATAATTGTTTACTCCTGCCAGCTTTCCTTCCAATTCTGTCAACTCATGATAATGAGTCGCAAACAAGGTTTTTGCCCCCAAAATTCTGGTATTGCTGATATGTTCAATTACTGCCCACGCAATAGAAAGTCCATCAAAGGTGCTGGTTCCCCTGCCAATTTCATCTAAAATCAAAAGACTTTTGGAAGTGGCATTTCTCAGAATATTGGCAACTTCTGTCATTTCCACCATAAAGGTACTCTGTCCACTTGCCAAATCATCGGATGCACCTACACGAGTGAAAATTCGGTCTACAATTCCGATATTGGCCTTTTCGGCGGGCACAAAAGAACCAATCTGCGCCATTAAAACAATCAGAGCAGACTGGCGCATATAGGTGGATTTTCCTGCCATGTTTGGGCCTGTAATGACGGCAACACGATTTTTTCCATTATCCAAATAAGTATCATTTGGAATAAACATATCATTAGAAATCATTTTTTCCACTACAGGATGTCTGCCATTTTTAATATCAATGACACCTTTTGTATTGATTTTTGGACGTACGAACTGATTGCGGGAAGCTACAAGAGCTAAAGATGCGTAAGCATCCAATTTGGCAATAGCACGAGCTGTTCGCTGAATACGTTCCACTTCTGCGGCAATTTTTGTACGGATAGATACAAAAGCTTCGTATTCCAGTGCATAAAGCTTGTCTTCTGCACCTAAAATCATATCTTCTAATTCTTTTAAACGTGGTGTGATATAACGCTCTGCATTGGTTAGAGTTTGCTTTCTGGTGTAATAATCAGGAACCATGTCTTTAAAAGAATTAGTGACCTCCAGATAATAGCCGAAAACCTTATTGTATTTAATTTTTAAGGTACGAATACCTGTTTTTTCTTTTTCTTCTGCCTCTAATTCTGCCAGCCATACTTTTCCCTTTGTTTTGGCTTCCCGGAAATGGTCAATGTCCTCTTGATAGCCTTCTTTAATAATGCCTCCTTCTTTCATGGCAAGAGGTGGTTCATCTACAATGGAGGCTTCCAATAGCTGGTACAAGTCCTGCAAATCGTCCATTTCTTCATATACTTTTTTCAGTTCTTCACACTGGAATTGGGACAAAAGCTGACGTATGTAAGGAATCATAGAAATAGAACTTTTAAAAGAAATCAAATCCCTTGGATTGGCAGACTGATAACTGACACGGCTGATTAAACGCTCCATGTCATAAACAGGACTTAAATATTCCCGTATTTCTTCTCTATCCATTTCATGACAGTTGATTTCTTCCACTGCATCTAAACGTGCATTGATTTCCCCTTCATCAATTAATGGCTGCTCAATAAAGCTGCGCATCATGCGGGCACCCATGGCTGTTTTGGTTTTATCCAGTACCCATAAAAGAGAACCTCTTTTGGCTTTTTCCCGCATAGTTTCAGTGAGTTCCAGATTTCGTCTTGTAGAACTGTCAATGAGCATATATTTGTCTGTGATATACGGAGTTATCTGACGCAAATGTTCCATAGAATTTTTCTGCGTTTCTAAAAGGTAGGTAAACAATGCGCCAGCTGCAATCACTGCACAGTTATAGTCTTTGAGACCTAATCCTTCCAGTGTTCCTACATGAAAATGTTCTTTTAAAGTACGTGCACATAAATCATCATCAAAATACCAGTTATCAAGAGCAGAAAGAGAAATATTTAAACGATTTTTCAGCTCGTCAATTTCAATGCCGCTCATGGTAAAGGCTTCGTTACATACAAGCTCTGCCGGGGAAAATTTATAAATTTCATCCAGCAGTTTTCGTACATCATCAACTTCTGTAACCATGAATACACCTGTGGTAATATCTGCAATGGCAATACCAAAGCGGTTGGAAACGTAAACCACAGACATAATGTAATTATTTTTTGTCTCATCAAGAGCTTGTGTGTTTAAAGTAGTTCCAGGTGTTACCACACGGATGACTTCTCTGCGCACAATCCCCTTTGTTTGCTTAGGATCTTCCATTTGTTCACAGATTGCTACTTTATATCCTTTGCTGATTAAGCGGTTTAAATAGACCTCTGCTGCGTGAAAAGGTATTCCGCACATAGGTGCACGTTCTGACATACCGCAATCTTTTCCTGTTAAAGTAAGCTCCAATTCTTTGGACACTACTTCTGCATCCTCGAAAAACATTTCGTAGAAGTCCCCTAAGCGGTAAAATAAAATACAGTCTTTATATTCTTCTTTTGTTTTTACGTAATGCTGCATCATTGGTGATAATGCACCAACATCTATATCTTTAATTGTTAAACCCATTGATTTTCCTTTGTTTTTTCCCTTTTAAATTTTTTTCCATATCATAATATCCTTATTTCCATATCTAAGAAACAAGGATACCTATTATATTCTTATATTCGGT
The DNA here is from genome assembly GCA_905201915.1 of uncultured Lachnospiraceae bacterium. Taxonomy (GTDB): domain Bacteria; phylum Bacillota; class Clostridia; order Lachnospirales; family Lachnospiraceae; genus Blautia. The sequence goes on from CAJKQE010000024.1 coordinate 16,846, forward strand.
TAACATCTTATCAAATTTAGGAATATTATTCAAGACAAAACCGAGTGTATCGGTACCTTTCTAATTTTTTTCAAAAAACATCTAAGCATTCAACTTCTGATTGATAACGGAAAAACTATGGTACATAATTTCAGGTGGATTTCGCTAACCCACCTGAAAAATTCCTAATTTTAATTATTTTAATTGCTCTTCAGTTTCTTCGATTAATTCCCCTGTTTCCAGATTATATCGTTTGATTAACGCTGTTCCACCATAGGTACCGACATTTTCTTCTACTATCTGATCTACGACTTTTTCGTACTCTCCTATTACAATCGCTTTTTTCTTTTCTGCATCATAATCTATATATCTCCATTGTGAACAATACCCGTCCTTATAATTCTTATAATTCAGAATGATACTATTCTCCTCAACTGCCTCCATATCAATCTTATGTAACATTTCCGGCGTTAAATTATTTTCCCACCTCTCAAAAACTTTTCCTTCATGCAATTCATAATGATTAAACGTAAGAATATCATGATAATACATATCCCAACCAGAGTCCTGCCCTCTTGGATCCGCATCAACCATATAAGTAATTCCATCTCCTTCCATCAGTTGGTCAGCGGTTCGGATTCCATCTCCGTTTAAATAACATCCATCTTCGGTAAATACATCACGTAACATTACTCCATCTTCATTTAAATAATAATCATTTCCGTCTACTTCAATCCAGCCAGTCTGCATCAAGCCGTCTTTGTCAAAATGATACATTTCAAAATCCAGAAATACCCATGTATCTGTGGCAAAGGATCCGTCTTCATACTGATAACGCCAACCTTCATCTGCTTGCACCCAATTTCCTTTTGGATTTTTTTCAGCTTGAGAAAACGAAGTATCTTCATACGGTTCGTATGGTTCATACTGATATTGCTCATCTATTTCTTCTTGGTTTCTCTCCGGATTTTTTCCTTTCCACAATATAACAAATATCAAGCAACATATAAGTCCGATGCCAACTATACCAATAAATTTTTTCATGCGTGTCACCTCCTACAATCCTTTGCATTGAATTTTTTGTAATAATTCTTGACTGTTTACCAAATTATCTACATGATATCTTCCCACAAGTCAACTTTTTCTGTTATATCTTGGTTATTCTGTAAATCAATGCAATCATATTCTAAACATCCATGAGCAGCAATATACGAACAAACTCTGACAACTGTAGGATTATTTTCTACCATTGTAATTACATCAAAATACTCTTCATATCGTTAGATTTTTGGTCTAACTTTTAGGGGTCGGTTCATAATTTATTTTATCATAGAAGACCTTTCATAACATTATTTACAGAAAAAGTTTCATATTTTCCCGTCTTAGTTGTCTGTATTTTATATAATACCCTTTCCGTATATCCACTTGGGCAAATTATGAGATAACCTAACAGTCTTTCCATTACGGAAAATTGCAAAACGCCGAAATCCTTCCGTATTATCGTAAAATGCTGCCAAGTCACAATCTTTTAAAATTTCTTTCAAATTACAAAATGTTTCTATATAGCGTTTTTCGATATCAGTTTCCGGAATTCCATGTCCGCCTTTATTTACTCGTGCTCTCACCCTTTCTTTTGCAATTTCAACACTATCCACACCAACATAATGTAGCTCGATACAATATCCCATTTCTTTTGCTTTTCTTATATTTTTTAAAATTGTTTTGCCGCACAAAGTAGTTTCCTGATTGAATGTGACACCTTTTGCCATGTATTGATTCAGTAATTTAACTGCCTGTTTTCCAGCAGCCATTAAAACTGATGTGTCTCGCCAGTCCCCCAGGGTTTTTACAATTTCATCCGTATTGATGCGAGGCATTTCTTTTAGCACGTCCAACGTTTCGTAAAGAGTTGATTTTCCAGCTCCATTTACACCGGCTATTAGTATATATTTTTTCGTCAAAACAGATTCCTTTCAATTACCTTTTTCTGCTTCTTTTGAAGTAGGAAATCAGCAACCACTTCATAGAACTCTCTTTGTTCCTCAGTTTCTGCTTCTAATACAAGCTGTAAAGTATCCTCTGGTTTTAATTTTTCTATCTCTTGATATAATTTTTCATATTTTTTTACATCGCACATAATAACACTTCCTTATAAAAATTATGCTCTTTTTTATTATAGCAATAATTCATCCATTTCACAACTTTTGTTTCACATAACAAAGAGCCATTATTACTGTCGTTCGGATGTTTCTGACTGCTATTTACTGGAGAGTCATGATATCAACCGATTTATTTAAAATTGGTATGCCTGAATCCATAAAAGAAAAACAGAAGGAAGAAGCAATCAAACAAGCTATGAAAAACCTTCTTAGTGAAAAGATAATTTCTAAATCACGATTGGTTTTTTAGTTTACTAAAATAAATATTTTTTAGAATGCTTATTTAAAACCGACCTATTTTTATTGCAAGTTTTTCCGCCATACTCTTTCTTGTTTTCCTTACTTATTATGATATAATAATAACATAGTAGGTTACTATTAACACAATTTTTCTTAAACGTTAAATTTACTTCCTAAACGTATATATTTACCAAAAATTTATTTGAGAGGGGAATATTTTGATTATTATATATAATATAATTGCTATCTGTACTTATTTCTTTAATATTACAAACTTATTGCCATTTAAACTTACAAAAAAACAGAATTTTTATTATATCACATTATTATCTATAACATTTTTTCTTTTTACACCAATTATTCCACAATATATCACTATTTTACTCACAATTTGTACCAGTTTATTTTTATGTATATATATGAAAAAAAGAGAGATAGGTATTTTTGTTGCACTATTTGGATATTTTTACGGTATTACTCTAAACAATGTCCTGCTCTTTTTCTATAGTAAATACATAGATCCGAATATTTATAGCCGACAGTATCCTTTTACATTTATGACCATCTTTTTTCTTATTTTATTTATTACAACAAAGTTTCTGGCTTGGTTTTTATATAAGAAAATCAATTTATTCAGATTTTTTGCCATTAATAAGCTCTTTGTTCCCTTAATACTCAATTTAGGGCTTTGCATAACACTTTGTATTTTTAATATTGCAATGGGTAATATAATTGGTTATAGTTATAAGATTATTTGTTTTAATGCTTTCATCTTTTTTGCCTATTTTTGTGCGTCATCTTTTCTGCTATATCTGGTTTATCAAGACACAAAAAAATTAGAACAGGAAAAACAGTTGGAGAAAGAAAATAAGATATTATCTGGATATATAATGGAATTAGAGAAATCCTACGCAGCCGTCCGAAAACTAAAGCATGATTATGATAACGTACTAATAAGTATCGGAGAATATATAGAATCAAATAATTTATCTGCATTGAAAGCTTATTTCAATAAAGAAGTTCTTCCATACAGTAAGCAGTATTCTTATGACTCTAGTTTTTCTCAACTGTCTAATCTGGAAGTTCCTCAGTTAAAGAGTCTTTTTGCAGCTAAACTTTTTCAAGCACTCAATATGGGAATATCTGTACATCTGGAAATCTACAATCCTATAACAAGCTTTTCAGAACCTTTGGTTCATTTTGTGCGCGTTTTAGGTATTTTTTTGGATAATGCTATAGAGGCAGCTGCTCAAACTCAGGAAAAAAGACTTCATATTGCGTTAATAAAAAATAAATCTAATATCACAGTTATAATAAAAAATACTACACAACCACTCCCCTTTCCTTTATCAGATCTATGTAAAGCATCTTGCACCACGAAAGGAGCTGGTCGTGGATTAGGGCTTGGAAATGCTCAGGATTTGATTTCCAAACATCCTGAGGTTTTCTGGACAACATTATATAAAAATAATGAATTTATGCAAAAATTAGAAATACAGGAGAACCATCTATGATACCAATTTATATATGTGAAGACAATACTGTAGAGCTGGCAGTTATAAAAAAAATTATTACCAATTTATTGTTTATAGAAGACTATGATATGAACATTGCTTGTTGCACTACGAAACCGGAAGACATTTTATCCTTTTTAAGACCTAATATGCCCGTAGGTATTTATTTTTTTGATATTGATTTGCAAACAGATATAAATGGATTGGCACTCGCAGAAAAAATAAGGGAATATGATCCTTCTGGCTATATTATTTTTATTACTTCTCATACAGATATGTGGAGATTAACCTTTGAATATAAAGTGTCAGCTCTGGATTTTATTGAAAAATGTGAAACAAAATATTTGGCACAAAAAATTGCTTCCTGTTTAAGTGCAATCTGGAGGCAATACAGAAAGCTGAACCTCCAGATTAAGAAGGCTGTTCCTCTACAGATAAATGGAAGAATTCTGTATAAAGATATAGATGATCTTCTTTACATGGAAACCACACCACCCCACCGTATAAAATTTTGTACCACTACACAAGTTCACTTTTCCGTAGGAAATTTAAACGAATTTGAAAATTTACTTCCTGATTATTTTTTTAGATGTCATCGATCATTTATCATCAACCTAAAAAATATTATTTTCTATGATGAAAAAAAGCAGATTGTTTATTTTACAAATCAATCATCTTGTCCTGTTTCTGTCAGAAAAAGAAAAGCTTTAAAAGATGCCTTAAATAACATTTAAAAAAACAAGGATATATCCTAATTCATGTTAAGATAGTATCCTTGTTTTCTATTTTCTGTTAAAAGGCTTTTAAATTTTTCTATATTAGCTCTTTATCCTACTTTCGTTCCCATATAATAAAAGCCGCGGCATTCATCTAAACGTATCTGACAAAGCTGTCCGATTAAGGAAGTGTCTCCTTCAAAATGCACCAGCAGATTGTTGGAAAGACGACCTGTCATCAGGTGTTTGTCCTGACTGTTCTGCTCTTCTACCAGAACCTCCATGATCTTTCCGGTGTCTCTTGCAGACATTTCTCTGCCAATGGTCTGTACGGTTTCCAGAAGGCGGTTAAAACGGTCTTTTACCACATCTTCCGGAATTTGATTTTCCATAACGGCAGCAGGTGTTCCCGTACGTTTGGAGTAAATAAAGGTAAAGGCACTGTCATAGCGAACCTTCTTTACTACGTCAACGGTTTCCAGAAAATCTTCTTCTGTTTCTCCCGGAAATCCTACAATAATATCTGTGGTAAGAGAAATATCAGGAATAGCTGTTCTGATTTTTTCTACCAGATTTAAATATTTTTCCTTATCGTATCGGCGGTTCATTTTTTGCAAGATATCGCTGCTTCCTGACTGTAAGGGAAGGTGAAGATGCTTACAGATTTTCTTGCTGTTTTTCATAACTTCAATGAGCTCGTCAGATAAATCCTTTGGATGAGAAGTCATAAAGCGAATACGTTCTAAGCCTTCGATTTTCTCAATTTCCGTAAGAAGCTGGGCAAAGGTCATTGGCTCGTCTAAATTCTTTCCGTAGGAATTTACATTTTGTCCCAAAAGCATAACTTCCACAACGCCGTCTTTTACCAGACGTTCAATTTCTCTTACGATATCTTTCGGATTTCTGCTGCGTTCTCTGCCTCGCACGTAAGGCACAATACAGTAACTGCAGAAATTGTTGCAGCCAAACATAATATTGACACCGGATTTGAACGGATATTTTCGCTCTACCGGAAGGTCTTCTACGATTTTGTCTGTGTCTTTCCAGATATCAATAATCATACGGTTGGAAAGCAGAGAGGAAACCACCAGTTCTGCAAATTTATAAATATTATGAGTACCAAAAATCAGATTAACAAAAGAATAGCTTTTTTTCAGCTTTTCTACTACCTGTGGTTCCTGCATCATGCAGCCACATAAGCCAATCATCATGTGAGGATTTTTCTTTTTCAGGCTGTGGAGATAACCCAGTCGTCCGTATACACGAAGATTTGCATTTTCTCTTACCGTACAGGTGTTATAAATCACAAAATCTGCGTTTTCGTCCGGTACTTCTACATAACCTATGCGTTCCAAAATTCCTACCAATTTTTCGGAGTCTCTGGCATTCATTTGGCATCCAAAAGTAGTAATATTAGCAGTAAGCGGTCTTCCCAGTTTTTCAGACTGTTCTTTTACAAGCTGACGCGCTTTTTTCATAAACCAATACTGACGCTGAGGTTCTTTTACAGGAGCTTCCTGGCTTAAATCCATTGCGTCAATTATGTTTTCAATTTCATCATTAAATAAAAGTGTTGTATTTTCCATTAAACTCATCCTTTAATTGATTATTCTTGTTTCTGTAATTACTTTGTCAGGAAAAATATCTGTATCTTCCGCAGGCACTTCCTCTACAATCTGGAAGTCAAAGGCAACGGCTGCTGTTTTGTGTTTTCTATGTACGGACAAATAGCGGTCATAAAAACCCTGTCCATAACCGGCTCTGTGACGGTTTTCGTCAAAAGCAACGCCGGGAACAATTAAAAAAGCGTCCTCATCTTTTGCTTCCTCTCCCCATGCAGGCTCCGGTATCTGAAAATATCCCGGTTCTAACTGTTCAAAGCTTTCCAGATAGTAATACTTCATTTCATGAGCGCCGGTTACTTTGGGAACTGCCACTCGTTTTCCTGCTTTCCATGCAGCTTCAATCATGCCTTTTGTAACGACCTCTTTATTGTAGTCTACATAGGCGTAAATACAGTCTGCTTCCTGAAACTCAGGAAGAGAGATTACAGTTTCACAGATTTTTTCACTGTATCTTTCTGCATCCTGTTGTGAAAATTCTTTTCGCTTTCCAAAAATATATTTTCTAATTTCCTTTTTTTCTGCCATATTTCTCACCCAAATTGATAATTGTTCCATCTTTTTCCTGAATGTCAATATTATCTAACTGTGCACGCATATTCATGCGGATTGCTGCGATGTATTCTGCACGAAGCTTTCTCTGTTCTTCTTTTTCTTCTGGTGTCAGGCCTTCACCTTTTGATTTTCTTGCTAACTCGTTGATGCGGTTAATGGTATTTTGATCCATATTTGTTCATCCTCTCTTTTGCTTTATAAATTTTCAAATAGCTTCTGTAAAATATCTTGTTCTTTTTTATCTGCCAGAAAGAGTGTTCCATGCTTTCTGCCCTGCATAATTTTATGTATAACATGGAAGTCTGCCCCATTGGCAATAACCATATCTGCTCCGGCGCTAGTTGCAATTCGGGCTGCTGAAAGCTTTGTCGCCATTCCTCCTGTACCCACACTGCTGCCTGTAGAGCCTTTCCCCATTTTCATTAAGTGCTCATCCAGTTTCTCTACTACGTCAATAAATTCTGCGCATGGATTGACATTGTGGTCGTCTGTAAACAATCCATCAATATCGGACAGCAGAATAAGCATATCCGCATCTACTAAAGCTGCAACTAAAGCGGACAGGGTGTCGTTGTCTCCAAAAGTATTGACAAATTCGATTTCATCGGTAGAAACCGTATCATTTTCATTTACAACGGGGATTGCTCCCATGTCCAAAAGGCTCTGAAAGGTGTTGCGGGCATTTTCTCTGGTAATATCATTTACCATAGTATATTTGGTAATCAGTACCTGTGCCGCCGTCTGACTGTATTCTGCAAATAACTTCTGATAAATCATCATAAGTCTTGCCTGTCCGATAGCTGCACATGCCTGCTTTTCAGAAAGGCGGGAAGGTTTTTCCTGTAATCCCATAGCTGCCCGACCTACGGCAATGGCACCGGAAGATACCACAATGACTTCCTTGCCCTGATTGTGTAAATCTGCCAGCTCCCGAACCAGTATTTCCAGCTTAATCAAATCCAGTCGTCCTGTTTCTTTATGAGTCAGTGATGAAGAACCGATTTTGATTACAATGCGCTTTTTGTCTTTTAATTTTTCTCTGATATTCATGTATTTTCCCTCTTTGGTTCATTTTCACATCATTTTATATTACACTATTTTTGTCTATAAGTCCAGACAGGGATTTTGATACATTTTAGCTGGAATAATTTTCCAGAAAATTATAAAGTTCGTCAATGGTTTCAATTTGCTTTCCCAGTAAAACTTCACTTTGCAGTTCTTGTGGCAATGCTTCTAACGGGATATCTGTATATTCAAAAACCTGATTTTCGGAATTTTTATATACAACAAGATAACCCTCTTCTACCTGAAGTTTATAACCCTCCTCTTTTACGGGAACTTCTTCCTGCCTAAAAACCACTTTGTCAATTCCATAAGAGCTGATTTTGAAAGACTCTTTCTGTAATTTCCCATCTTCATAATGTTCCAAAACAAAAGTCTTATTTTTATTGTTGATTACGGGTACAGAGACTTGTTGTTTTGCAGAGACATTGGTTTCTTCTAACGCATAAATTCTATCTTTTAAATCTGTAATCTGATACGTAATCAAAAAACCGGCGCTTAAAAAAATTATAACGAAAAAACAGCCGACACCATAGATTATTCTTTTCATAAAGAACCTCCTTATTTTTGAATACTAATAGTATCGGCTGATTTTCTTATTTTATTCACTTTTCTTAACGTGTAATTCCAAGGTTTGCCAGAATTTCTTCCTGTTTTTGCTCCATTTCTTTTGCTTCTTCAGGTTCGATATGATCATAACCCATAAGGTGCAGCATACTGTGAGCAATTAAAAAGGCAAATTCTCTTATCTGTCCATGCCCATAGCTTTCAGCTTGCTCCTGCATTCTGGGAATACAAATCATAATATCTCCTAAGATTAATTCTCCACTTTCCGGATGAAAACAGGTATCATCTTCCTCTGCAAAAGAGAAATCTGCCGGAGTTGTGAAATCCAGCATAGGAAAAGAGAGAACATCTGTAACACAATCAATATTACGAAATTCCTTATTTGTCTGTTGGATTTCCTCATTTCCGGTTAAAACAAGATTGATTTCGGCTTCGTAGGGGCAGCCTTCATAATCAAGAGCAGCTTCAATCACTTTTTTTGCCAGTTCTTCGTAATCAAAATCCAGCTTTTCCTCATATTCCATTTCTAAATTCAGTGTCATCGTTCTTTCCTCCTGTCTTTACGAGGTTTCTTTTCTCTTTTTTCATTTGCTTCCTTTTTCTCATAAGCGTCATAAGCCTGAACAATTTTCTGTACCAGAGGATGACGCACTACGTCTTTATTTGTTAATTCGCAAAAGGCAATATCCTCTACCTTTTTCAGTACGTGAAGAGCAACGTCCAGTCCCGACTTTGTACCGGAAGGTAAATCCTTTTGGGAAAGGTCTCCGGTAACAATGACTTTTGAACCAAAACCAATACGGGTAAGGAACATCTTCATTTGCGCAGGTGTGGTATTTTGGGCTTCATCTAAGATAATAAAGGCATTATCCAGTGTTCGCCCTCTCATATAGGCAAGAGGTGCGACTTCAATCAACCCTTTTTCCATGTTTTTGGCAAAGCTTTCTGCTCCCATAATTTCGTAAAGGGCATCGTACAAAGGCCGAAGATAAGGATCAATTTTACTTTGCAGGTCACCGGGAAGAAATCCCAGTTTTTCTCCTGCTTCAATAGCAGGTCTTGTTAAAATAATTCTACCTACTTCATCATTTTTAAATGCAGTAATTGCCATTGCCATGGCAAGATAGGTCTTTCCTGTTCCTGCAGGGCCAAGACCAAACACAATCATTTTTTTTCGGATTGCATCAATATATGCTTTCTGTCCTAATGTTTTCGGTTTAATAGGACGTCCGTTTAAAGTATGGCAAATACATTCTTTATCAATTTCTGTAATTACAGAAGTTTTTTCTTCGGCTGCAAGAGCCAATGCATAATTTACGTTTTGTTGGGTAATGGTATTTCCCTTTTGGGACAATGCCAGAAATTCTCGTATGATTTTTACAGCCTGCTGACATGCTGTCATAGGTCCTAAAATACGAAGCTGTCCATTTCGGGAGATTACAGTTACTCCAAGTGTTTTTTCTATTTTTTTAATGTGCTCATCAAACTGTCCGAACACATTTCGTTCATGCTCTGCGGGCAATT
>CAJKQE010000025.1 GCA_905201915.1 uncultured Lachnospiraceae bacterium
CAAGGGACAGGCCGCCGCAAGAAAGAAGCAAGCCGCAGAGTTGAACAAAGCGGAGAAGCGGAAAGCCGAAGTCGATACCCTGTTTGCCCGGATGTATGAGGACTGGGCGGCGGGGCGTATCACGGAATACAACTTCTCTATGTTGTCCGGGAAGTACCAAAGCGAACAGGCTGAACTGGACACAAAGATTGAACAGCTTCAATCCGCTATCGCCACTGAAAGCCAGAACGCCGCAGACGCAGAAAAATGGATTGCCTTGATGAAAGAGTGCGTCAATCCAACAGAACTGACCGCCGAACTTTTGAATACGCTGATTGAAAAAATCGTTGTCCATGAAGCGGTCAAAGGTGAGGACGGAAGCCGGGAACAGGAGGTAGAAATCTTCTACCGCTTTATCGGCAAAATTGATTGAATGATACCAATATCTTTAACTATGTGATACCGGACTCTCTTTCCCTGATATAACAATTTTAATTCCCCTTTCAGAAATACTAGGGGTAAGTCTATATGATTTATTAACTGGAGGTAGCAACAATGAGTAAAGAAAATAACGAAAAAATTGTAGATGAAATTATAGAATATGCCAACAATGAAATTAAGAAAAGTAAAAAAAAGCATTTAATAATTTTCCTTTCGGCACTGACAGGTATTCTTATGCTCTCAGTCATTTTTTTGTTAGTATTCACATTTGTCGGCGGATTTGTTAAGTGGTTCTTTTTTGGTATTACTGCAATTATTACTGCAATATTAAATGTTATATGGACGTTACGGAATCGAGAAGCAAAATGGTTTAGATTTTGCAGTTTATCATTCACTGTGTTCACCTTATGTTCCTTTTACGCTGAAGCAGCCCATTGGATTTTGGTCGAAGATTGGGGTGCTTTGATGGATGTGGTTCCAATCACTTCGAATATGTTGTGGTTCCTTACTGTGGTTTCAGTGGCTATTAATAGTATTTCCTTGTTTAAGAGAAGTGATAGATAAAATCCAATTTGCAACGCTAAAACTAATTGGCGTTATATATAGAAGTCTCATACAACGTATGAAGCTACTTTTATTTTTCTTCTAAATTGAAAGTAGACGATGAAAGTGAAACTTGTTTTAGTGGAAAAGCTATCATTGGCACCGGCTGTTTGTAGAAGAATAAAAAGTGGTTATAGATATTTTAATGATATAGTTTATCAAAATTTTTCATGGTGCGAATCGGCAAAGAGAAGAAGAGAATTGGACAAACGGGCATACGCTATTAATTACAGAATAAAATTAAAGGATGATGTGCGTTACCTCCATTATTTTCAATAGAACACAGTAGAACACAATAAAGTCTCTTAAGTGTTGTAAAAAATAAAGTATTTATAAGGGGATTTGGGGTTTCTACAGCATTTATGCTGGGGTTCGAGTCCCTCATCCCCTGCTTTAAAAGTCCAGTAAATGCTGGACTTTTTTTGTATCTTTAACATAGTCATAAAGAGACTTTTTTTGCCAATAATGAAAAATTTTAGTATCTTAGGAAACTAGAATGAATAAACTAAATATTGAAAATAGATAGTATAGAGAACTTGGAAACAGGTTCTCTATTTTGCTATATTGAGGTAAAAGGAAGTTTTTATGGCAAAAGTATTTTTAGGAATTGGGCATGGAGGAAATGATCCGGGAGTTACTGCAAATGGATACAAAGAAAAAGACATGGCTCTGACAATGGGGATTGCATGTAAGGATTATTTGGAAGTAAATGGTGTATCTGTAAAAATGTCTCGTTATAGAGATGAAGAAGATACGGTAATACAGGAGATAAGAGAGTGTAATGCATACGCACCTAACTTAGCAGTAGATATTCATATCAATGCAGGTGGAGGAGATGGATTTGAAATATTCTACACATTAAAAGGAGGGAAAGGAAAGGCACTCGCTCAGAATATTGAGGCAGAAGTAATAGCATTAGGACAAAATTCACGTGGAATTAAAACAAAAGAAAATGTAAATGGCAAAGATTATTATGCTTTTATTAGAGATACCATTTGTCCTGCTGTTATTTGTGAATTAGGATTTATGGACAATCGAAATGATTTAAATGCTTTTGATGAAAAACATGAGCAGAAAAAATTTGGTAAAGCTTATGCAAAAGGAATTTTAAAAACATTAGGGATTTCAGAGAATTCTAATAATAGGGGATATGTTGTTAGAATTACAGCGAGTGCTTTAAATGTTCGTTCAGGACCTGGTACAAGTTATAAAATTAATACTGTAGTAAAGAAAAATGAAGCGTTTACAATTGTAGAAGAAAAAAATGGATGGGGAAAGCTAAAGTCGGGGGCAGGATGGATTTACCTGAAATACACAAAAAGAGTATAAAATGCTATTAGTTATAGGGCTGTTGCATTAAGCAACAACCCTATAAAACTTTCAAAAATTTATAATAGAAATATTTAGTTGCGGATAATTCTTTGAAAAAAGTTCTTCTTGATTTGCAATAAATAAAACGTAAAGCACGAACTTGTTGTTTTGTAGGTTTTTTATTTCCAAAATAAATTTCTTCTGCTTCGTTACATAGTTTTTCAAAGTCGTTTTTTCTGTTATTAGGCAGATGACCTTTAAATTTTTCTTTCCAGTCATAAGCAGATAAATCCTTTTCTGATATGTTGAATTCTGTCTGCCATAGTCTTAAAAGATTTTGATAAAGCAGAAAATAACCTTTTGTGCGGTTATGGGCAAAGTGTCCTATTCTTTTTTGAGACAAAATTTGATAGCGCAAAGTAAATAGAAACAGAATAATACACGGAACAAGTAAGAATCTAAAAACAAAAAGGAAATCGAAATCCTTCGTTTTACCAGCTTCTGATTTTTCAGTATCAGTATTAGAAGGTTTTTCGTTTTTGGATGTATGATTGTCTTCTGGTGAGTTAGGTTTTTGCATTTCGATATTCTCCGAAGGGGGAGGAACTTCTGTTTCCGGCACGATATCTTCATGTGTATTTATGGATATATTTTCCTCTTCATTGGCAGAGCTGGAAGGAGTGACTTCCACAGGAACCCAGATACCGTTTCCGATATAAACCTCAGTCCATGCATGAGCTGAACTATCTTTTACATTACAAGTAAAATTTTTGTTATCTTTCTGATGAAAATCTTCAGGTTGTACTACATAACCGGTGACATATCTGGCAGGAATTCCATACATACGAAATAATAGAGTCCCTGCAGTAGCAAAATGTATGCAAAATCCACGGTGTTGTTCATATAAAAATTCTTCTAAAAAGCTACTGTTTGAAGATACCGGTGCAAGGGAAAGGCTATAAGATGCCTTAGATTTTAGAAAATCTTGTATTTCTTCTGCCGCCTTTTGGATAGTATCAAAATCAGGATTGTCACTTATGGTAGTATAAACAGGAAGTTTTGAAAGATCTATTTGCAATCTGGAAAATACTTCTGAGTTGTCATCCATGTATTTTTGCCGTACATAATTTCCGTAATTTTTATTAAGAGATTGATATTTTTTTGGTGTACCACTTTCAGAACTAAAAAGTAAAGAAACGGATGTAAGGGAAAGTGGATAACAGGAAAGTTTATGAGGCATAGAAAACTTACTTTCTATTGCATAGGTATCATTAAAAACAGTATTTTTCGATAATTTTACACCATAAGGAAAATAAGTAAATTTCTGTGTAAATTTAGGCACCAGAGAAAGAGAAGTAATTTTATCCGGTGCATTTTCTTTTCCCATTGTATAGGGGAGCGAAAAGAAATTTTGGATTTTATCACTAGAAAGTTTATTTTTTTTATAAAAGTTATCCCACGAGTCTGAAGTTGGTGCTCTCCATGTGGATTCGTTATAATTCTGTCCTACAAATCCTCGTAAATACAGGGGAGAGGAAGGTTTTTCTTTACAGGTGATTTCAAACATGGTTTGTCTGCTGTATACCGGTGCGCGGTTGCTTAAAGTCTGTAATTTACCAGAACTTTCTTGCTCAAAAGAAAAAAATGGTTTTGAAGATGTTTGTCCGGCATTCTTTGATTTTGGCAAAAAACTTTTACTGAGATTGTCAGTCAGTTCATTGACTGCCTGATGAACTGTTTTGTTGTATTTAAAAAGTTCAGGTGCAAAATGCGGAATAAAAACGCGGATACACATAAAATAAAGCCCCAAAGCAAGAATAAGAACTGCCGGCTTTGTAGAATACCAGAAAAGGCAGGCACCGATAATACATCCTATAGAAAAATAGGATGGTGAAACACCTAGGAAAAAATTCAAAATAATAGGAAAACTTAACAATATAAAAAATAAGGTGGATTTTTTATATTGCAGTAACAAGGCAAGCAGGAGTAAAAATAGGTAAGTAACAGCAAGAAACAGGAAAGTCATATCTGTCTTTTTGAAAGCTGTTGTAGAAGCTGCAAAGTATTCCTCTTGAAAAAGCATCTGAAGTCTATGCAAAAAAGAATTTCCTTGTGAAAAAAAGCGTTTTCTGTATAAATAAAGAGCAAAAGCACAGGGTATTACAGAAACAAGAAAACGGACAGGAACTATTTTTATTTTTTGCAAAATTGTCAAAAAGAAGGAAAATAATCCTAGGATTAACACAGTTTTGTAATTTGGAGCAGCAGAAGAAATCATGAGCAAAAGACTAGAATAAATACCCAGAGAAAAAGAAAAGAGAGTAAAGAAAGCATAAAAAGAGCAAGGTGCTCCCAGAGTATATTTTTCTTTCGGTAATATTATGGAAATCGGAGGTTTGTCTTTTTTCTTCATGTTAGTCTCCTTTATAAAATAAGTGTACTGTTTTTTAAAGTTTCTGTAGGATTATTTGAACAATCTAAAAGAAGTTGTTGATTTTGATAAATCTGTAAATCTGTATTCAAGAGAAATGATGTAAAATAAGTATCACAGGGATATGTACAAGAGTACAGGGAATACAGATCTTCTTTTGAATTTGTGATTGTTTCATATAATAATTGATGCAGGAAAGAAAGGTACTCTTCTTCATTTCTAACGGGAATACGGAGAAGCGTATTTTCTTTTTCGTTATACCATACGATAAAATGGTTACAGCCGTAATACAGGAAAGAATAGGAAAGAGAGGCTGCATATTCCAAAAAAATACTGCATTTTTGAGAGGAAGATTTTTTATCAGACTTCCCTTTTTCTAAAAAAAGAAGGATAGGAAATCCTTTTGGCCTGCCAGTTTCTTTTACTAATAGTTGGTCTGTACGGGCGCTGAGTTTCCAATGTATTTGTCTTAGCTTATCCCCCGGAAGAAATTCGCGTATATCGCTTGTATGGTGAGAACCTGTACCAGAAACAATTTCTTCAAATCCATCACATTCTGCAGAAAAAAATCGTATTCCTTCGCTAAGCTGGATAGGAATTACAAAGGGGGACGGATAAAAAAGAATGTCAGCTTTTGCATTAGAAACCATGGACAGACTTAATAAGTGCGTAAAACTGTATATTCGGACTTTATCTGTTTGTAATTGGAATTTCCCATAATAATGATTACTAATATTGCCGGATAAAACACGGCTTTTTTTTGCATTTAAAGAAAAATAGTAATCCGGCAGTGGAATTTTATTTTGAAAAGTATCAGTAAAATGCCATTTCAATCGAAGATATGGCATAGAAAAAATTCCGGTATTTTGTGCCTGTAAATTAAATTCTAAAAGATTGTTTGCTTTGTTGTCATTAATGAGAATATCAGGCAATTCTATTTTTAAATGTTTACGGTTGTAGAGCAGAACCAGAAGTTCCAGTATGCTATCTATAAAAAGAAACAGAAACAGAGCACAGGCAGCTGTACTTTGATATAAAATTGCAAGATAAAGGCATAAAAGAAGCAATAAAAAAGTTATTAGATTAAAAAACATAAAACATCCTTTCGTGTTGAGCTTAATGTCTGCTTCGCACAGATGGAGAAGGTGTGGAAGCTAAAATTTCTTTTAAAATAGAATGTGCAGATACTTTACTTATGCGAGCTTTGGAGCTGATAATAATACGATGCGTACATACATCACAAAAAATACTGTGCACATCCTCTGGCCGTACATAATTAAATCCATGTAAAAATGCTCTTGCCTGAGCCATTCGTGTCAAAGCCAATGTACCTCTTGGACTTATACCCAGTTCAATTAGGTGATGATTTCGGGTGGCATGGATAAGAGATACGATATATTCGTAGATAACATCATGAATAAAAATATTTTGACATACTTTTTGCAGCTGTATAAGTTGTCTGGCAGTTAAAACCGGTTGTACAGTTTCAATGGTGTTTTCTGCCAATCTGCCTTTTAAAATGGCGATTTCTTCTTTTTTCTCAGGATAGCCAATTTGTAGACAAACGCTGAAGCGGTCTAACTGTGATTGAGGGAGAAGCTGTGTTCCAGCAGAACCGGCAGGATTTTGTGTAGCAATTACAATAAAAGGTTTCGGTAAAGGATGCGTAACCCCGTCAACGCTGACCTGTCCTTCTTCCATAACTTCTAAAAGAGCAGACTGTGTTTTTGGGGAAGTACGATTGATTTCATCTCCTAAAAATAAGTTACACATGACAGCTCCGGGTTGATAGTAAAATTCATTTGTTTCTTTTCGATACATGGTAAATCCTGTTAAGTCTGCCGGAAGAACATCAGGTGTAAAGGTTAAACGGTTTTCTTTTAAATTCAGCGCCTTTGCAAAAGCCAGTGCCATAGTAGTTTTTCCTACACCGGGAACATCTTCCAACAAAATATGTCCGTTGCTTAAAATGGCCATCATGATTTTTTCTATACATTTATCTTTTCCGATTACGGCTTTTTGTACCTCCTGAATTACTTTATATGCAAGAGCAGTATTTGTTTCCATAAAAAATCCTCCCGTATGAAATATATAAAATTATACCATAATACTGTAAAATAGTCAGTTTATTTATGGTTAAAAATAAAATTAAGTAGAAAATCGAGTGGGAAATTTATTGACAAATAAAAAAAACAGTTATATGATAAATGTAATTTTAGATGCTGGGGTAGAATTGAGAAGCAAAAAGAGCAAAACAATCTATCAGGTATCTGTTGAATTCAATATTAACAAGGAAAAGGTAAATGTGATGATGAGGCAGAAAAGAATTGATACAAATAAAAAGTATTATTTTTCTTACCTGGGCTATTTTTATAGTGTAGGTATTTTCTGCTGTAATAAGCATTTAGAGTTGTAATCATTTTAGTAAATGATGAAAAACCGGTGTTTGCATACAGCAGACATCGGTTTTTTATTTCAGAGGAGGAAAAATTATGATTTTAGTATTAAAAAAAGGAGCAGATGAAAAAAAGGTGGAAAGCTTGAAACAACAGCTTAAAGATATGGGATTAGGTCTTCATTTGTCAGATGGAACAGATGCTTCTTTGATTGGTTTGATTGGAGATACAACAGAAGTTGATGCAGAATGGTTAGGCGCTTTGGATGTTATAGAATCTGTAAAGAGAATTAAAGAGCCTTATAAAAAAGCAAATAAGGATATGCATCCCAATGATACAATCATTGATGTGTCAGGAAGAAAAATTGGAGGCGGAAATTTTCAGGTAATTGCAGGACCATGTTCTATCGAAAGTAGAGAGCAGATGACAGAAGTTGCTCAAGATGTAAAACTGGCAGGGGCAGGATTGTTAAGAGGCGGTGCATTTAAGCCAAGAACTTCACCATACTCTTTTCAGGGACTTGAAAATGAAGGATTGAAGATGCTTTTAGAAGCAAAGAAAGCAACAGGGCTTCCGATTGTAACAGAGATTATGAGTGCAGAGCATCTTCCATTATTCGAAGATGTAGATGTAATTCAGGTAGGGACGAGAAATATGCAGAATTTTCAGTTGTTAAAAGAGCTGGGAAAGATAGATAAACCAATTTTATTAAAAAGAGGTATGGCAAATACATTAGAAGAACTTCTTATGAGTGCAGAATATATTATGGCAGGAGGAAATGAAAAAGTTATTCTCTGTGAGAGAGGTATTCGTACATTTGAGACTTCTATGAGGAATACATTGGATATTTCCGCCATTCCTATGCTGAAATCAAAGACACATCTTCCTGTAATCGTAGACCCAAGCCACGCAGCAGGAATTCGTTTTATGGTGGAACCGCTTACTATGGCAGCCATTGCAGCAGGAGCAGACGGTGTTATGATTGAGGTGCATAATAATCCGGAAAAGGCGCTTTGTGACGGAAAACAGTCTTTGACACCGGAAAGCTTTACAGAATTAATGAAAAAGGTGCGAAAAACAACAGAATTTTTCCAAAAAGAGATGTAATGCAGGAGGACTGAGAATGAAAGCACTGGTATTGGCAGAAAAGCCTTCTGTTGCCAGAGATATTGCAAGAGTTTTAAAATGTGGTAAAAAGCAGAATGGAGCGCTGGAAGGAGAAAAGTATATAGTTACATGGGCTCTGGGGCATTTGGTAACTTTAGCAGATCCGGAGGAATATGATAAAAAATATAAAGACTGGAATCTGGAATATCTTCCTATGCTTCCTAAGAAAATGGATTTAGTTGTTATCAAACAGACTGCAAAACAGTATCAGGCAGTGAAAACCCAGCTGTATCGAAAAGATGTAAATGAAATTATTATTGCAACAGATGCAGGCCGTGAGGGGGAATTAGTTGCCAGATGGATTTTAGAAAAAGCCGGATGCAGAAAGCCTGTGAAGCGTCTTTGGATTTCATCTGTAACAGATAAAGCTATTAGAGAGGGATTTGCTCATTTAAGACCGGGAAGGGATTATGAAAATCTGTATGCGGCAGCTGTATCAAGAGCAGAAGCTGATTGGCTGGTAGGTATTAATGCTACCAGAGCACTGACCTGTAAGTACAATGCCCAGCTTTCCTGTGGACGTGTACAGACACCTACTTTAGCAATGATAGCAAAAAGAGAAGAAGAAATTCGAAAGTTTCAGCCGGAAGAATTCTATGGAATTACTCTAAAAGCAGGGAATATGCATTGGAAATGGCAAGATAAAAAGAGTGGCAGCACACGTTCTTTTCATAAAGAGAGAATGGAAAGTATAAAGAATGCATTAAACAGTGATTTATTAAAAGTTATTTCTGTGGAGAAAAAAAGTAAGAGAATACCAGCGCCCGGACTCTATGACTTAACAGAGTTGCAAAGAGATGCCAATAAAAAATTTGGATTTTCTGCAAAAGAGACGTTAAATATTATGCAGCGTCTTTATGAAAATCATAAGGTGCTTACATACCCTAGAACGGACTCCCGATACATTGGGACAGATATCGTTCCTACAATTAAAGAGCGATTAAAGGCATGTGCTGTAGGACCATATAAGAAAATAGCAGGAATGCTTTCCATGAAACCGGTGAAAGGGAATGCTTCTTTTGTAGACAATAAAAAAGTCAGCGACCATCACGCAATTATTCCTACAGAACAGTTTGTACAGTTAGAACACATGACAAATGAAGAACGTAAAATTTACGATTTAGTTGTTCGAAGATTTTTCAGTGTGTTGTATCCAACATTTGAGTATGAACAGACGACTATGAAAGCTGAAGCAGCAGGAGAGATCTTTGCAGCACAGGGGAAAATTGTAAAAAACATGGGCTGGAAAGAAGCTTATGAGGGAACGTGGTCAGAAGAAGATGAAGAAGAGTTTCAAAAGCTTTCAGAATTGAAAGAAGGAGAAACACTGAAAATAGAACGCTTAGAATTGACAGTGGGGAAAACAAAACCACCGGCAGCATTTACAGAGGCAACTTTGCTTTCAGCTATGGAAAATCCTGTAAAGTATATGGAAACACAGGATAAAAAAGCAGCGAAAACTCTGGGAGAAACAGGAGGACTTGGAACGGTTGCTACAAGAGCTGATATTATTGAAAAACTTTTTCATACTTTCCTTATGGAAAAGAAGGGAAATGAAATACATATTACCTCTAAAGCGAAACAGCTGTTAGAATTGGTTCCGGAGGATTTAAAGAAGCCAGAGCTTACGGCAGACTGGGAAATGAAACTGTCTAAAATTGCAGAAGGAAAATTAGATAAGTCTGCCTTTTTAAAAGAAATTTCTGCGTATACAAAAGATATTACAGCAGAAATAAAAGGTGCAGACGGTACATTCCGGCATGATAATCTGACGAATACCAAATGTCCGGTATGTGGAAAACGTATGTTGTCTGTTAATGGAAAAAACAGTAAAATGCTGGTCTGTCAGGACAGAGAATGTGGACATAGAGAGACAATTTCCAGATTAACAAACGCCAGATGCCCAAATTGTCACAGAAAGATGGAAATGTATGTAAAAGGGAAGGAAGACACGTTTATCTGTGCTACCTGTGGGTATAAGGAAAAACTGTCCAGCTTTAAACAGCGCAGAGAAAAAGAAGGCGCAGGAGTCAGTAAAAAAGATGTACAGAAATACTTAAATAAACAGAAAAAAGAGGCGCAGGAGCCAATAAATAATGCGTTTGCTGATGCATTTGCAAAATTAAATTTAAAGTAAAGCAAGAAAAGGGATTGTTAAATTTTGAGATGGCAATCTCTTTTTTCATGTTTGCAAATAAAAAGTTTATAAAGATTTTTCTTGTCATGATGTATTTTATGTGCTAATATGATACCACGCTAAAGCGAGACGGAAAGGGGAATGAAATATGTCAGGATTTAATATGAAAGTTACACCGGAAATTGAAAAACTTACAAACCTTTGTAAAGAAAACAGTACTATAGATACAGATTTATATCAAAAATATGATGTAAAAAGAGGATTAAGAGACTTAAATGGAAAAGGTGTGCTAGCCGGACTTACTCAGATTTCTAATATTGTGCAGAAAAAAGTAATAGATGGCAAAGAGGTTCCCTGTGATGGTGAATTATATTATAGAGGAATTAACATTGTAGATTTGACAAATGGATTTTTAAAAGAACAGAGATTTGGTTTTGAAGAAGCGGCCTATCTATTGCTTTTTGGAAAATTGCCAAATAAAGAACAATGGAAGAAATTCAGTGAAATTCTGGCAAATCAGAGAGAACTTCCTACTAATTTTGTCAGAGATGTTATTATGAAAGCTCCCAGCCAAGATATGATGAATACACTTTCCAGAAGCGTATTGACTTTATATTCTTATGATGAAAATCCAGAAGACATATCTTTACCAAATGTATTACGCCAATGTATCAATTTAATCAGTGTTTTCCCAATGTTGTCTGTTTATGGATATCAGGCACATGAACATTATAACAGGGATGGAAGTCTTTATATACATAATCCAAGAAAAGATTTGTCCACAGCAGAAAATATTCTTTTAATGCTGCGTGCAGATAAACAGTATACACCTTTGGAAGCTCAGATTTTAGATCTGGCTTTGGTACTTCACATGGAACATGGAGGTGGTAACAATTCTACTTTTACCACACATGTAGTATCTTCGTCCGGAACAGATACGTATTCAACGATAGCAGCAGCGCTAGGTTCTTTAAAGGGACCAAAACATGGCGGTGCCAATATTAAAGTAGTAAGTATGTTTAAGGATATGAAAGAAAATTTAAAAGACTGGACAGATGAGGAAGAAATAGAGAGTTATCTGATAAAACTTTTGCATAAAGAAGCTTTTGATAAGAGAGGTTTAATTTATGGAATGGGGCATGCTGTATATTCTATTTCTGATCCAAGAGCCCAGATTTTCAAACGTTTTGTAGAAAAGTTGGCAGAGGAAAAGGGAAGAAGTGAAGATTATGACCTTTATGCAAGAGTAGAGCGTCTGGCACCGCAGGTAATTGCAAGGGAGAGAAAAATTTATAAAGGAGTAAGTGCGAATGTAGATTTTTACAGTGGATTTGTGTATAGTATGTTAGGACTGCCTATTGAGCTTTATACACCAATGTTTGCAATTGCCCGTATTGTAGGATGGAGTGCTCATAGAATGGAGGAACTGATTAATACAGATAAAATTATTCGTCCGGCATATAAAAATATATTGGAAACGCAAAAATATTCTCCTTTGGGCGAACGGGTTTGACAAACTATATGTTCACCTGTTACTATTGAAGAAATAGGAAGAAGGGACAAAGAAGATGTTTAGAAAATTTTTTCCGGATGTATATATGGAGTCTACATATAAAATTGATTTTCAAAAACTTTACGAAAAGGGATACAGGGGGATTATTTTTGATATTGATAATACATTAGTACCCCATGGTGAGCCGGCTGATAAAAGAGCCATTGCATTATTTGAAAAATTAAAGAAAATTGGTTTTAAGTGTTGTCTTTTATCGAATAATCAGTATGAAAGAGTCAGTTCATTTAATGAAAAAGTACAGGTACAGTTCATTGAGAATGCTCACAAGCCTTCCAGAAAGAATTATCAAAAGGCAATGGAACTTATGGAAACATCTATAAAAGACACAGTTTTTGTAGGCGATCAGCTTTTCACAGATGTTTATGGTGCGAAGAGAACCGGAATTTATAATATTTTAGTAAAGCCAATTCATCCAAAGGAAGAAATTCAGATTGTTTTTAAGCGAAAATTGGAAAAAATTGTACTTTATTTCTATGAGAAAGAGCAAAAGAAAAAAGAAAGATAAAAAATAGTTGAAAATTGCGCAGATGTATTATAGAATGAAGTATAGTGGAAAAGCCGAAAGGTTTTCCCAATGGACGAAATAAGGAGGAATATCATTATGATATCAGCAGGAGATTTTAAAAATGGTCTCACACTGGAAATTGATGGTAACGTAGTACAGATTATGGAATTCCAGCACGTTAAACCAGGTAAAGGTGCTGCATTCGTTAGAACAAAATTAAAAAATGTTATCAGTGGTGGAATTATTGAAAAAACATTCAGACCAACTGAAAAATTCCCACAGGCACGTATTGAGCGTGTGGATATGCAGTATTTATACAATGATGGTGATCTGTATAACTTCATGAACAATGAAACTTATGACCAGATTGCTATTGCTCAGGATACAGTTGGAGATGCTTTAAAATTCGTGAAAGAAAACGAAACAGTAAAAGTATGTTCTTACAACGGAGGCGTATTTGCTATTGAGCCACCATTATTTGTAGAACTGGAAATCACAGAAACAGAACCTGGATTTGCAGGAAATACAGCACAGGGTGCTACAAAACCTGCAGTTGTTGAAACAGGTGCTACTGTATACGTTCCTTTATTTGTAAATCAGGGTGACGTTATTAAAATTGATACAAGAACAGGTGAATATCTGTCCAGAGTATAAGACACATAAAGTATATCGAAGCAGTTTAACTGTTTCGATATACTTCGATAAAAATGTTAAATTCTAAAATTCTATTTCAAAATTAAAATTCAATTCACATTCGTGAGTTTATTCCAAAATCAGTATCATTTAGAAGAATATTATGTAGTATGGGGAAATTCTGTCTTTGTGCATTCTCTGTGCTGCTTAGTATAAAAAATAATAAAGAAAAGGAGAATGTTTATGGAGTATGAAGCATTCAAAGAGGCACTTATGGACTTTTTAAGGGAAAAGACAGGAGGTGAAAAGAGTATTTCCCTGCATCGAGTGGAGAAAAATAATGGAATTGAACTGGATGCATTAGTAATTCGTGGAAAAAGGGATAAAATAGCGCCTATGATTTATGTAAAACCTTTTTATGTGGATTTTCAGGGAGGACTTTCTTTAGAGGAAATAGCAGTTCAGATTTTACAGTTGTCAATAACGGATAAACAGGAGGAGTTTTCTTTGTCAGAGTTTGAAGATTATAGAAAGGCAAGGACAAGAGTATATTATAAATTGGTAAATTATGACATGAATAAACGAAAGCTGCAATATATGCCGCATATTAGGTATTTAGACTTGGCAGTAGTGTTTTACTATCGGTTGGAAGGCGGAAAATTAAACGGAGCGTCTATTATTATCCACGATTGTAATCTTCATGTATGGGGAATTGAAAAAGAGCAGCTGGTGAAGGATGCTCTTTTGAATACTAGCAGAAAGCTGCCTTATACTATTCAGGGAATGGAAGCTTTGATTGCTGAGCTGAGTGGAAATCAACCGCAAATAACGGGAGAGGAGCTCATGTATGTTTTAACAAATGAAGAAAAATATTATGGAGCAGCAGTAATTTTATATCCCCACGTTCTAAATCATATCGCAAAAGTTCTAAAGAAAAATTTCTATATACTTCCAAGTAGTGTTCATGAATGTATCTTAGTCCCAGATCAGGGACAATATTCCCGCATTGAATTAAAGAAAATGGTAAAAGAAGTAAATGACAGTCAAGTAGAAGACGAAGAAATTCTATCTTATGAAATTTACTATTATGACTGTAAAAAAGAAACACTTATGATGTAGCAGGGAAAAGAAAGGAGATGCTGCATGAAAGGAAAGAAAAAATGGAAAAGGAGAATAGTAGCTCTTGCATTGGTATTTTTAATGCTGACCGGAACTTTTTTGGGAAGTAATATGACCATTCGGGCAAAACCAGCGGAAGAAAAGCAAAGGGAAACTTTCTATAATTATGATGCAGAAAGAATTTCTCAAGAAGCACAAGAGATTGGGGTAGGGTTTGCTAATACACACAATAAGCAGACATATTCTAATTATTCGAATGCCAGGTGGTCTGGTGGAGATGAACGCTATGCCGGCAAAATAGTAAATGCTTCAGCTTCAGGAATACAGATAGATATTGTAACCTATGATCCGGTGGTTATTCACAAGTCTTGGAAAGAGGGTGTCTTAGGCTTTAAAGATCCCAATGATCCCAATAATACTTCTAAGCATGAAAGAGCTTTCTGTACAGATCCAAGTATGAAGTTTAAAGCGGGAACGCTTGTATGCCAGCCAATGGAAGAAATATATAACTATGAAACCGTACAGTTAGTATGTGCAATGTTGCAGTATATCGATAATCAGTCAATATACCATCAGCATCTGAGTACGAATGATATATATGCTTTGCGGCAATGTGCAGTTTGGGTAGTTCTGAATACAGTAGAAGGCTGGTATTCCAGGGATGTATATTTCGAGTTTGGAAATGGTGTTCCTTGTCCGGGAGACAGTAGCTGTTATATATCAAGTCATGTTTCGGACTTAATGAACAATGGATGGACTTGGGCGCATAATAATTATAAGAAAATGAAACCAAAGAATTGTTATTATTGGTATAACAAAGCTTATCCAAATACGGGACAGCCTTTAAGTACATGGGATTATGAATATGATAATACAAACTGGCTTGCTATTCAGAAAAAGCCATCTTCTAACGGTGGATGGGTAGATGGTGTATGGTATAACGCTGAAGAATATGCGAAATGGTGTATTAACAATAATTCATCTTATTCATTAGAAGGAGCAAAATATACGGCTTGGAATGAAGAAACAGGACAATATTACTATGACTGCATCACCACTGACAAATATGGCTATGGCTGGTGTTACCTGCCAATGGGAAAATACCAGATACAAGAGTCTGTCCCACCAAAAGGTTATATGCGTGATGAGACTTGGTATAAGGTAGATATAAGTACAACGAATTATACCTTTACCCATCCAGAACCAATAAAGACAGCAGGTATTAAAATCCATAAAGCGGCTGCAGAAGCAACAACACAATCTCTTGCAGGTGCGAAATATGGCATCTATTGGTATGAAGGGGATATTGTACAGAATTCACCACAGTATATTATTACAACAGATGAAAGTGGATATAGTGAAATAAAAAATATTCCTTTATGGAATTATTACATAAAAGAAATCGAGGCTCCAGAGGGGTTTGGATTAGACCAGAACGTATACCAGGCAGATTGCACAAATCCCGGTTCATATTCAGAAATTGCAGTTGATATATATTCAAAAGAACCGTTAGCTTTTGGGAAAATTACGCTGCAGAAACAGTCTGCAAATCCGGATTGTACCAATAACAATACGGCGTATTCTTTAAAAGGAGCAGAGTATTCCATTTATAGTAATCCAGAATGTACAAAGTACATAGATAAGATGATAACAGATGAAAACGGATATGCAGAAAAAGATGAATTAAAATTGGGTACTTACTATGTGAAGGAAAGTAAAGCACCGGAAGGATATCATTTAGATACAACTGTTTATAAAGTAAAGCTTCCTGCAAGTTCCGGGGAATTGAAATATCAGATTGCATCAAAAGAAAATCCGTTGTTGGAGAGTATAAAAATTTTGATAAAGAAAGTTGACAAAGATACAGGAAATCATATTCCGGTAGGACAAGGAAGTTTAAAAGGAGCAGAGTTTGTATTTCAATTTTATAAAGGGGAATATCCGAAAGATACAAATCCAGAAACATTAGGAAAGACAGTAGATAAAACTTGGATATTTGCTACGGATGAAAAAGGTGAGATACAGTTTAAAGAAAACTTTCTGGTTCGAGGAGATAGCTTTTACCTAGATGACAAGGGGGTACCAGTGCTTCCGGTTGGAACCTTAGTAATAACGGAAAAGAAGGCACCGGAAGGTTACCATATTAATCCGGTAACGATTGTTAAAAATATAAAGCCAGAGGGAGTAAAAGACGGTGAAGCTTATGTGACACCTAAGATTAAGGAAGATAGTGTAAGCGTAAAAATCATCAAGGTACAGGATGGAAACAATATTCGCATTTCGGATACGGTTTTCCGTCATACTATGCCAGATGGAACAACAAAGGATTACACCACAGATGAGAATGGTGAAATTCAGTTACAGGGACTTGCAACAGGAAAGCATCAGGTAGTGGAAATGTCTCCGGCAGAGGGATATTTACCTAATACCAGCGTATTTGAATTTGAAGTTACCGCAGAGCATCAGGTACGTGCCATTACACAGCTTACAGAGGATATGGGGATTTCCTTTGCAGAAGAAAAAAATGGAGATGGTAATTTAACGGTAAAAAATAAGTTAGCTCCATTTAAGCTGAATATTCACAAAGTAAATAATAAAGATATCGTATTGGAAGGTGCAGAATTTACTTTATATGCAGATAAATACTGTAATGTAGAGGTCAATAAGCAGGTATCAGATAAGGATGGAAATCTGGCATTTAAAGATATACAGACAGATAAGGAGTATTACCTAAAAGAAACAAAAGCTCCAGCAGGGTACAAGCTTCCTGTAAATACGGATGGAAATCCGGTTATTTATAAAATAAAAGTAGAGAGTGATCCGATAAAGGACAGTTTTATTGTCTATGTAAATGATAAAGCTTATGATGAAAATTCAAATGGTTCCATTACTATTAGTGGAACAAAAAAGGATCGGGAAGTCAATCTTACTGTTATAAATACAGTAAATGGAAAGTTGCCAAATACAGGTTCGCATAGTATGATCTGGATTTTTTTAAACGGCAGTATTTTGATGCTTGTCGCCTTAAAAAAGAAAGAAAAAATAATAAAATAGTGAAAAGGGGAAAAACAATGAAAAATAAAATATTTAAAGCAATGTTAATGATGGGATTAGTAGCAGCAACAGCAACAACAACGATAGCAGGAAGCGTATTAACACCTGTTTATGCAATAGAAATGGAAGCAGCGCAGGATAATCAGGTCGTAAATGGTATTCTTGACTTTGGAAAGGGTTCTGCAAGTATTAACATCAATGGAAATCAGGGACAGTCTTTAGTAGGGAAGAAATTTGAAGTATTCCAGTTGTTCAATGCAGAAAATTCCAAAGATGGGGAGTCTATCAATTATACATTTAATCCAGAATTTGCTAATGCTATTCAGACAGTAGTAGCCAATGCATTAAACACAAAAAATGAAACACAGTTAAGACCAGAAGAGGTTACAGAATACATGGCGATTGATTATATTCAGAGTTTGAACTCTAGTCCGGTAGAAGGGGTAGATACTCCGCAGAAGCTTGAGGGCAGATACAGTGATTTCCGTTATTTTGTGGAAGATGTAAGAACACAGATTAAGAAAGAAAATAAATCAGGAGAAGTCATTACCGTACAGTCTACCAAACCGGATAACTCTATCTCTATTACAGGTCTGGTATATGGATATTATGTGGTAGATGAATTGTCAAAGGCAGATGAAAATGGGGAACAGTGGTTTGCATCTTCTCTTTGTATGGTAAATACTGCTAATCCGGATGCACAGGTAAATATCAAGTCTGATTATCCTGTTATTACAAAGAAAATTCAGGAA
Organism: uncultured Lachnospiraceae bacterium; assembly: GCA_905201915.1. Lineage (GTDB taxonomy): Bacteria > Bacillota > Clostridia > Lachnospirales > Lachnospiraceae > Blautia. The sequence continues at coordinate 18,102 of CAJKQE010000025.1, forward strand.
GATGATCATAAGGATATAATTAAAAATGACGGATGGAATGATATCGGTGATTATGAAATCGGACAGACTGTGCCATATACGTTTGAGTCTACGATTTCAAATATGAATGGATATGATACTTATTATTATGCTTGGCATGACAAGATGGATCAGGCATTAACCTTCCATGCGGATAAAGCAAAAATGGAGATTGTCATTAAAAGTACAGACGGGAAAAATTATAAACTGAAGGATGATGAATATGTTTTAACGGAAAATCCGCAAGACGGCTCCGGTGATACTTTTAAAGTAGAAGTAGAAGATATCAAAAAGATTGTAGACCGTGAATTTAATAAAATGAACAACAATCAGGAAAATGACTATACTGGTTTAACCGTTACTTTAAAATGCGAAGCTACTTTGAATGATTTGGCAGCACTTGATACCGGTAGACCGGGATTTGAAAATGATGTTCGCTTAGAGTTCTCCAATGATGCAGACTCAAATGGAAAAGGGGAAACAGGATTTACACCATGGGACACTGTTGTATGTTTTACCTTTGAAGTAGATGGATTAAAAACAAATAATCATGATAAAGTGCTGCAGGATGCAAAATTCCGTCTTTACAGCGATAAGGATTGTAAGAATGAAGTTTATGTGAAGAAAAACACAAATGAGGGACAGGGTGGTTATATTGTTGTAAATCGTGACTCTGTTGGAGGTACAGACCATACAGGAGGTACTCCACCGCAGGAAGCTGTAGAAATGGTATCCGATGCAAATGGTATCTTTAAGATTTATGGTTTAGATCAGGGTACTTATTATTTAAAAGAAACCGATGCGCCGGACGGATACAGACCATTGCTGGATCCTATTGTTATCAATGTAAAACCAACTTATACCACAGACAGAAATAATTATGTAAAAGGTGATGGTGCTACAGAAAAAACATTACAAAAATTAGAAGGTACCGCACATATTAAATCTTTCTATAATGGAGCATCAAAAGAAGAAGATGTAGAACTTCATACAGATGTAAATCAAGGTAATCTGGATATTAAAGTAATCAATGAAGTTGGTAAAAAGCTTCCAATTACAGGTTCTTCTGCTATGTTGATAATTGTTTGTGCTGGAGCTGCTTTAATGGGTGGAGTAATTGTTAAAAACAGAAAACAGATGAAAAAATGAAAAAACAACGTAAAATATGGGATAAAATTATTTTTATAATAGGTTTGCTTCTTGTTTCTTATCCTTTGGTAAGTAGCATGATTGAGGGACAGCATCAGAGAGATGCTGTCGCTACTTATCAGGGAAGTGTTGAAACTGAGGATAAAAGCCAGATACAGAAGATTTTAATGAAAGCAGCTGAATATAATGACATATTGTTTCAGACACAGGGAGTAATTGTTGGAGATTTATATGAAGAAATTTTAAGTGATGAAAACTATGAAAGTCTGTTGAACTTTTCAGGAACGGGTATTATAGGGAGTATTGAAATTCCAAAGATTAACGTGAATATCCCTGTTTATCATGGAACATCAGAGGAAGTATTATCAAATGGTGCAGGACATTTTCAAGACAGCAGTATTCCTATTGGAGGCAATAATACGAGATGTATTCTTACCGGTCATAGAGGACTACCGAATTCTAAGTTGTTTACAAGGCTGGATGAACTGGAAAAGGAAGATCTTTTTTTCATAAGGGTATGTGGAGAAATTTTAGCATATTGTATTACCGAAATAGAGATTATGGAGCCAGAAGAAGCCGAAATGTTAGAAATTTTACCGGAAAAGGATTTATGTACTCTGATAACCTGTACGCCTTATGGAATTAATACACAAAGATTGGTTGTGACAGGAGAACGAGTGCCTTATGAAAAAATAGCATATAACAATATCCAGAAGAAATTGCCTTCTTTTCGAGAAATTTTCTTTATGGTATTTCCGTTCGCTTTTATGGCAATTGGATTAGTCACTTTTTTGAGGAGGAAAGGATATGAGAGAAAGAATAAATAATAAATTTTTATTATGTATAGCTGGTCTTCTGATATTTGTATGTACTATACAAGTATATGCAGATACACAGCAATATGGCAGTATTAGTATTGCTTTGACAGAGGGCAGAAAGGGAACTTCGCGAGAAAATGTAGAATTTTCCTGTACAAAAGTAGGTGAAATCGTAAATGGTGAATATAGACTGAAAGAGGAATTTCTTTCTTTGAGTGTGAATTTTAACAAGATCGAGTCAGCGAATGACATGGAAGATATTGCAGAGAAGTTGGGAACTATGGATATTAATGCAGAAAGAGTATTATTGACAGATAAGAACGGTAAACTTTGCTTTTCCGGGCTGACAACGGGGGTGTATTTTTTAAAAGCAACAAATATTGAAAAATATGAACAGATTAAGCCATTTTTAATATCTATTCCTACTTTTAATGAAGAAGGAAAAATGAACTATGATATTACAGTTATTCCAAAGCATGAACCGGAAGTTACAACAGATTTTCCAGGAAAACCAGAAGTGCCACAGACAGGGTTAGACAGTCCGATTTTGAAATATTTTGCAGGTGCTCTTGTAATTATAGTAGTTTTACTTGTATTCAATATCAGAGGTAAAAGTACAAAGAAAAAAGAATGAAGAAATTGATAAATGTAATATTGGTAATATGCCTTTTTTTACTTTTACTACTCGGATTAAAAGAATTGCTCCTATTTTTAAACGTGGAAAAAGATTATATGATTTTAAAAGGACAGGTTGTGACAAATCAGGTGGATAATAAGGATGAGATAGATGTCTCAGATCCATTTCATCGCTCCATTGACTTTGAAGTATTGAATAAGATAAATGAAGAAATTGCCGGATGGATTTATATACCTGGAACAAAGGTAGATTATCCAGTATTAATAGGAGATACACAACAGGAATATTTAAAAAAGGATTTTGAGAATAAAACAAATGACCTAGGCTCTATATTTGCATTTCAGGATGTAGAATTAAATCAGGATTTTCATGTTTGTTTGTACGGGCATAATATGATTTCGGGACAAATGTTTGGTGGATTGAAGTTGTATAGAGAAGAAAAATATGCAAGATCTCATGAGAAAGCTTATTTATATACAAAAGAGAGGACAAAAGAATTAGAAATACTGTCTGTTTTTTTATGTGAGAATACAGATGAAATCTTTGAGATGGGAGAAAAGACGTGGGAATATAGTAAGACAGAAGAAATCGTAAGAAATTTGAAAAATAGAAGTCTGATTGATTTGGAAATTTCAAAAAAGAAGACAGCACAAATTTTTACATTTGTTACCTGTTATGGAAAGGCTGGTGGGACGAAACGTTTAGTTTTAAACTTTGGTCTGATTAGGGAAAAATTTATGATGCAGTAAGAACAGCATTCCCCTTTTATTATTTTGGCATAAAAGGGGAATGGAATTGATGTTTGAACTTATATGGTACGTGTGAGTGAAAAAGGGCAAAGGCTTTACAAGTGAAAAAAAATATGCTATTATAACCGAGATATTATAATTATGTGCACTCGTAGCTCAGGGGATAGAGCAGTGGTTTCCGGTACCACGTGTCGGGGGTTCGATTCCCTCCGGGTGTGTTTGTGCTTTGGGGAGAGCATGGAAATAAGGGAACATAAGGAGGACAAATATGTTAGACAATTTCAGAGAATGGCTTTCGGATAATCTGAGGTATATTCTTCTGGGTCTGGCAATTCTGGCGGTTCTGTTGTTGTTATTTTTTGGCATAAAAGCAATTACGGGAAATTCTTCTGATAAAAAAGAAAATGAACCAGAAAAGAAAACAGAACAAAAGAAAGAGTCCACAGATTCCGAAAAAACAGATGAGGACAAGTCTGAAAAGGAAGATGAGAATGCTCTTGAAAAGAATGCATATCCTGAAGTAAATGCCGTAATTGAATCGTTTTACTCTGCTTGGGGAGAAAAAGATATTTCCAAGATGAAAGAGTTGACGGATAATTTTAATGCAACTGATGAAACAAAGGTAACAAATGCTACTTATATTGAGTCTTATGAAAATGTAACAGTCTATACAAAAAAGGGACTTGATGAAGATAGCTATGTAGTATTTGCAGCTTATGATTTAAAATTTAAAGATATTGCTACACCGGCACCGGGATTGTCTGAGCTGTATGTTTATAAAAATGAAGCAGGAAAATACGTTATCCAGAACGATGATACAAATGCTGAAGTTCAGGAGTGTATTGAAAAGACAAGACAGGAAAAAGATGTAACAGAGCTGATTGCAGAAGTAGAAGAAAAGTTAAATGCAGCAATAGCTTCTGACGATACTTTGAAGAAATTTGAAGAAGAATTGGGCGAAAAAGTCAATACAGCACAGATGGCTGATAATGGAGAGATGCTGACAGCAAAAGAAAGCTGTAATGTACGTTCTGATGCAGATACAAACGCCGAAGTTTTAGGAACATTACAGGCAGGGGAGCAGGTTAAGAAACTGGAAAATGCATCAGATAATTGGATAAAGGTAGAATATAAGGGGCAAGAGGCCTATGTATTCGGCGACTTAGTTCAGTAAAATATACCCTGGCAGCAGACACAAAAGGTGTTGGTTGTCAGGGTGTTTGCACAATAAAGAGGAAAAAACATGAAAATTACCAAAAAAGGAATTCTCATTACAATTCCTGTTTTTCTGGCAGGTTCTTTTCTTATTGTAGCTCCTCAGTATGGATTTATGTTGGTGAAACATTCCATGATAAGCTATGAAAATGAGAAGGAAGCTAAAAAAGAGGATCACTGGATTTATAATGAAAATGGACGCCGTTTCGTATATCATGATGGTTCTGTTATTCAGAACGACAGTCAGGTATTGGATGGAATTATGTACTATTTTGATGAAAAGGGATATGTGAAAACAGGTTGGGTACAGGATAAAGGGAAAATTTATTATAGGAATTCTGATGGTTCTCCTGTGGTAGGCTGGTTTATGGATGAGAGTGGTACATATCATTTAAATGAAAATGGTTCCCCTGATATAGGATGGACAGATATAGATGGACAGCATTATTATTTTAAAGAGAATGGTGCAGCAGCAACAGGAATGACAGAAGTGAATGGTATTCAATATCTTTTTAATGAAGATGGAACAGTATCGGCAGGCTGGGTATTAAAAGATGATAAATATTATTATCGTGACGAATATGGAACAATTTCTTATGGCTGGGAATATATTGACGAACAATACTATTTCTTCCGCGAGGATGGAACCATGGCTACAGGCTGGATTACAGATGCTGATGACAGATATTACATGAATACAGATGGTTCTATGGTACGAAATGCTTGGATTAATCAGGATGGACAAAAGCATTTTGTAGGAGCAGATGGAAAAGAAAAAAGAGGTTGGGTTTTCATAAGCGGAAAATATTATTTCCTTACAGAAGAGGGAATTGTAGGACAGCCTGGTTGGTTAAAGCAAGATGGCAAATGGTATTTTATTAACCAAGACGGAAGTGCCAAAACAGGATTGTTTGAAGATCATGGTAAATGGTATTATCTTACAGAACAAGGGAAATTGCAGGATGGATGGGTTGTGTCAAATGGAAAATATTATTATCTTGCAAATTCTAAACTTATGACAGGATGGAGAAAGATTGACGGTAAGCAGTATTATTTTCATGAAGATGGAGTTATGGCTACAGGCTGGATTACCATTGATGGGAAATCCTATTATCTGAATGAGGATGGAAGTCTGAATATATACGCGCAGGAGTGATGATACAAAAAAGATACCCTGATAGTGATTTATGGAAATATCTGTAAGACGCTATTGGGGTATTCCTGTCAGAAAATGAAGGAGAGATTCATGCGTTTAAATAAATATTTAAGTGATGCCGGTGTATGCTCCAGACGGGAGGCAGACCGTTTAATAGAAGAAGGGCGTGTTTTGGTAGATGGAAAGCCTGCCATACAGGGAATGCAGGTGGAAGATACTCAGGAAATTAAAGTGGATGGAAAAGTCATAAAGCCTGAAGAAAAGAAAGTAGTTTTAGTATTTCATAAACCAAAAGGAATTGAGTGTACAGCAAACATTAATGTGAAAAAAAATGTGATTTCTTATATCAATTATCCAATTCGGGTATACTATGCAGGAAGATTGGATAAAGACTCGGAAGGATTGCTGCTTCTGACAAATCAGGGAGAACTGGTTAATCAGATTATGAAAGCAGGCAGTTATCATGAAAAAGAATATCGTGTAACTGTGGATAAAATGATAACAGAGAAGTTTTTACAGAAAATGCGAGATGGTGTTCCTATTTTAGGTACAGTTACCAGAAAGTGTAAAGTAGAAAGGGAAAGTGAAAAAACTTTTCGAATTACGCTTACACAGGGATTGAATCGTCAAATTAGACGTATGTGTAATTATTTGGGATATGAAGTTATAAAATTAAAAAGAATTCGGATTATGAATATTGAATTGGGAGACCTTCCGGTAGGAAGTTATCGCGAAGCTACAAAAGAAGAATTAGATGAGCTGAAAAGACAGATTGATGAAAACACGGACAAAAGCAAAAGTCTGGGAGTTGTTTTTGAGAGAGGGAAGAAACCTATAAAAAATGCAGGAAAATATAGAAATCCTTCTAAAGTAAAAAATAGGAAAGCATGGTGATTTTAAAGCATGGACAAAATGAAAAGAATGAAGGAATTGCTGAAAATTTTGACAGAAGCTTCAAAAGCCTATTATCAGGAAGATCGAGAAATTATGAGCAATTTTGAATATGATAAATTGTATGACGAACTGGTACAGCTGGAGAAGGAAACAGGAGTCACTCTGGCGGGCAGTCCTACCGTTTCTGTGGGATATGAGGCGTTGGATGAATTACCAAAAGAAGCTCATGAAAGTCCTATGTTATCCCTTGATAAAACAAAAGATGTGGAAGCATTAAGAGCATTTATCGGAGAGCAGAAATCATTGCTTTCATGGAAATTGGATGGACTTACCATTGTATTGACGTATAATGAGGGTAAGTTACAGAAGGCAGTAACGAGAGGAAACGGAACCGTAGGGGAAGTTATTACGGGGAATGCAAAGGTTTTTAAAAATATTCCTCTTCAGATTGCTTATCAGGGAGAACTTGTTTTGCGTGGTGAAGCAATTATTACTTACTCTGATTTTGAGAAAATTAATGCACAGATAGAAGATGTGGATGCTAAGTATAAAAATCCAAGAAATTTGTGTAGTGGTTCTGTAAGACAGCTGAATAATGAGATTACAGCAAAGAGAAATGTGAACTTCTATGCGTTTTCTCTGGTAAAGGCAGAAGGTATTGATTTTCATAATTCACGAGAACAACAATTCTGCTGGTTGAAGGAACAGGGATTTGATGTGGTAGAGTACCGTGTGGTTACGGGAAAAACATTGGATGAAGCTATGGAGTATTTTGCAAATCAGGTATCAAGAAATGATTTTCCGTCAGATGGACTTGTAGTTTTATATGATGATATTGCTTATGGAGAGTCTTTGGGAAGTACTGCAAAGTTTCCCAGAAATGCTTATGCGTTTAAATGGAAGGATGAAATCAGGGAAACTACTTTGAAAGAAATTGAATGGAGTGCTTCAAGAACAGGACTTATTAATCCGGTAGCAATTTTTGAGCCGGTAGAGCTGGAAGGGACTACGGTAAGTCGTGCCAGTGTGCATAATATCAGTATTATGAAGGAGCTTCAGCTTGGAATAGGAGATAAAATACAGGTATATAAGGCAAATATGATTATTCCTCAAATTGCTGAAAATCTGACGCGAAGCGGAGATTTGGAAATTCCGAAAATATGTCCGGTATGTAAAAAAGAAGCAAGGATTATCAAAACAAATGATGTGGAAGCACTTTATTGTATGAATGAAGAGTGTCAGGCGAAAAAAATTAAATCTTTTACCTTGTTTGTAAGCAGAGATGCCATGAATATTGATGGTTTATCAGAGGCCACACTGGAAAAATTTATTTTAAAAGGTTTTATTCATGATTTCGGTGATATTTTCGAAATTGAAAAATATAAAGATGAAATTTTAAAGATGGAGGGATTTGGACAAAAGTCCTTTGATAATTTGATTGCCAGTCTTGAGAAAGCAAAGCATACAACTTTACCAAGAGTGCTTTATAGTCTGGGAATTGCTAATATTGGATTGACAAATGCAAAGCTTATCTGCAAAGAATTTCAGTATGATATTGAAAAAATGATTGCAGCCAATGAGGAAGAAATCAGCAGTATAGAAGGAATTGGTCCTGTAATTGCGAAGACCTATACAGAATATTTTGCAAATGAAGAAAATTTAAAGAAGTTCCGTCATTTGTTGTCTCATTTAGAACTAGAAGAGGTAACAAGAGAAGAAAATCTGTCTTTGGAAGGGAAGCAATTTGTTATTACGGGAAGTGTGGTACATTTTGCAAACCGAGCGCAGCTAAAGGAAGAAATTGAGAAAAGAGGCGGAAAAGTAACAGGAAGTGTGACCTCAAAAACACATTATTTGATTAACAATG
>CAJKQE010000026.1 GCA_905201915.1 uncultured Lachnospiraceae bacterium
TTATATTATGGCTCAGCAGGCAGGGGCAGACGAACAGCTTGCGGGACAACTTGTGGTGTTTAGCTCCGCTGCATCAGTAGTTACGCTGTTTGTTACCATCTTTCTCCTGAGACAGCTTGGCTATCTTTTATAAATTGCAGGAAGTGAGCGCTCATTTCAGCAGAAACTTTCTCAAGAGCCTCCTGATATAGCTGTTCTCTATAAATACAGTGTTCAAAGTCACATTTGGCTTCTGGAATTGCCGAAAATGTTTTGTGATTTTCGCCCTGCTTCATTCTCAGAAAGAGGGTTCTTAAAAGATTAGAATTTTGGGTGTTGACTACATCCAGATAATATTCTACGCTTTCCCGGTTTCCCTTGGAAATAGCGGTTTCAAAAGCATGACGGATAGCCCGGTCCACACTGGAAGGTTTTGTGTTACGTTTTTTAGCAATGGCAGCATATAAAGAACAGATTTTGCCAGAGCTGTAGTAGGCATCTGTATCGAATAAATCCATGGCATCATGAATATAAGTAAAGCCCTTTACATTGGCTGGTATTCCTATTTCTAACAGTACGTCTACGATTTCGCTTCTCATTTGTTTTTTGTATCCTTTCTTTCTTGTACGTGTGTCACGTTACAACAATTATATGTCATTTTGCAACATATGTCAATGAGGAAATGTTGACACCGTGACTATAATGGAGTATAATAGGTAGGTATTGTGACATTAAAATGAGAGTGCTAAAAGGGGAATGACCATATTGAGAGACAGAATTAAAACCATCCGGAAGAATGCCGGAATGACACAACAGCAGTTTGCAGAAAAACTTGGTGTTTCCAGAAATACGATTGCAACCTATGAGACAAGTGTAAGGGTTCCGATTGATGCGATTATTATTTCTATGTGCAGGGAATTTGGAGTCCGGGAGGAGTGGCTTCGTACAGGAAAAGGCGCCATGTACCGGGAAACCACGCCGGATTTAGAATTATCGAAGTGGTTTGGACAAATATTAAAAGAAGAAGATACCTCTTTCAGAAAGAGATTTTTTCTGGCGCTTACCAGTTTAAAAGAAGAGGAATGGCGCTCTTTGGAACATCTTACAGGAATTCTGTTTTCTAAGTCTGATAACAAGTCTGAAAACAGGGAAAACCCTTGAAAATGCGTAAATTTGGCTTGACAAAGGCCTGCTTCTGTGATACGCTTGAACAGCGACAGTGGAAGTAGGTCTTTTTTTTGTGCCTAATTTGCCGCAGATGCGGTGGACTTATCACGAAAAGGAGGTCTTTGTCGCAGTAACAAGACGTTGCATAGAGGCAGTTACGTGAAGCTGCCGGCGATAAAAGACACATGGAGGTGGAGAAGTCGTGCGCGTAAGAATCACATTGGCATGTACAGAATGTAAACAGCGTAATTACAACATGACAAAAGAAAAGAAAAATCACCCAGAACGTTTGGAGACAAAGAAATACTGCAAATTCTGTAAGACTCATACATTGCACAAAGAAACCAAATAATAGGGTTTAAGAGGTGAATTATGGAAGCAGAAAAGAAACAGAAAGCTCCAAAGAAGAACAGATGGAAAGGACTTCAGGCTGAGTTTAAGAAAGTTATCTGGCCTGATAAGCAGACTCTGGTAAAACAGACTGTTGCAGTAGTATCTATCACTGCCGTTGTAGGTGTGTTGATTGCTGTTATTGACAGCGGAATTTTACAGCTGCTTAACTTATTAATTAAGTAAGGACAAGGTGAGTAAGATGTCAGAAGCAAATTGGTATGTTGTTCATACTTATTCAGGGTATGAAAACAAGGTAAAGGCCAACATTGATAAGACAATTGAAAACAGACACCTGGAGGATCAGATTTTAGAAGTCCGAGTACCCATGCAGGACGTAGTAGAGCTGAAGAACGGTGAGAAAAAACAGGTTCAGAAAAAGATGTTCCCAGGCTATGTTCTGATTCACATGGTAATGAACGACGACACATGGTATGTCGTGAGAAACACACGTGGTGTTACAGGATTTGTTGGTCCGGGGTCTAAGCCGGTTCCTCTTACAGAGGGAGAAATTGAAGCACTTGGTATTTCCTTTACAGGAGATGTTGAGATTGACTTCACAGAAGGCGACAGTGTCGTTGTCACAGGCGGTGTTTGGAAAGATACTGTGGGCGTTGTTCAGAGTATTAATGAAGCAAAACAGATTGTGACAATTAATGTTGAGCTGTTTGGTCGCGAAACACCAGTAGATTTAAGTTTCGCAGAAGTAAAGAGTCTTTCATAAGACAGACAAGAGAAATAACAGGACGCAAGGGTCATAATGTCACATGGCTCGTGGGAGGGACATTCCCGCAATTACCACATTATAGGAGGTGCCGAAAATGGCAAAGAAAGTAACAGGTTACATTAAATTACAGATTCCTGCTGGAAAGGCAACACCAGCACCACCAGTTGGTCCTGCTTTAGGTCAGCACGGTGTAAACATTGTACAGTTTACAAAAGAATTTAACGCAAGAACAGCAGACAAAGGAGATTTAATCATCCCTGTTGTTATTACAGTATATGCGGACAGAAGCTTCAGCTTCATTACAAAAACTCCGCCGGCTGCAGTTTTATTAAAGAAAGCTTGCAACATCAAATCTGGTTCAGGCGTTCCAAACAAAACAAAAGTAGCTACAATTTCTAAAGCGAAAATCCAGGAAATTGCAGAAATGAAAATGCCGGACTTAAATGCAGCATCCTTAGAGGCAGCTATGAGCATGATTGCCGGAACTGCAAGAAGTATGGGTATTACAGTAGAAGAATAATTAGTTTTGTGACTATCAACAAACGTGGGAGGGACATTCCCGCAATTACCACTAGGAGGTTATTTATATGAAACGCGGAAAAAAATACGCAGAGGCTGCAAAAGCAGTTGACCGTACAAATTTATACGACCCAGCAGAGGCCATTTCTTTAGTAAAGAAAACAGCCGTAGCTAAATTTGACGAAACAATCGAAGCTCATATCAGAACAGGCTGTGATGGACGTCATGCAGAACAGCAGATTCGTGGTGCAGTTGTACTGCCTCACGGAACAGGTAAGACTGTTCGCGTATTAGTATTTGCTAAGAACGCAAAAGCTGACGAAGCACAGGCAGCAGGTGCAGACTTCGTAGGAGCTGAGGATTTAATTCCGAAGATTCAGAACGAAGGATGGTTAGACTTTGACGTTGTTGTTGCTACACCGGATATGATGGGCGTTGTTGGACGTCTGGGACGTGTTCTCGGACCTAAAGGCTTAATGCCAAACCCAAAAGCTGGTACAGTAACTATGGACGTTGCTAAAGCTATCCAGGATATCAAAGCTGGTAAGATTGAATATCGTCTTGATAAAACAAACATCATTCACGTGCCAATCGGAAAAGCTTCTTTCACAGAGGAGCAGTTAGCGGACAACTTCCAGACGCTTATGGGAGCTATTAACAAAGCTAGACCAAGCGCATTAAAGGGTGTGTTCTTAAAGAGCGTAACTCTGGCTTCCACAATGGGACCAAGCGTAAAGGTTAACCCAGTTAAATTAGCTCAGTAATAGATGAACAAATAAGAGGCTGTTACACTAGAGAATTAGTGGACAGCTTCTTTTTATATTCGGGGAAGGTTTTTGTTCGAACATTGACTTGTAAATAATATTTTGCTAGAATTGTTTTGCTAAGCCAATGACTGGCAAGGAGAGGTACTGATATGAATTATATTGTTTTTGACTTAGAATGGAATCAATGCCCTTACGGAAAAGAAAAAGAAAATAAAAAATTGCCTTTTGAGATTATTGAAATTGGTGCAGTAAAGCTGGATGAGAACAGAAATATAGTGGATTCTTTTCAGGAGATTATAAAACCTGTAGTTTACCACCGTCTGCATTTTCGTACGAAGGAAATTTTGGGAATTACTTCTAAGAGATTGGAGGAAGGCATTCCTTTTAAAACTGCAGTAAAGAAATTTCTGGAGTGGTGCGGGACAGACGTAAAATTTTGCACATGGGGTTCGGCGGATTTGGTGGAATTGCAGCGGAATTTGAAATATTACAGAATGCTTTCTTTGCTGAAAGGACCTGTTTTTTACTACGATGTGCAAAAATTATTTGGATTGATTTATGAGAATGAAAAAACAACTCGTTCCTTAGAGTATGCCATTGACTTTTTGAAGATGGATAAAGGAGATACTTTTCATCAGGCATTAAATGATGCGCATTATACAGCAGAAATATTGAAAAAAATACCGGAAAATTTCATGAAAAGAAATTATTCTATTGATTGTTATCAAAATCCTAAAAATAAGGATAGTGAGATTTATACGGTATTTAAGGATTATTCTAAATTTATATCCAGAGAATTTTCTTCGAAGGAAGAAGCAATGATGGATAAGGAAGTTACGAAAACGCAGTGTTTTTTTTGCAAACGGACAGCCAAAAAGAAAATTCGCTGGTTTTCCGTTAATCCAAAATCGCATTTGTGCCTTGCATATTGTCCGGAGCATGGCTATTTTAAAGGAAAAGCAAGAATTAAGAAAACAGATGAAGGTAAATATTATGTAGTAAAAACTTTAAAGCAAATTGATGAAGCAGAAGCATCAGAAATTCGTGAGAAAAGGGAAGCTTTAAGAAAGAAGCGTCGTATGAAAAGGCATCAGGAAAAGAAGAAAAAATAGGGATACGCATGAAGTTTGTATGCGTATCCCTATTTTATTTCATAAAAAGTATCCTATATGAAATTTAATCTCTGCGTTCTCTTGCTTTTTTGCGTTTACGTCTTTTAATACTTCGTTTTATATTTACAATTAGAACAACAATATAGAAAAGAATACCTGTTACCAATAAAAACAATGTAATGTATTTCCAGGATGGAAGGAGATTGTCTTTTTCGGAAGTATTACTGTCTTTTGCAGGATTGGGAGAAACAGATGCATCTGTTTTTGTTACTTCTTTTGGAGATAGTTCTTGAGAAACCTTTAAGATTTCATCGGAAGCCTGCATAGATGAGCTTCCAATCTGTTGTTTTCCATAATAATAATCAATATTAAGCATATTGTTTTCTAAAGTAGTTTTATAGGTTAATTCTTCTGTTAGCTCTTTGGGAACACTGATAGAAGTGGTTTCTAAAGCTGTGGATAAAAGCCCTTTTTCTTCCAACTGTTTCCCCAGTTCATCTGATTTTGCGGGAGAGAGAGAAACAGCAGTAGTGTCAAGACGCTGGAAGCTGTCAAAACCATAATTTAAAAGAGCTTTGGTGTCAGTGTATTGGGCAACAATATTGACGTCAGCCAATAAAGCACAGACCAGTTTTCGACCATTTCTTTCTGCATAGGTAACCAGCGTATTTCCAGCTTTTTCTGTATATCCTGTTTTACCGCCAAGACATCCCTCATAATATTCAGAACCTTGCAAAATCATTTTATGATGGTTATTCAGCCATCTTTCTTCATCTGTAATATTTGTTTTTGGAACGATATAATAAGGTGTTTTTACAACTTCCCGAAAAGTTTCATTTTGAAAAGCGGCTTTTGCGATGATTGCTAAATCTCTGGCTGTTGTATAATGGTTTTCATCGTATAAACCATTTGCATTGACAAAATGGGTATTGGTACATCCCAACTCTTTTGCACGTTGATTCATCATGTCTACAAAAGCAGGAACCGTAGTGCCGATATATTCTGCAACACCAGAGGAAACTTCATTGGCAGATGCAAGTAAAATTGCATAAGCACAGTCTTTCATGGTCAGTGTCTCTCCGGGTTTAATACCGATGTGGGTACTTCCTGCTTCGATGTTATTTACTTCATCTGTAAAGGTAATTTGAGTTTCAAAAGGTACTTTTTCGATTGCCAGCATTGCTGTCAGAATTTTTGTTGTACTGGCAGGAGCACGTTTTTCATCAATTCCTTTTGCATAGAGTATCTCCTCTGTATCCATATCCATGACAATGGCTGTTTCTGCCATGACTTTAGGTCCTTCTGGCCAGCCGGGAATATTGTTTGATTGAATTTCCCATTCGTAGCTTTCTGGAACAGGCGGTTCTTCCGGTGTTTCTGGCGATACCACAGAAGCTTCCGGTGTGGCTTCCGTTGCCATGACAATAGTTGTTCCGTTTCCTACAGTGAGTACTACACTGGTTAAAAGGGCACAGAACAAAGATAATCCCCTTTTTTTCATAAAAAATCCTCACTTTTTTATTACATAAACTACTGTACATTATAAGCGATTTGTAAAATTATATCAATAAATTTGGAGAAAGGGAAAATGGCAAGGTGCTTGTTATGGTAGAGGGTATAGTTTTCTCAGGAAAAATGGTTACTTTTTTAAGTTTATAAGTGCTATAATGAGTCTTGCAAGAATACAAACAATGGTAAAAGTTTTGTTTTTTTGATATAATGTGTTTGAGACTTATTTTGGAATATTCAAGTATTTGTTCATATAAAAAGTGGATAGATGTTTTTGGGGGATTTTTATATAGAAAGGCAGATGGTGTAAATGAAAAAGATATTATTTTTAGCATTAAATTTTTTTATGTTGGTTTCTTTATTGGGAGGTTGTAGTTTTATACAGGAAGAAAATAAAAATAATCAGGAGGCTATTCAGAGTGAAGAAGATATACTTGTAAGTGAGGAGGATTTAGAGGAAGAAGCGTTAGTTGGAAATCTTGTTCAGAATGAAAATCAGGAAAATTCTAATGTGAGTTTTGCTCAGGGAAATATGGTAGGAAACCAAACAGGAGAAAATCCTGAGGTTGGCATTCAGCAAGAAAAGACGGTGGATGGTTACGTTTTAGAAACAGAAGGAAATATTATTACTGTAGATTTGGAGAATTCAGGAGAAAGAAATTATCCGGGAGAAGGACTTGAGCGTGGAGTGGAATTTGATATTACAAATGCAGAAAAAGAAGTGATACAGGCTCCAGATTATTTGGAAGATAGAGAATGTAGAATTCGGACAGGAATAACGGTTTCTATTACTTATCATGTGGAAAATGGAAAAAATATTGTAACAAAGATTACCACAGATAATGAGGAGAAAGGAGTTATCGTGTATGTTTCTTCTGGAAAAGTAGAAGAATTAACAGGAGAAACAATAAAAGTTCATATCAATCAAGGTGATAAAAATGGAGAAACTATTGTATTTTATACATCGGAAATTACTATACCACAAGAAATAGAAGTTAATTCTATAGTAACTGTCACATATTATTCAAAGGAAGATACAAATCAAGCTCTTTCAGTTATATGTAATTAGGAAAATTAGATTTGAAGTATCAAAATCCCGCCTAGCCCTTGACAAATTCGGAGGATACTAAGTATAATAAATCTATGTGAAAAACTGTGATGGAGAGAGTATTTGACTGTCGAAAGTTTCAGCGAGTCAGGGATGGTGGAAGCCTGATATTAGTAGCGGTGAAAGAAAATCACTCCGGAGTTGCTATCTGAATAAAGTAGGAGATGCCGGGTTTCCTCCGTTAAAGGGAGCGCATATAAAAGTCATAATACTTTGTATGTTGTAAGAGGTGGTATAACGAAGTAATTTTACTCTCGTCCTGTTGCAGGACGGGAGTTTTTTATGCAATAGGAAAAAATGTCCTATGCAATAAAAACTCTTTTCATACATGCAAAGAAGTTCAAGAGAGGAGAATATCAATGTATCAGAAAGTCACTACAGATTTAAACTTTGTAGAACGCGAAAAAAATGTCGAGAAATTCTGGAAAGATAACGATATTTTTAAAAAGAGTATGGAACAGAAAAAACAGGGAGAAACCTATACTTTCTATGATGGGCCTCCTACAGCGAATGGTAAACCACATATCGGACACGTACTTACACGTGTTATCAAAGATATGATTCCAAGATACCGTACAATGAAAGGAAAAATGGTTCCACGTAAAGCCGGTTGGGATACCCACGGACTTCCTGTAGAACTGGAAGTAGAAAAGCTGTTAGGTCTTGATGGAAAAGAACAGATTGAAGAATATGGTTTAATTCCATTTATTGATAAATGTAAGGAAAGTGTTTGGAAATATAAAGGAATGTGGGAAGATTTTTCCTCAACTGTAGGTTTCTGGGCTGATATGGATAATCCTTACGTTACTTATGATGACAACTATATTGAGTCTGAATGGTGGGCATTAAAAGAAATCTGGAATAAAGGACTTCTTTATAAAGGATTTAAGATTGTTCCTTACTGTCCTCGTTGTGGAACTCCTCTGTCAGCACAGGAAGTGGCACAGGGATACAAGGATGTAAAAGAACGCTCTGCAGTTGCACGTTTTAAAGTAGTAGGGGAAGATGCTTATATTCTGGCATGGACAACAACACCTTGGACACTTCCGTCCAACGTGGCACTTTGTGTAAATCCTGACGAGCAGTATGTAAAAGTAAAAGCAGCAGACGGCTATACTTATTATATGGCAGAAGCACTTCTGGATACTGTTTTGGGATCTTTAGAGAGAGAAGAAGGCACACCTGCTTATGAGGTTCTGGAAACTTATGTCGGAAAAGATTTGGAATATAAGGAATATGAACCATTATATAATTTTAAGGAACTGAATAAAAAAGCACACTATGTAGTATGCGACAATTATGTAACCTTAACAGATGGTACAGGTGTTGTTCATATTGCACCTGCATTTGGTGAGGACGATAGCAAAGTAGGAAGAAAATATGATTTGCCATTCCTTCAGCTTGTAGACGAGAAGGGTGAAATGACAGCAGAAACTAAGTGGGCAGGAACTTTCTGTAAAAAGGCAGATCCTGAAGTATTAAAAGACTTAGATGAAAGAGGATTGTTATTCTCTGCACCGAAATTTGAACACAGCTATCCACATTGCTGGAGATGTGATACTCCTCTGATTTACTATGCAAGAGAGTCTTGGTTCATTAAAATGACAGCAGTAAAAGACGACTTAATCCGCAATAACAATACGATTAACTGGATTCCGGAAAGCATTGGAAAAGGCCGTTTCGGAGACTGGTTGGAAAATGTTCAGGACTGGGGTATCAGCCGTAACCGTTACTGGGGTACACCGTTAAATGTCTGGGAATGTGAATGTGGACATCAGCATTCTATCGGCAGCAGACAGGAACTTTACGAAATGAGTGGAAATGAAGCGGCTAAAACAGTTGAGCTTCACAGACCATATATTGATGAAATTACAATTACCTGTCCAAAATGTGGAAAACCAATGCACAGAGTACCGGAAGTAATTGACTGCTGGTTTGATTCTGGTGCAATGCCATTTGCACAGCATCATTATCCATTTGAAAATAAAGACTTATTTGAACAGCAGTTCCCGGCTGACTTTATTTCAGAAGCTGTAGACCAGACTCGTGGATGGTTCTATTCCCTTCTGGCAGAGTCTACTCTGTTGTTTAATAAAGCACCATATAAGAATGTTATTGTTCTGGGACACGTACAGGACGAAAACGGACAGAAGATGAGTAAATCAAAAGGAAATGCTGTAGATCCGTTTGAAGCGTTAGAGAAATACGGCGCAGATGCAATTCGTTGGTATTTCTATGTCAACAGTGCACCATGGCTGCCAAACCGTTTCCATGGAAAAGCAGTACAGGAAGGACAGCGTAAATTCATGGGTACTCTGTGGAATACTTATGCCTTCTTTGTTCTGTATGCAAATATTGATGAGTTTGATGCAACAAAATATACATTAGAATACGATAAACTCCCTGTAATGGATAAATGGTTGTTATCAAAATTAAATACCGTAGTAAAAGCTGTAGATGAAAATCTGGAAAACTACAGAATTCCGGAAACAGCAAGAGCGCTGCAGGAATTTGTAGATGATATGAGTAACTGGTATGTAAGAAGAAGCCGTGAACGTTTCTGGGCAAAGGGTATGGAGCAGGATAAGATTAATGCTTATATGACTCTGTATACAGCATTGGTGACAATCTCTAAAGCAGCAGCTCCAATGGTTCCGTTCATGACAGAAGATATTTATCAGAACTTAGTAAGAAGTCTTGATAAAAATGCACCGGAAAGTATTCATTTATGCGACTTCCCAGAAGTGAAAGAAGAATGGATTGATAAAGAATTAGAGCAGAACATGGATAACCTGCTGAAAGCAGTTGTTATGGGACGTGCATGTAGAAATACAGCAAATATTAAAAACCGTCAGCCAATTGGCAAGATGTTCGTAAAAGCTCCTTTTGAGTTATCTGAATTTTATAAAGAAATCATTGCAGACGAGCTGAATGTAAAAGAAGTTGTATTTACAGATGATGTAAGAGAATTTACATCTTACAGCTTCAAACCACAGCTTAAAACAGTTGGACCAAAATATGGAAAATTCTTAGGCGGTATTAAAGAAACACTTTCTAAGCTTGACGGAAACAAAGCAATGGATGAATTAAAAGAAAAAGGCGCTCTTACTTTTGAAGTAAACGGACAAGAAATCGTTCTCACAGAAGATGACCTTTTAATTGATATGGCACAGAGGGAAGGATATGTTTCCGAAGCAGATAATGACGTAACTGTTGTACTGGATACAAACCTTACACCGGAGCTTATTGAAGAGGGATTTGTTCGTGAAATTATCAGCAAAATCCAGACTATGCGTAAGGAAGCAGGATTTGAGGTTATGGACAAAATCCAGATTTCTCTTGCAGACAATCAGGTGATTGAAGGAATTTTCCGTGTGCACGAAAAAGAAATCAAATCAGAGGTTCTTGCAGAAAATGTGGTATATAATGAACTGAGTGGTTATACAAAAGAATGGAAGATTAACTCCGAAAATGTAAAATTAGGTGTAGAAAAGCTTTCATAAGAGTTGGGGAGGAAAAAGGGAATGTTAGACAATCATTTTAAAAAAGAGGAATTCAAAAAAAGCGTTAAAGAAAATGTAAAAATGCTTTACAGAAAAACAATAGAAGAAGCAACCCAGGAACAAGTTTTTCAGGCGGTTTCTCTTGCTGTAAAGGACGTAATTATTGACAACTGGCTCTTGACACAGAAACAGTATGAGAAGGACGACCCGAAGATTGTTTATTACCTGTCCATGGAGTTTCTCATGGGCAGAGCCCTTGGAAATAACTTAATCAATTTATGTGCTTATGATGAAGTAAAAGAAGCTTTGGACGAGCTTGGATTTGACTTAAATGTAATTGAAGACCAGGAGCCGGACCCGGCTCTTGGAAACGGTGGCTTGGGAAGACTGGCTGCCTGCTTCTTAGACTCTCTGGCAACATTAGGATATTGTGCTTATGGCTGTGGTATTCGTTATCATTACGGACTGTTCAAACAGAAAATTGAAGACGGATATCAAGTAGAAGTTCCTGATAACTGGCTGAAAAATGGATATCCATTTGAACTTCGACGTCCGGAATATGCCAAAGAAGTAAAATTCGGCGGTTATGTAAAAGTGGAATACGACCCTGCAACAGGCAGAAATCATTTTATTCAGGAAGGATATCAGTCTGTACTTGCAGTACCTTATGATATGCCAATCGTAGGATATAACAATAATGTTGTAAATACACTGCGTATCTGGGATGCGGAAGCAATTAATGATTTCCGTCTGGATTTATTTGATAAAGGTGAATATCATAAAGCAGTAGAGCAGGAAAACCTTGCAAAGAACATTGTAGAAGTTCTCTATCCAAATGATAATCACTATGCAGGAAAAGAATTACGTTTAAAACAGCAGTATTTCTTTATTTCTGCAAGTATTCAGGAAGCAATTGAGAAATTTAAAAAGACACATGATGATTTACATGATTTGCCGAAGAAAGTGGCTTTCCAGTTAAATGATACACATCCAACTATGACTGTAGCAGAACTTATGCGTATTTTAGTGGATGAAGAAAACTTAGAATGGGAAGATGCATGGAACATTACAACACAGACTTGTGCTTATACAAACCATACAATTATGTCAGAAGCATTGGAAAAATGGCCAATTGAGCTGTTCTCCAGACTGCTTCCTAGAATTTATCAGATTATCGAAGAAATCAACCGTAGATTTTTACTGGAAATCCAGCAGAAATATCCGGGAAATCAGGAAAAAATCCGCAAAATGGCAATTATTTATGACGGACAGGTAAAAATGGCTCACCTGGCTATTGCCGGAGGTCATTCTGTAAACGGTGTTGCCAGACTGCATACGGAAATCTTGAAAAAACAGGAATTAAAAGATTTCTACGAAATGTATCCTGACAAATTTAACAACAAAACAAATGGTATTACTCAGAGACGTTTCCTGTTACACGGAAACCCACTGCTGGCATCCTGGGTGACAGAGCATATCGGAGACGGATGGATTACTGACTTATCACAGCTTTCCAAATTGAAAGTATATGCAGATGATAAAAAGGCACAGCAGGAATTCATGAATATTAAATACCAGAATAAGGTACGTCTGGCAAAATATATTCTGGAGCATAACGGAATTGAAGTAAATCCCAATTCTATCTTTGATGTTCAGGTAAAACGTCTTCATGAATACAAACGTCAGTTAATGAATATTCTGCATGTTATGTATCTGTACAACAAGATTAAAGAACATCCGGAAATGCCGTTCTATCCAAGAACTTTCATCTTTGGAGCAAAGGCAGCAGCAGGTTACAGACGTGCAAAACAGACTATTAAATTGATTAATGCAGTAGCAGATGTGATTAACAACGACAAATCTATCAATGGCAAGATTAAAGTTGTATTTATTGAAAACTACCGTGTATCTAATGCGGAAATGATTTTTGCGGCAGCAGATGTATCTGAGCAGATTTCCACTGCAAGTAAAGAAGCTTCCGGAACAGGAAACATGAAATTTATGTTAAACGGTGCGCCTACAATCGGTACCATGGACGGTGCAAACGTGGAAATCGTGGAAGAAGTAGGAGCAGAAAATGCCTTTATCTTCGGTTTATCTTCTGATGAAGTTATTAACTACGAAAATAACGGCGGTTATGACCCAATGCAGTATTTCAACAATGACCCGGACATCAGAAACGTACTGATGCAGCTTATTAACGGAACATATTCTAACGGAGATTTCAATATGTTCAGAGAAATCTATGACTCTCTGCTGAATACAAACAGCAGTGACAAGGCAGATACTTACTTTATTCTGGCTGATTTCAAATCTTATGCAGCAGCACAGGAAAAAGTAGAGGAAGCTTATAGAGACGAAGAAAGATGGGCGAAGATGGCGCTCTTGAATACTGCTTGTGCAGGTAAATTTACATCTGACAGAACTATTCAGCAGTATGTTGATGAAATTTGGCACTTGGATAAGGTTGTAATTGGAAAATAGTTTTATAAAAAAGGAGAGCTTACTGTCAGTCTGGTCAGCTCTCCTTGACATTCCTTTTTAGATTGTGTACTATAAAATAAGAACTGCATATCCATGATGGTCGTTGGAGTTTACTCCAAGGTTAAAAGGGAAATCGGTGAAAATCCGATACAGTCACCTCTACTGTAATGCTTTCGGCTAAGTCAGAAAATCTGCCATCAGAGAAATAGATTTCCGGGTTGAGGGAGTTTTATTTGTGTAGAAAAAGATGTGCAGGATAAAATTTCATAGTGAAGATAGATAAGGTTTCTTTACCGGTGTGTAAAGAGACCTTTTTTTGTGAGTTTGTTACATTAAGGGAAAACTAAAAATGTATAAATATTTTGAAATCCTCTTTTATGCGACTGTCTCATAAAAAATGCTATGTAAGAAAAAATATGTAAAGGAGAAAGAAAATGAAAAAAAGAAGAAATGCAAACCGTGTTCTCAGTCTGCTTCTGGTAATGGCATTGCTTATTACCGGAATGCCTGTATCGGTACATGCCACAGGCGACATGGAGACTCCGGTTGTAGAAGCAGGAGAAATTTTAAGCGGGACAGGACAGGAAAATGCAATTTCTGAAACGGAAATTCCCACAGTTATTGAAGCGGGAACAACTTATACGTTGACAGAGGATATTGTGTTTACAGAAGGTCAGACTTTTGAACGCATTGCAGGAACTTTAGATGGAAATGGTCACACCATTACTCTTGCAGATAAGCCTCTGGCAAATGAAGTGACAGGAACGATTCAGAACCTTGGAGTAACCAGTGAAAATGTTATTGTAAGTGACAAAACTTTTGGAAGTATGGCGATTACTTTAAGCGGAACCATTCAGAACTGCTATTCTACGGCTAAAATAAGATTAACTGGATTTGCAGGAGAAGTAGGAGGTCTTGTAGGAACTTTCCGCTCAGGAGCAATTAAAAATACATACTTCGGTGGAAGTATTGACGCTATGATGGCAGGTGGACTTGTTGGAATTCGAGAAACGGAAGAAAGCATTTTATCTAACAGTTATTATGCGACAGATAAAGCTTCGTCAGCTTTGGGACCTGTATCTTGGGGAAAAAAGCCTGAAGATGGGAAGAATTCCAAAAAAACATTAGAGGAATTAAAGTCTGCAGTGCAATTATTAAATAAAGATATTCCGGACACAGGATTTACATGGACTTCTTCGTCAGATGGCAGTAATCAAGGGTTACCTGTTTTAACACAGGGAGGCGTATCTCCAGAACCTGAACAGATAGATAAAACAGCTCTCCAAAATGCTGTAAATGAAGGAAAGCGACTGGAGCAGGACAGATATACTGAAAAAAGTTGGAAAGCATTTTCTGAAGCATTAGATGTAGCAGAACAAGTTTTGCAGAAATCAGATGTAAAGCAGACAGAAATTGAGGAAGCTTTGAAAGCCTTAAATGCGGCAAAAGAACAATTAGAAAAGAAAAAAGTGACAGAACCGGTTGCTCCGCCAAAAGATGAAGGCCAGATTGTTCATATTAAAGAGCAGGCAGATTTGGAGAAAATAGACTCTGAAAAGACAGATGTTTACTATGTTCTTGATAATGATATTACATTAGATAAAAAGTATAAGGCGTTTTTTGAGTTTAACGGTATCTTTGATGGAAATGGACATACGGTTACTCTCGAAGATACTACATGGCTGTTTCAGAGTGTTGGAGAACAAGGGATTTTACAGAATACACATTTTACCGGTACTTTAGCTTCATGGGCAGAAAGCGGGCCGGCAGGATATGATTTAAAAGGTGCAATTATTAACTGTTATACAGATGTGAAAGGCAATGGAGCCTGTGGATTTGCAAAACGTCTTACTGGCGGCAGATTGATTAATAGTTATTCTATTAGCGAAGGGAAAATAGCTGTTTTATTTAAAGAATATAAAGGAGGTAACTTAATCAATTCCTATTGGTCTGACAGTGGGAAAAATCCAGTACAATTTCCGGCAGAAGCATTAATAAATTCTTCTGCAAAGTCAGAAGATGATATGAAGACGAAGGAATTTGTAGAGCTTTTAAACAAGAATAAGGGTGAGTTTGGCATCGCATGGGGACAAAATAGTACAGGATATCCTTATTTTGGGGAAAATCAGGAATATAATCCCAACAAACCAAATTTTCCGGAAAATAAATATGAAATAGAGTTTGCTTTTGCAGATGGTGTAACAGAGACAATTGAAAATCAGACTTTATATGTATCACCGGATGAGGTAGGAGCTTTTAATCTGGCAGGAACATTTCGCTTAAAAGAAGTACCGGCTACAAGCACAGTGTCATGGAACATAACTGACGTGAAGCCGGATAGAGCCTTATCAATAGGGGCAGATCGAGGTGAACTTCGAGTAGATGCAGAGGGTTCTGCCATTGTATCAGCAACAGAAAGAAAAGCAGATGCATCCACAGAAACAGTTGCTTGGGTAAAAGTAATTGCAAAATCACAGATAATTGAACAAATCAAGCTTTTTATTGATGGACAGGATGTAACTAACGGTAAAATAAAAGTAGAAGGTTCCGAATGGAAAAATATTCAGGTACAGGCAAAATATCAGGGAAGTGAAAAATTCATACCGGTACATAGCTCTCGTTTTACTTATGAGCCAAGTGATGAAAAGTTGATTTATAACTTAAATTCATCCAGTGAGTTTAAGTTTAAAAAACCAGGTACAGCATCTATGATTGTTGCAGTAAAAGCAAAACCTGAAATAAAAGCAGAGGTAGAAGCAACTTCTTCCTATGTACCTGTTGAAAGTGTGAAGCCGGCTGTTTCAGGAGAAAAAGAAATTCATTCCAGAAATGCCAATGATCCGGATAACTATGCATTTCTGCCGGATTACAGTGGAGTTATTGTATCACCGGAGAATGCCAGCTATGCAAGTAACTGGACAGTAACAAGTAGTGATCCTTCTATTGCCAACTATGTAGACAGTATGGTAAAGGGATATGTACCATATAAAGCAGGTACAGTTACTTATACAGCGAAAATTGAACAGACAGATCCTAAGACTAAGAAAACAAGTACAGTAACAGGAACTTCAGAGGTTACTTATAAGTACAAAAATCCATTGACAAAGATAGCAATAGGTGAAAGTAATTTCCAGATGAAAAACTTCGCAGAACAGCTTCTTGACTTGACTTTTGAGGGAGAACTTTCTAAAGAAGGCTGGAGTGTAACTGACCCACAGTTAAAATGGTCTTATGATAAAGAGGGAATTGTAAAGATTGTCCGTAAAGAACAGGGATATTGGAAAAAAGGAAATCCAGAATGGGATAATGCACCGGATAAAGGCTCTTTTCTTACCAGTGATAAGTATTATGTGCAATCTTTAAAAGAGGGTACTGTAATTGTAACTGGGACACCGATTGACAAAACCAATAAAGTAGAACCGATAAAATTAACAATTACTGTATCAGGTGGAGACACACCACAGGTAGATGTTGAAGCGTTGGTAAAGGAAGGATTACAAGGAGCAAAAGAACATTTGGCATCCAGATATCCGGAAGAAAATTATCAGTATAATAAAAATGACTGGATTGTCTATGCACGTTTACGTGGGGGAGAAACCATTTCCCAAGATAAATTAGATGCTTATTATCAGTCTGTGGCAGATACAGTGAAAAAATGGAGTAAAAAACAGAAACCTACAGATATAGAGCGTGTGGCATTATCTTTGTTAATTATGAACAAGGATATTACAGATGTAAATGGTGTAAATCTGGTAGAAATGATTTATAATCATCCAAATTTGGATATAGGTGCAAATGAATTGTCATGGGCACTTCTGGTAGCAGATGCAAAAGGCATGGAAATTCCCGCAGATGCAAAATGGAACAGAGAGGATATCTTAACTGCACTTTTAAAATTCCAGAATGAAGAAAACGGTGGCTTCGGTCTTATGGATAATCAGACAGTCAGTGTGGATATGACAGCCATGTGTCTTCAGGCTTTGGCGCCATATAGAAACAAGGATGTAAAAGTTCATCGAGCAGTAGAAGCAGGAGTAGAATATTTGAAAAAATCTATGACTGATTCTTATGATTTTGGAACATCGGAAAGTACAGCGCAGGTATTGCTTACATTGACAATTTTAGGTATAGATCCGTTAAACTCTGATTTTGGAACATCTTACAGCAATATCATTACCTGTCTCATGGACAATTATTACTGTGAAACTGAAAAAGAAAAGGGTTTTTGCCATGATAAAAGTAATAAGAAGTTAAATGAAATGTCAAGTGTTCAGGTATTGCAGGCATTTACGGCTTATACACAGGTAAAAGCAGGAGAAAAGACTTACTGGGATTTGACAAAAGAGGATTATAAAACAACAGTAGAAGAAGTAATCAAGCTGATTGAGAACCTTCCGGAAATTGGAAACCTAAAAGTGGAAGATGAGGAAGTTGTGCTGTCCGTACAAGGAATGTATGAAAGCCTCACAGAAGATGAAAAGCAGCTTGTACAGAATGCAGAAAAGCTACAGAAAGCCATTGAACGTATTGAGGAATTAAAAACTCTGGGTGAAGAAGTAGGGAAAATAACTTTAACAGTTATGGATGGATTAGAAAAGAAAGAGAAGCCATTTTCATTACTGAAAGAAACGGAAATAAAAGGTATTATGTTACAAGCACAAACTTCTATTTATAAAACAGACTCCATGATGAGTGTGATTGAGCGTGCCTGCAAAGAAAATGGTTTAAGCATTTCTATCCGAAACGGAGAATATATTGAAGAAATTGACGGTCTTGGAGAATTTGACCGTGGACCGGGCAGCGGTTGGGTAGGAACTTTAAATGATGAATTTACGAAAACTGGTTTTGCTGATTTTACAGTAGAAAACGGTAAATTGAAAAATCAAGATGTAATTACAGTAGAATATACGGAAAATCTGGGAAAGGATGTAACAGAAAACGCTGAATTATCTACATTGGGAATTACAGATGGCAAATTGTCACCGGAATATGCAAGGGATACTTATGAATATACATTTTCACTGGGAGAAAATGTAAAAGAAATTGTATTAGAGCCTAAGTCTTATAACCGTTATGCAGAAATAGAGATAAAATCTGGGGATAAGGTTTATGAAAGTGGAGAGGCTCTTCCGGTCAAACATGGAGCAAAAATTGAAATTGTTTCTAAAAAGACAGTAAGAGGAGAAGATAGCAGAACTTATCTTCTTACCATAGAGCAGAAAATGACTTTGGAACCAAATCCGGAGCCACAGCCAGAGCCTACTCCAGATGAACAGCAAGAAATTACATTGGTAAATAAAAAGTATGGAGTTTCTTTAAAGGGAAAAGGTCTTGAGCAAGATATGGAACTTTTGGTGATACCTCTTGATAAAGATAGTGAAGCAGTGAAAGCAATGAGAAAGGAAATTCCTTCTACAAAATCTGTGTTCCGTTTATATGATGTTGTTATCCGACAGAATGGAAAGAACTTAGAACTTCCTAAGGAAGCAGTACTGTCTATTCCGGTAGGAGAAAAATATAATGGACAGCAGCTTACAGTTCTGCATTATGCAGATGGAAAAGTAGAGAAGCTTGCCGGTAAAGCAGAAGACGATATGATTGCTGTTTCTGTAAAAAGTCTGGGAGGATTCGGAGTAGTGGTAGATACACCTTCAAACTCACAGGGGAATAATCAGAATGGAAATCAAAATAATGGAACAAACAGTGGGGTAAAGACAGGGGATGAAACACAGATTATGTTCTGGATATTTGCAGGTATGGTGTCCCTAGGAGTAATCGTTCTTCTGTATAGAAGAAAGAAGGATAATCTGTAGTAGTCAGAGTATAAAACACCTCCTGTGTATAAAAGGATATATAAATAAAGGAAAAATATGTGCAAAACATCTCTGGAATTATGAAAAAAAGCATGCTAAAATAAAAAACCGTAAATAATAATGAATAGGAGAGGGGAAATAAGATGACAAATGACATGACATCAGGAAGTCCTATAAAGCTGATTATTCAATTTATGATTCCAATGTGTTTAGGAAATATTTTTCAGCAGTTTTATAATATTGCAGACTCCATTATTGCAGGGCAGTTTCTAGGCGTGGATGCCCTTGCGGCTATTGGAAGTACAGGTTCATTAATCTTTTTGGTTACAGGCTGGTTAAATGGACTTACCAGTGGATTTTCTATATGGGTAGCTCAATGGTTTGGCGCAGGAAAACTGGATAGAATGAGACATTATATTGCTATGTCTATCTATATCTGTCTGGGTTTTGTTGTGGTGATGACAGGAGGGCTTTTAATTGCTAATGAGCCGATTTTGCGTCTGATGAATTCACCGGAGTATCTTATAGGAGATATCAGCAGCTATATGGCGATTATTTATGCAGGATTGGTGGTTACCTGTGCTTATAATGCTCTTGCAGGTGTGTTGAGGGCGTTGGGAGACAGTAAGTCACCTTTGTATTTTCTGATTATATCTGCACTGATTAATGTAGTGCTGGATATTGTATTTATTGTAGTGTTCCATACGGGAGTGGAAGGATGCGGTTATGCTACGGTAATTGCACAGGGAATATCTGCACTTTTATGTTTTATCTATATTCTCAAAAAATTTGATGTTTTGAGATTAAAGAAGGAAGACTTTCATTTTTCCATGGGAACCATCAACAAGCTGTTAGGACTTGGAATTCCCATGGCATTACAATTTTCTATTACTGCTATCGGAACGATTATTGTACAGGGAGCTATTAATGTTTATGGTGCAGTGAGCATGGCGGGATTTTCCGCAGCAGGAAAAATTCAGAATATCATTTGTACGGTATTTGTGTCTTTTGGAGCGACAATTGCTACTTATGTAGGACAAAATCGTGGCGCAGGTAAGATGGATAGGGTGAGAAAAGGTGTGTATCTCACACAGGGAATGATTTTAGTTACCAGTTTAATTATGATGGTAGTGGTTCATTTCTTTGGGGAGTATCTGACACTGATTTTTGTTAAAGCTTCTGAAACGGATGTTTTAAAAGCAGCAGGGATTTATTTTGACACAGTTGTGTGGGCATATCCATTTCTGGGAAGTATTTTCTTATACAGAAATGCATTGCAAGGTATGGGATACGGACTTGTGCCTATGATGGGAGGCGTGTTTGAATTAATTGCCAGAGCAGGAATTGTTTTTCTAGTGGCAGGAAATACCAGCTTTGCAGGAGTGTGTATGGCAGATCCGGCGGCATGGATTGCGGCATTGATACCGTTGATACCGTATTATTTTTGGATTATGAAGAAAAAAGAGAATAGATAGAGAAATTAGAAAGCCATGATGCTGTGGGGAGCAGCATTATGGCTTTTTGTATCTGAAAAAGTAATTCTGTAGCTTAAAATTGCGAAAAAGCAGGATGAAGCCCATCAGAGAATTCCTCAAGATCCACAACAGTTCCTTCTTTTCGTGACTTTTCTGCTGCAAATACAATGAGGTGATTGTTTACAGAGGTTCTGATGTCAGAAACGGAAAATCCTTTGTATTCACCAATCAGATAGTCATAAAGAGAATTTATAATTCCTTCGTCACCGCCGCCGTGTCCATTAGTAATTCCATCCTGCGCAGCGACAGGGATTTCGATTGTCTTTTTTGTTTCAAAGTCGTATATTCTAATTGGAGACTGCAGGTCATCCATTGCAGCATGCAATTCCCCTTTTGTTCCCATAATATGTATAAATCTTCCGCCTTTATTAAATGCATTCATTGTAAAGGTGGCGGTTACATTATCCTCAAAAAGCATATTGACGGTCTGATGGTCTACTACATCATTATCACATTTGAATACACATTTTCCATACTGTGTTGTGCGAAGGGCTTTTTCTACTATTTCATCGGTAGGGTGAGGATTTTTTGTGGAAGTTGTTCGAAACCAGCTGTTTTCTTTATCATCCAAATAAAGTTTTACGGCATTATAAGGACAAGTATCCGCTTTTGGACATCCTTCAATACAGTAGTCAGGAGCTCCCTTTGGAGCATTTTCTTTTTTAAAATAGGACAGAGCACCGAAAGATTGTACTTTTTGGCATTTTTTCCCAATGAGCCATTGTAAAATATCTATGTCATGGCAGGATTTTTGCAATAACATATTGGATGATTTCTCAGAATTTCCCCAGTTACCTCTGACAAAACTATGGCTTTGGTGTATATTTCCTACACATTCTTCGTGGTTAATAGAAATAATATCTCCCAGTTTTCCTTCGTTTATTAAAGACTTGATGGTAGTGAAAAATGTGGTATAGCGAAGAACATGACAAACAATGATTTTGCTTCCCATTTCTTCTGCATAGTCTGCAACTTTCAAGCATTCCTCAGCAGTAGGTGCAACAGGTTTCTCCAATAAAATATCATAATGCAGTGAAATGGCTTTCAGAGTTGGCTCAAAATGCTCCCTGTCCATAGTGGAAATTACAGCAATATCTGCAATTTTTCCAAGTTCTAGTAATGGTTTCCAATCTTCAAAGCACATATTATCAGGCAGCAGATGTCTTTGTTGGATATCTTTTCTGCGACTTTCTATAGGTTCTGCAACTGCAACAACTTTAAACTTATCAGTCATTTTGTCCATAATGTCGGTATAGGTGTCTCCACGATTTCCTGCACCGATTAAAATTACCTTTAAAATTTTGTTCATAAATGTCTCTCCTTTTGAAGTTGTTTTGAGGAATCATAAAATAAAAGTAATGAAAAAGATGAATATTAAAATATTGTTTCGCTGTTTCTTTATTATAAAGTAAATAAGAAGAACTTTCAATTCTATGTGAAATGTCAAAATAAAAGATAGTTATGATAAGGAAAAAGTCTGGAAACCATGTTTTTTCTTTGCTATACTATATATTATAGAATTCCTCTGCAAGATGGAGGAAAAAGTATTGTTTATCATCCGGAGTATAAAGGTGTTCGCTTAGATGTTTATGCAAAAGATGGAAACAATACACGTTATAATGTAGAAATGCAGGTGTTAAAGCAGCCGGCATTGGGGCGCAGAAGTCGTTATTATCAAAGTCACATGGATATGGATCTTTTAGTGAAAGGTTGCAACTATGCAGAACTTCCCGACAACTATGTGATTTTTCTCTGTGATTTTGATCCTTTTGGAAAAGGAAAATATCGATATACGTTTCAGGTAACCTGTAGGGAAGAAGAAAATGTTTCTTTAAAAGATGGACGCTGTATTGTATTTTTAAATACCCGTGGGAAAAATGTGGAAGATGTACCAAAAGAGCTGGTTTCTTTTCTGAGATTTGTACATGCAGACTTAAAAGAAAGCCAGAAAGATTTTGAAGATGACTATGTAAGGCAAGTGCAGAAATCGGTCACCCATATCAGGGATAGTAGAGAAATGGAGGAGAGATTTATGCTTTTGGAATTATTGCTGGAGGATGAACGTAGAGAAGGAAGAAAAGAAGGAGAGGAAGAAGGACAGTTAAAAATGGCAAAGGAGATGCTTGAGATGACTTTAAGCAGACTGGGACAGTTGCCGAGTAGCCTTTTGGAAGTTTTGCATCAGCAGCAGGATATAGAAATAATTAAATCTTGGATGCAAACAGCATTAACAGTTCAATCATTAGATGAATTCATTTCTAGGATGTAATATTTTAATCAAGTCAAAAATTCCTGCAAATCTTTATCATTTATGAGGTTTGCAGGTAATCAAAACATTTCAATGCCGTTTCAGGTAAAATTTCAAAAAAAGCAGAGGAATTCTATTTTAAAATAGCCTTAAAATATGCTTCAAAAAATAATTTTAAAAAAAATAAAAAAATTTTAAAAAAGTACTTGCATTTTTAAAAACAATGATATATAATACATTTTGTTGTGAGGCACAACACAAAACAATGGGCTATCGCCAAACGGTAAGGCAACGGACTCTGACTCCGTCATTTCAAGGTTCGAATCCTTGTAGCCCAGCTTTTAAATCCCAGACAACTTGTCTGGGATATTTTTTATGTAATGGGAAATTACTTTGTAATGTTCCTATTACATAAAAAGTGCTCTGCACAGGAGGCGCACTCCCGCAAAGGTGTAACATGTCGCAAGTGACCGCGCTCGGCGCGAGAATGTGCTATGGCACATTCTTTTTTTATATAAGATGAAAGAATAGGGGGATAATGATTATGAAATATTCTTTTGACAGTAGAATTCGTTTCAGTGAGACAGGGGAGAATAAATGTCTTACTTTAAACGGAATTATTAATTATTTTCAGGACTGCAGTACTTTCCAATCAGAGGATATTGGGGTAGGCATGAAGTTTCTGGAAGAAAGACAGCAGGTATGGGTGCTTTCTGCATGGCAGATTGTGGTAGAGCGTTATCCGAAGCTTTGCGAAAAAGTTACAGTATCTACATGGCCTTATGAATTTAAACACTTTCTGGGGAAAAGAAATTTTGCTATGGAGGATGAAAATGGTAATAAAATAGCTTATGCCAATGCTTTATGGACGCTTTTGGATTTAAAGACAGGACATCCGGTAAATGTAGATGAAACCCAGATTAAAGCTTATGTGTTAGAAGAAAAATTAGATATGGAATATGCCCCCAGAAAAATAAGAATGCCAAAGGATTACAAAGAATCCCCACAGTTTCAGGTTAAGGCACATCATTTGGATACCAATCATCATGTAAATAATGGCCAATATGTACTTATGGCACAGGAATATATTCCGGCAGATTTTAAAGTTAGGCAAATGCGGGCAGAATATAAAAGTCAGGCAATTTTAGACAGTGTGATTATTCCAAAAGTACAAGAGGAAAATGGAGTTTATACGGTAAGCTTGGACAGCCCCTCAGGAGAAACTTATGCAATTGTGGAGTTTCAGTAGATAAATTTATTGTGAAAAGAAATGTTCTATGATATGCTTGAGACGCAGTAATCAGTTAAGGATTAAATAGAGGAGAATTTATGATAGAATTAGGAAAGAAACAAGAGTTGACAGTTGCAAAGCTGGTGGATTTCGGTGTTTATTTAGGTGAAACAGAAAATGCAGGAGAGAAAGAAACTGTTCTTCTGCCGAAAAAGCAGGTTCCGGAAGGAACAAAGAAAGGCGATAAGATTTCTGTGTTTATTTACAAAGATTCATCAGATCGTTTGATTGCTACTGTGAGAGAACCGAAAATTACTTTGGGAGAAATTGCAGTGCTTCGTGTGGCACAGGTAACAAGAATAGGGGCGTTTTTAGACTGGGGATTAGAAAAAGACCTGTTCCTTCCATATAAACAGCAGACAAAAAAGCTCCATGAAAACGAAGAAGTTCTGGTTGCATTGTATATAGATAAGAGTAGCCGCCTTTGTGCTACCATGAAAGTATATCATTATTTGAAAACAGACTCTCCTTATGGAGAAGGGGATACAGTAACAGGTGTTGTTTATGAAATCAGTGATAATTTTGGAGTTTTTGTTGCTGTAGATGATAAATATTCTGCTATGATACCGAGACAGGAAGCTCAGGGGAATTATAAACCGGGAGATGAGTTGACCTGTCGTGTGACAGCAGTACGTGAGGACGGGAAACTGACGCTGAGTGCAAAGAAAAAAGCGTATATGCAGATTTATGAAGATGCAGAAAGTGTTTACGAAATTATTCAGGAGTTTGATGGAGAATTACCATTTGATGATAAAGCTGACCCTAAAATTATTCAAAGAGAGTTTGGACTTAGCAAAAACGCTTTTAAACGTGCAGTAGGACATCTCTTAAAAGAGAACAAAATAGAAATAAAAAATGGTAAAATTTCTATACGGTAAGACTTTTCCAATGGGAAAGATTATGGTATAATATTTGCACGATGTGCAAACCAAGCCGATAAAATC
>CAJKQE010000027.1 GCA_905201915.1 uncultured Lachnospiraceae bacterium
TTGGACATGGTAACTTAGGAAAAATGTTACTGGAAGAAGATACAAAATGTTTTGCTTTCTTAGCAGGTCACGAATCTTTCGCTGCTGCTGAAGGTGCTATCGGTATCGCTGAAAAAGCAAACAAAGTTCGTAAAGAGCCTCTGCGTGTTATCTTAAACGGTTTAGGAAAAGATGCTGCTCAGATTATCGCTCGTATCAATGGATTTACTTATGTAGAAACTGAAATGGATTACTACACAGGTGAAGTGAAAGAAGTATTCCGTAAAGCTTACTCTGATGGACTTCGTGCAAAAGTTAACTGCTACGGTGCTAATGATGTAACAGAAGGTGTTGCTATCATGCACAAAGAAGGTGTTGACGTTTCCATTACAGGTAACTCTACAAACCCAACACGTTTCCAGCATCCAGTAGCTGGTACATACAAAAAAGAATGTGTTGAACAGGGTAAAAAATACTTCTCTGTTGCTTCCGGTGGTGGTACAGGACGTACACTTCACCCAGACAACATGGCTGCAGGTCCAGCTTCCTACGGTATGACAGATACTATGGGACGTATGCACTCTGACGCTCAGTTTGCTGGTTCTTCTTCAGTTCCTGCTCACGTAGAAATGATGGGACTTATCGGTGCTGGTAACAACCCAATGGTTGGTATGACTGTTGCTGTTGCTGTTGCTATCGAAGAAGCTGCAAAAGAAGGAAGATTTTAATTCTCACTTTCTAAAGTAAATACCTAAATGTGAAAGGACTTTGCAAATCTAACTATGATTTGTAAAGTCCTTTTTAAGTCCTACTATCGCCATATATGATAACTTTTTCTTACTAAAACACATATTTAATAAGTTCCATAATCCCCGTAAGTCCCAGACTATATAAAAAGATAGAACCCGGTTTTCCCAAAAGAATTATACAAGTAAATTTTTTTAAAGACATTTTTGTAAGTCCGGCTATGTAACAGAGTAAATCATCTGGTGCTACAGGAAGAAAAATCGCTACAGCAAATGCCTTATCAAAAGCTTTTCCCTTATCCAACCAGCCAATATATTTGTTATAGTTTTTTTCACCGATGATATGATGAACAAATGGCCTTCCATAGTGTTTTGATAAAAGAAAAGCCAGAATAGAGCCCATGGCTATTCCCACATAATTGTATACAAATCCCCACACCGGTCCGAATATCAGCACACCGCCCAGACATCCGATTGCCCCCGGTAAAATAGGAATAACCACTTGTACCATCTGGATAAGAATAAATAATGCAGGAGCAAAAAAGCCAAATCGGTCTAAAAAAGCCTGCAAAGACTCAGAAGATACAAAAAGCCGATTTTCAATTCCATACCAGATAAACCATATCATTCCTGCCATACCTAAAACAGTACATAGATTTAAACACATTGCCGTTTTTGTTTTTTCCATAATAAAACCTCTTTTTTCTCTGCCTGCTCCCGCAGAACTCTGTGATAAAACTTTTTCCATTGCTCTCCTACTGCCTCTGTACTATATCTTAAATGACCTTCATAAGAAGCATGTGCACTTCTCTGATAAAAGTCCGGTTCCTCTTTTAACTGTGTTAAAATCCTGATAAAATCAGAAGTTCCTTTTCCTCGCAAAGCATAATCAAATAAAATCGGATCATAAATAGAAAGATCTCGAACCAGAACCGGCAAAGCACAGTTCATTGACTCCAAAATTGTCATAGGAAACAGTTCTTCATAAGATGGTAAAAACATAACATCTGCCATATTGTAAACTTCATTCATTTTTTCCCTATCTACAATCCCTAAAAACTTTATGTTTTTAGGTGCATGCTTCATAGCTTCCCTTATTTCCTCATATCCTTCTGAAATCTTCCCGAAAGAAAATCCTCCTGCCCAGACAAACTGACAATCCGGCATTTTTCTTGCAATTTCAATAAATTCCAGTACTCCTTTTCGCTTTTGCAGCTGCCCTACACATAATACTGTAAATGTATCTTTCTCTATTTTACATTTCTTTCGAATTGCACCTCTTTTTTCTGTACTTAAAGGATAAAAATTTTTCTCTGAAACAACATTGGGAATATAAGTTACTTTTTCTCTGGGTATGCCGTAATCCGCTAATTTATCAATAAAAACCGGATTAACAGTAACCAGATAATCCATCTTTTTATAAAAAGATATCATATATTTATAAAAAGTATTTTTCGCAACTCTTGGAAGCGAAATACTGTTTTCCACTGTTTCCGGAAGAAAATGTACATATCCTACTAAAGCGCTTTGTTTTCTCTTTGCCGGAATAGAAAAATAATATTCTGGATTAATAGAATGATAATGCACGATATCACAGGGTACTTTTGTATTTTCTAAAATAGCAGCTTCCTTTTTCATTACTTGTTTTGCCAACGCTACCTGCTCATCATGAGCAGAGAGTACTCCTTGTCCCTTTACCATATCTGCTTTTGATAACATATTTATTTTTTTCATTCTTTTCATGCTCCTCTCTTTAATATTCCTTTTCTGTTCCATAAAATTCTGTTATAAACTCTATGCGCCCATACAGATGCTTCTTTTTCTCTCTCCTGACGATTCATCACTTCTTTATACAATCTTTCTGCCATAGTACAAAAATTCCATGTAGAATAGAGATAAGCAGTTTCTTTTGCTCTTAATCCCATTTCTGCCTTTCTCGTTTCATCTTCGAGAATATATTCTAAGTGCATTTTAAAATATTCATAAGTTTCATATTGAAAGCCATTATACCCGTCTGTAATCACCTGATTTAAGCATTCATCTTTACGACACAGCGCAGGTCTTCCGCTGGCTAATGCTTCTATATAAGTAATTCCCTGTGTTTCGCTGTTAGAAGCACATACAAAAACATCTCCCAGTTGATAATAAATTCCCACATCCTGAGGATTTACCATACCTGTAAAAATCACCTTTCCTGTCAAAGATAAATTCTCACTGATTTCTTCCAAACGTTCTCTGTCAGGCCCATCTCCTACAATTAAAAGTGTTAAATTCTGTTTTCCTTCCTCATAAATAAGACGAGCAAAATAGTTTAAGATTTCTTCCAGATTTTTTTCTTTTGCCAACCTTCCTACACTGACAAGCACCTTATTTTCAAGAGGAATGTTCCATTTCTTTTTCAGATTTTCACATTCTGATTTAGACATTCTGTTTTGAAAATTTTTCAAATCAATTCCCGTAGGTATAACAGAAATTGGTTCTTCTACTTCATATTTTTTCAAAATTTTTTCTACTTTTTCTGTAGGTACAATAACCTGATCTGTTTTATTTAAAATACTTCTAGAAAACTGCGCAACAATCTTTTTCTCAAAAGCCGCACCTAGTTTATGAGAGGATAAACCGCCTGGTAGATAATGAATATAATCTTCATAAATTGTATGGTAAGTATGCAGCAGTGGAGATTTACACTTTTTACTGATTTTCACTGCATAAGAAAAAGTCATAAATTCACACTGTGAATGTACAATATCCGGTTTCCAGTTAATCAGCTCCTGAATAAGTCCTTCCACATGAGGAAGAACCGCTCTGGCATTTGGATAAATCATTTCCAAATTTAAAGATTTTATGTAATATACATCTTCTTTTTTATATGATTCATAAGTTGATGATAATGTAAGCACTCTTACTTCATGTCCTCTTTCTTCCAACTCTTTCTTTAAATTCACAACAGATGTTACCACACCGTTGACAATAGGCTTATACCAGTCACTTGTTAATAATATCTTCATAAAGGTTCCCCCTTTTTTGTCTTCTTTTAAGTTACCTTTATCTTAATGGAGATATTTAAAGAGAACAGACATAGCTTTTTAAAGTTTTTCTAAAGATTTTTAAAAAAGAACCATAAATCCCTTATAAAAAGGTATTCATGGTTCTTCTACATTGTTTCGTCTATTTACCTTAATCTAACTTAATTTCTGCTAATTCTGCCAATGGAAGCTTCTTAGAAGATGCCTGCTGATATTTTTTCAATTCTGCCGATGCTTTCGTAAATGGTATATTTGTTCCGGCTCCTGCCATACAACCTCCCGGACATCCCATACCTTCAATCATACATCCTTTTAATTTTCCTGCTTTTGCTTTTGTCAGAAGCTTTTTACATTCACTTAACCCCTCTGCATGTTCAATATTTACTTCTACTTCAGGATAATATTCTTTCAGACAATCTCCTACTGCACTGGAAACACCTCCGGAAACAGCATATCCTCTTCCTGCCGCTGTAGCATTATGGAAGGAGCTGTCACCTTCACACTCTTTTGGATTAATTTCTTTTGCTTCAAACATTCCTGCCAATTCTTCAAATGTGATAACAAAGTCCACGTCACTTCTTACACTTGTTCTTGAAGCTTCCAGTTTTTTCGATGCACATGGACCAATAAACACCACCTGTGCATTTGGATATTCTTTTTTAATGGTTCTGGCAGTCGCTACCATAGGTGTTAATTCCTGAGAAATATTTTCAATCATATCTGGGAAAAACTTTTTCGCCATCATAATCCAAGATGGACAACAGGAAGTAAGTAAAAACGGAAGCTCTCCTGTGCTGACTTTTTCTGCATAGTGATGCGCTTCTGCTACCGCTCCAATGTCTGCACCTAAAGCTACTTCATAAACCTCTGAAAATCCCAATTTCAAAAGCGCTGCTTTTAATTTTCTCGGAGTTACTTCCTCTCCAAACTGTCCTACAAAAGCCGGTGCAATCTCTGCAATAATCTGTTTTCCTTCTTTTAATGCATGAGCAAGTTGAAAAATCTGAGATTTATCAGAAATAGCCCCAAATGGGCAGCTTACCATACACATACCACAGGAAACACATTTTTCGTTGTTAATAGTTGCCCTTCCCATTTCATCACTTTCAATAGCATTGACACCACAAGCTCTGGCACAAGGACGTTCTTTTTTTGCAATGGCGTCGTAAGGACAAACACTTTTACACTTTCCGCACTTGATACATTTTTCCTGATCAATCACAGATTTTCCTTTTACTATAGAAATTGCTCCTTTGGGGCAAACTTCCTTACAGGGATGAGCTACACATCCTCTGCACATATTGGAAACTTCATACATTTTTGTTTCACAGGCATCACAGGCAGAAGGAATTACCTGCATCAGCGGCGGCTCATAATATTTTTCATCAATATTACTAGCCTCTAAACCAGAAGTAATATGAACTGCTGTATTTTCCGGTCTTAAAGACATTCCCATTGCCAGACGTACTCGTTCACTGGCCACTGCCCTTTCTCGATAAATACTTTCTCTGTAAGTTGCTCTTTCTTTTACGATTTTATAAGGTATTGCTTCAATATCTGCTACCAGTGTTTCATCTGATGACTGAAAACCGACCTTTGCAATTTCTTTAAATACTTTTCGGCGAATCCGTTTTACGTTTGTATCTAAACCTCTCATTTTATATTCCTTTCAGTATTTATTTCCAGCACAGCAATCATACCTATTTTCCCAAAAGATTGCAAGAAAATTCAGGTATTTTATTTCATACAATTACAATTTATGGTATACTCGTAAATTAAGATATCAAGATGTACCTTAAAAATCAAACAGAAAGGATTTTGTATGAACGCAAATTTTTCTTTATCAAAGAGACAGTTACTTCCTCCTATACTGAATTCAGGCGCTTTAAAATGGATTGCACTTATTACCATGTTTATAGACCATATTGGAGCGATTATATTAGAAAAGGGTGCAATTTCTGCTTACAATCAGGGACTTTCCTCTGCATTTTCCTATGATACCAGCGTCTTTCTTTCAAAACTGGATTTTTTTATTCGTCAAATTGGGCGCATTTCCTTTCCTATTTTCTGTTTTCTCTTGGTAGAAGGCTTTTATCATACCTCCAACAGAAAAAAATATGCTCTGCGCCTTTTCCTGTTCGCCTGTATTTCAGAAATTCCTTTTGATTTATGCTTTCGTGGAAAAATCTTGGAATTTTCCTATCAAAATGTCATGTTCACTTTGCTTATTGGTTTTCTGACTATGTGGGCAATAGAAATCTTAAAAGAAAAAAAAGAAATCCTCGGTATCATTCCTGCTGTCCTTGGAATTTTAACCGGATTTCTCTTTCATGCAGATTATAACTGGAAAGGAATTGTCCTTATACTTGTTTTATATGTTTTTTATTTCTATCCTGTGGAAAAAACCATTGCGGGATGTCTGGCGTTATATTGGGAGGCAACAGCGTGTCTGGCTTTTATTCCGATAAACCTTTATAATCATAAAAAAGGAAACGGACCGAAATATTTCTTTTACTTTTTCTATCCGGTTCATCTCCTTCTCTTATTTTTTATTCGGTTTGCTGTCTTTCGTATTTAAATCTACACCAAAAAGTCGCTCAGATTTTACATTCTGAGCGACTTTTTTAACTTTCCTAATAATTATGTAATCACACTGATAATTCTTTTGCCAAACAGCTTCATGTCTATTGACAGTATGCCCTTCCCATATACTTCATGATTATACTTTTCAATCTCAACAGTATATCCCAAACCTTGATATGTTCCTGAACCGTTTTCATCAATAATATCCTTTGGGACAACAAATATCGGTTCTTCAAAGGAAGAACATCGAAAATAGTCTGTGAGAAACATAGTACCCCATAAAGCAGCTAATACAATAATAATTGTTAAACAAATATTTTTTAACTTTTTCATCTGCTCACCCTCTTAGCATATTAGGTAATAAGTTTCCTCACTAACATTTTTTAATGGTCTTTAAATAAGTTCCAACAAGAAAGCTCATAATTGTAACACTAATTACTAAATAAAGAGGTTCAAAACAGTTCATATAACCATCTGTTCCTGAGTTAATAAAACATGCAATTCCAGTCATTACAACATATAACGCCAATAAAACTATAATATTTTTCAGCATTTTCAGAAACAGCTCTTTCGTGGATTTTGTTTTATAAAATCCAAAATACCAGCAATCCAGAGCAAAAGCAAAAGCAAGGGCATATCCCAATACATTTTTTACATTATATAGTCCCATTCGTATCTGCATCGTACTTTCTGATACACTCTGCCCGCTTAATCGAGTACCTGAAAATATCATATATATTTCCAGCATACACCAAAGACAATAAAATCCAATCATAGAATAAGTTAAAATCTTCTCTTTCTTCATTGAAATATCCCTTTACCTTCTCCGAAAGAATTATAAGCTTGCCATTTTCAGTTTTGGACGATATCCTTCTTCTTCCAACGCTTTCATAATTTCCTGCTTATGCTCTGTACCAAAAGCTTCCAAAGTGATTTTTAATTCCACTGCTGCTGTTCTGTTAGTGCTTACAAACTGATTATGCTCCAGTTTAATAACATTACCCTGATGTTTTGCAATCACAGCGGCTACACGCACCAGTTCACCCGGTTTATCTGGCAAAAGTACAGAAACAGTGAAAATTCTGTCTCTGGCAATCAATCCGTTTTGTACCACAGATGCCATGGTAATCACATCCATATTTCCACCACTTAAAATAGATACAACCTTTTTATTCTGGAATTTTAAATGCTTTAACGCTGCCACAGTAAGAAGTCCTGAGTTTTCTACAATCATCTTGTGATTTTCTACCATATCCAAAAAGGCAACAACCAGCTCTTCATCTTTTACTGTGATGATTTCGTCTACATTCTTCTGAATATATGGGAAAATTTTCTCTCCCGGACGTTTTACTGCAGTACCATCTGCAATTGTATTAACATTTGGAAGTGTCATAACTTCACCATTTAAGATAGATGCCTGCATACAATTTGCACCTTCCGGCTCTACCCCGATAACTTTAATATTAGGATTTAAAAGCTTTACCAAAGTAGATACTCCGGTTGCCAGACCGCCTCCACCAATAGGTACTAAAACATAATCTACCAATGGAAGCTCCTTGATAACCTCCATAGCAATGGTTCCCTGACCGGTTGCCACAGCAGGATCATCAAAAGGATGAATAAAAGTATATCCATGCTTCTCTGCCAGTTCATACGCATGAGCACACGCTTCATCATATACATCACCATGAAGAATAACTTCTGCTCCATAGCTCTTTGTTCTCTCCACTTTAATCAGTGGTGTGGTAGTTGGCATTACAATTACTGCTTTTGCACCAAAAGCCTTTGCAGCATAGGCCACGCCTTGTGCATGATTTCCCGCAGATGCCGTAATCAATCCTTTTGCTCTTTCTTCTTCAGAGAGTGTACTAATTTTATAATAAGCTCCTCTGATTTTATAAGCGCCTGTCACCTGCATATTTTCCGGTTTTAAATAAACCTTGTTTCCTGTACTTTTACTGAAATAATCACTATATACAAGTTTTGTTTCCTGTGTTACCTGTTTTACCACTTCTGAGGCTTCTTCAAATTTTTCTAATGTAAGCATTATGCATCTCCCCAATCTCTTTTAATCTTCTTGTGTACTGTTTTCCATATTAAATAGAGCATTTACAAATTCATCGGAATTAAATTTCTGCAAATCGTCAATACTTTCCCCCACTCCGATATATTTTACCGGAATGTCTAATTCTGATTGAATTGCCACTGCAATACCGCCTTTTGCTGTACCATCCAGTTTTGTAAGAATAATTCCTGTAACATTTGCCACTTCATTAAACTGACGTGCCTGAGCTAATGCGTTCTGTCCTGTTGTACCATCTAAAACAACTAAAGTTTCCAGATATGCTTCCGGATATTCTTTCTCAATAATACGATAAATCTTGCGAAGCTCCTCCATAAGATTTTTCTTATTGTGAAGTCTTCCTGCTGTATCACAAATCAGTACATCTGCATTTCTGGCTTTTGTAGCTGCAATGGCATCGTATACTACAGAAGCCGGATCTGCTCCATCCTGACCGCCAATAAGTTCCACACCTGCTCGGTTTGCCCACTGAATAAGCTGTTCGCCTGCTGCTGCACGGAAGGTATCAGCCGCTGCCATAATAACCTTCTTACCCTGTCCTTTCAACTTTCCTGCCAGTTTTCCAACAGAAGTAGTCTTACCCACTCCGTTGACACCGATTACCAAAATAACAGATTTGCGGTTTTCAAACTCATAAGCAGTCTCGCCTACCTGCATCTGCTCCTTAATACTGTCCATAAGAAGCTTCTTACATTCCATAGGTTCTTTGATATGCTGCTTTGACACCTGTTCCTTTAAACGCTCAATAATGGCTGTTGTGGTATTAATACCAAGGTCGCCCATTACTAAAATCTCTTCAATTTCTTCATAAAAATCATCATCAATGCTGGAATATCCACTGAAAATAGAGTCAATTCCTGAAACAATGCTTTCTCTTGTTTTAGAAAGTCCCTCTACCAGTCGCTTAAAAAATCCCTTCTTTTCTTTTCCTTCTGCCATTCTTACCTCCTATTTATCCAAGTCAT
The DNA here is from genome assembly GCA_905201915.1 of uncultured Lachnospiraceae bacterium. Taxonomy (GTDB): domain Bacteria; phylum Bacillota; class Clostridia; order Lachnospirales; family Lachnospiraceae; genus Blautia. The sequence goes on from CAJKQE010000027.1 coordinate 9,383, forward strand.
TTTCAATAAGGTCTACGGATACCAACGTTGACACACCTTTTTCCTGCATAGTAATACCATACAAGCGGTCTGCTGCTGTCATCGTTCCTCTTCTATGTGTTATAATAATAAACTGTGTATTCTTTGTCAACTTATGAAGATATTTTGCATATCTTGTAACATTAGAATCATCAAGAGCAGCCTCAATCTCATCCAACAGGCAGAATGGAGATGGCTTCAGATTTTGGATAGCAAATAAAAGAGCAATGGCTGTCAACGCTTTCTCTCCACCTGAAAGCTGCATCATATTTTGCAGTTTTTTTCCCGGTGGCTGAGAAATAATGCGAATTCCTGCCTCCAGAATATCTTCTTCTTCATCAAGCTCCAACGTACCTTTTCCGCCTCCGAAAAGCTCTTTAAATGCTTTGTCAAATTCTATACGGATTTGTCCGAATTTTTCTTCAAACTGACGGCACATTCCAGTATCCAGCTCATTGATAATTCCCTGCAAAGTTTCTTCTGCCTGAACTAAATCATCATGCTGCGTCTTCATAAAAGTATGACGCTCAGAAAGCTCTTTGTATTCCTCAATGGCATTGACATTGACATTACCTAATTGCCTGATTTCACTTCTCATATTGGAAATGGCGCTTTTTATCTCTGCTCTTTCCTGCAATTCATCCGGCATATCAATCAGCGCCTGACTATATGTAATCTCATATTCTTCCCACATATAGTTTACCTGAGTCTCCTGATTTTCTTCCAGCTTTTCCTTCTGGCCCAGCAAACGATAGCTTTCCTTATCCAATAAATTCATCCTTGCAGATAATTCATCTCTCTTTGAGAAAAATGTCTTATGCTCCTGTGTCAGTTTCTCTTTTTTCAAAAGAGCTTCCTGCAGCTTCTCTTTGTCATGTTCTTCCTCTTTTGCTACCAGTTCTATTTCCTGACGAATTTTCACAATCTCTGCTTCTTTTTTCAAAGCTTCCTCTTTGCCATCTTCCATTCCCGTAAAAAGAGCTTCTTTTTGATTGGTAAGACTCTCCAGTTCTTCTTTGATACGTCTCAGGTTTTCCTGAATAAAGCCCTTTCTGGAAGTAATACCAGCTCCTTCTAACTGATTTTTTTCCAACTCTTTAGAAATATCCGTCTCTTGCTTTTTCTTATTTTCTAATTCTTCCTGCTTTTCATTAATAGATTTTTCCAATGCAGTTTCCTGACTGGCGCTGGCTTCCATTTCCAGCTGAATGGACTGACTATTTTCTTCAATTTCCTTTGTCTGCTTTTCAAGTTCTGCACTTTCTCTTTTTAAATTCTCATATCCCAGCTTAATCTCTGCTCTTTTATCTGACATGGAATTTAAGTTCATCTGTACGGTATTTTCCTGAATATACTGTTCTTGTAAACTTTCCTGTGTATGGGCTGCTTCATCTCGAAAATGATTTCGCTTGTTTCGATATTCTTCCAACGCTCCCTGCAATTTTTCAATATTTAACTTCAGTTTATCTACATTTCCATGAAGCTCATCAATTTCCCTTCGTCTTCCCAGAAGATTGCTGTTATTTTTAAAAGCACCACCTGTAAGAGAACCACCGGGATTTAAAGATTCTCCTTCTATAGTAACCATACGAATGGTATACTGATATTTCTTTGCAATAGCAATTCCATGATCAATATGATCTATCACCAAAGTTCTGCCCAAAAGATAATTTGCTAACCCTTCATACTCTGCTTCTACCTGTACCAGATCACTGGCAACTCCGATTACCCCCGGTTCTTTTAATGCTGCCGGATTATTAAAGGTCTTTTTATTCTTCATACTGGTAAGAGGAAGAAAGGTAGCACGACCATACTTGTTTTTTTTCAGAAATTCAATCATTTCCTTGGCTGTATTCTCATTGTCTGTAACAATATTCTGAATACTTCCGCCTAAAGCTGTTTCAATGGCTGTCTCATAATTTTTGTCTACTTTTAAAAGGTCTGCCACAACACCTTTAATTCCGGAAACATTTTTCTTTTGCTCCATAACTCTGCGAATACTGTTTCCATAGCCATCATAACGTTCTGTGATATTTTTCAAAGACTCCAGTCTGGAGGCTTCTCTGTGATAAGCTGTCTTTTCATTTTCCAGCTGCTGTGTGGCTCTTGAAATTTCTGCCTGGTATTTTTTAATCTGGTCTTCACAGCGGTTGCCCTGACGGATAAGCTTTTCAATGGTCTCTTCAATTTCTTGTTTCTGTGCCTTATACTGCTCCTCGGAAGCCTCAAGCTGTGCAGCTTCACTTCGCAAAGTCAAATTTTTCTGATTTAAAGCTACCTTTCGAATGGAAATCTGCTCCATCATCGTATCATAACGCTGCAGCTTTCCTTTGATAGAGGCCCTTTGATTTAAAATTTCAATAATCTCATTTTTACCTGCTTCAATGGCTTCTTCTAAATTATGAATTTCAATAGCAATTGAGCCTGAGACTGCATCTTTGAGAATTCTGCTGACTTTTCCTCTAACTGTGACTTTTCTTCCAGATAACTCTGTTCTTCTTTCTTTCTCTTTTCAATATCCCCTTCCAAAGCAAGGGCTCTTTCCTGATACTGGGTTTCATTTTGCTTTGCGGAATGAATTTGTTCTTGTAAAAGGTGGATTTGATTTTCCAATGTCTGTTTTTCCAGAGTTTTCTGTGTAGACTGCTCTCTTGATTTCTGAATTTCTTCTTCCAAAATTTCCAGTTCTTTTTCTAAATTCTCATATTCTGTCTTCGTCACATCAAAGCTTTTACAGGTTTCTTCTAAATCAGACTGAGCAATCTCATATTTTTCTTCCACAGCTTTTAACTGTTCCCGTATTCTTGCCATTTCCACTAAAAACATCTGGATATCAAGCTGCTTTAAGGCTTCTTTTTTCTTCAGATACACCTTAGCTGTTTCTGCCTGCTTTTCCAAAGGTGCTAACTGTCTTGTAAGCTCTGATAAGATATCATTGACACGTGTAAGATTTTGCTGTTCTTCTTCCAACTTTTTGATAGCTGCATTCTTTCTTCTTTTAAATTTTACAATCCCGGCTGCCTCATCAAAAAGTTCTCGTCTTTCTTCCGGTTTTCCACTTAATATTTTATCAATTTGTCCCTGTCCGATAATGGAATATCCTTCTTTTCCGATACCCGTATCATAGAAAAGCTCATTTACATCTTTTAAACGACAAGATGTTCCATTTAAAAGATATTCGCTTTCCCCTGAGCGGTACAGTCTTCGGGCAATAGTAACTTCCTGATAATCAATAGGTAATTTATGGTCGCTGTTATCCAGTGTAATCGCCACATAAGCAAAACCCAAAGGTTTTCTCGTCTCTGTTCCTGAGAAAATAACATCCTGCATGTTACCCCCTCGAAGCTGCTTGGCGCTTTGCTCACCTAAAACCCAACGCACTGCATCGCCTACATTACTTTTTCCACTTCCATTTGGGCCTACAATTCCCGTAATTCCATTATGAAATTCAAATGTAATTTTATTGGCAAAAGACTTAAAGCCCTGCACCTCAATACTTTTTAAATACATAAGTCTCCCTTTTCATCTCTCAGCTTTTTAATAGCACAGTAGGCTGCCTGCTGCTCTGCTGCCTTCTTTGTATGACCGCAGCCTTCTCCCAGTTTTCTATCACCCAGAAGCGCTTCCACATAAAAAGATTTATTATGGTCCGGTCCTTCTTCTTTCACCAATACATATTGTACATCCTCTTCATACTCTGCCTGTACAATTTCCTGAAGTGTAGTCTTGCTATCATAAAAGAGCTGTTTATTCTCAATATCATTTAAGATATATTTATGAATAAACTCTTTTGCATTAGCAAAACCGCCATCCAGATAAATTGCTCCAATCAACGCTTCCATTGCATCTGAAATAATGGAATTTCTGTTTCTTCCACCTGTCGCTTCCTCTCCTTTACCTAAAAGTAAATAATCTCCCAAAGAAATTTCCTTTGCACAAAGAGCAAGCGTAGGCTCACATACAATGCTGGCACGTTTCTTTGTCAGCTTTCCTTCCGGTAAATCTGCATATTGATAAAACAAAAATTCACTGGAAGTCAGCTCTAATACCGCATCCCCTAAAAATTCCAGTCTTTCATTATTCCCTTTATAAGCAATATGGTGTTCGTTGGCATAAGAACTGTGAGTCAATGCATTAATTAAAAGGTCAAAATTTTCAAACTCATATCCGATTTTTTTCTCCAGTTCCAAAAATTTTTTTGAATTCTTCATATCTGCTCCTTTTATTCTTTTTCTTTATGATACAAAAATGTCCTCCCTTCATCAGAATACTTCTGACTTTACGGGAAGACATTTCGCTTTTACCCGATTAAACGCTTAATCTGTTCTACTGCATCTCCAACAGAAACAATCTGCTCTACTTCTTCTGTTGGGATTTCAATATCAAATTCTTCCTCGATACCCATCACAATTTGGAAAATATCCAGAGAGTCGGCACCCAAATCATCTACAAATGTGGTATCCCAAGTTACTTCCTCTGTATCCACATTTAAAACCTCTGCTATTATCTTCTGTAATTTTTCCAATTCCATGATATATCCTCCTAAATCTCCTCTTTTTTCTCTTGTACAGCAACCAGATTTTCACCTATACGCTGGCTGATATGCTGTTCTTTAAATGAAATACACTGAATAATGGCATTTTTAAATTCTGTTTCTTTTGAATTGCCATGACATTTCACTACCAGACCTTTTAAACCTAAAAGCGGTGCGCCTCCATACTGACTGGCATCAAAAGATTTCAATGTTTTTTTCAGGGCAGGCTTTACAAGAAGAGCCCCCATTTTACTGCGGAAGCTGGACATCATACTTTCTTTGATTTTTGATATCAAAGTAGCTCCCAAACCTTCATACAGCTTTAAAATTACATTTCCTACAAAAGCTTCTGATACAATAACATCTGCTGCTCCTGCCGGAATTTCTCTCGCCTCAATACTGCCGATAAAATTAATATCCTTGCATTCTTTCAGCAGAGGATAAGTTTCTTTTACCAGAGCATTTCCTTTTTCTTCTTCTACACCAATATTTACAATTCCCACTCTGGGATTTTTTACTCCCATAACGTGTTCCATATAAATAGAACCCATACGGGCAAACTGCACCAAATGAGAAGCTCTCGCATCTACATTTGCTCCACAGTCAATAAGTAAAGATACTCCGTCTTTCGTTGGAATAAGGGGAGCTAAAGGAGCTCTTTCCACCCCTTTAATCCTTCCTACAATTGTAGTACCGCCTACCAGTATTGCTCCTGAACTTCCTGCAGATACAAAGGCATCTGCTTCACCCTGTCTTACCAGCTTCATTCCTACTACAATCGAAGAATTTTTCTTTCCACGAATAGCGGCTACCGGCGGTTCTCCTGTTTCAATTACTTCGCTTGCTCCTACAATGTGAATTCTCTCCTTAGGATAGGTACAGGATGATAATTCTTTTTCTAAAACTTCCTGCTTTCCTACCAAAAAGACTTCCACATTTTCCTTTTCATTTACAGCAGCTACTGCGCCTTTAATTGCTTCAGAAGGAGCATAATCACCACCCATGGCATCTACAGCCACTTTTGTCATTTCTTCCATGTTGTGCCTCCTGTTATATCTAACATGATTTTACTAAACATCTATAAAAAATGCAAGGACTCTCCTAAGAGAATCCTTGAAAACATCATAATTTTAAATTATTCTGTCGGCTGCTCCTCCGGTGGTGTACTTTCCTCTGTTGTTTCGCTTCCTTCGGCTGCCTCGCCCTCTGCTGTTTCATCGGAAGCTGCTGCATCTTCTGTCGGTGTTTCTTCCGGAGTTGTCTCTTCTGTCGGCGTTTCTTCCGGAGCTTCTTCTGATACAATTATTTCCATAGTTTCACTGGTCACTCTGTTTGTAGAACTTCCAATGGTGTTAATGGCAACCACATAATAATAAACAGTACCTACTTCATTGGTAGGCGGTGTAAATGTACTGGAAGTTTCTCCCTCAATCACTGTACCGCCACCATTCGTATTCGTAAGACTTTTATACCACTGATAGGAAATTGTTCCGTTATCGGAAGCCGTTGCTTCTACCTGCAATGCCTCTGCTTCTGTATCTTTTATATAAGTAACAGAACCGCTTAAATTTGTTGTCCATTGTGGTTTTTCTACCGGTACTTCCGGCTCTGCCTCCTTTTTCTCTTCCTCTTTACTTTCTTCTTTTTTTGAGTCAGATTTTTCTAATACTTTATCAAATATCTTTTCAGCTTTACAACCGGTCATAGGAAGTGCCATACATCCAATCGTTAAGACAACCATTCCTTTTTTCAGCCATTTGTTTTTCACTGTTTTTTCCTCCTTAGACAAATAACTCTCTGCGCTTCTTATATTAACTTATTTTTTCAAAAATCGCAAGTTTTTCTTTCTAAATATTACATAAATATTACATTTTTTTATTTCCTTTTGTTGTCTCCGAAAATTCCATTCATACAAAATATAGCTTTACTTTCTCACATAGTTTTGAATAAATTCGATCTACAAACCATTTTTCTGTTGATTTCTTGCTGATTTCATTTACATCAATCCATCCAATCTGACTATTTTCATCTGCCTTAATTCGAATTGGAGCTTCTGTACTTGCTTCCAGCAAATACGTCACATTTAAGTGTAGATGTGAAGATACATATTCTCCTCTTTTTTCATGTCCATCTACAGTTAATATTTCCAAAGAAAACACATCATTTGATAGAAATTCAACATCTGTTAATCCACTTTCCTCCTCGATTTCTTTTAAAATTACCTGTTTCAAATTTGCATTTCCGTCAGCATGACCTCCAAGCCATGCCCAAGACTGGTAAATATTATGATATGCCATTAAAACCTTTTGACGGTCTTTATCTACAATCCACGCAGATACTGTAAAATGGGCATTCTTATTATTCCTCGTCAAAATAAATTCCGATGCACAAATCTGCCTTAAAATTTCTTCTTTATCTTTTTCTTCTTGCTCGTTAAAAGGCTGATACTTTTCTATCTGTTTTTTTAAATTTAAAAGCGCTTTCACACTATTTTCCTCGTTTCTCTATAAAAATATTTTTCTATATACATCTAAAGGGATTGAGCATGGCTGTCTGCTCAATCCCTTCTAAATTTATCTCTATGCAGTTCTTTTTAACGGTCTGAATACTCCTGTCTGCTCAATTACTTTTGTAATGCTAAAGAAGATAAAAGAGTCAATCGGCCACATAATTACATTCTTTAATGCACGCATAGGCAGTAATGCAAGAAATCCTTTTCCGTAAAGCATATCCAGCCACAACGTACTTAAAATAACGTTTACTACTAAAAATACAACAAATTTTGCAAGTAATACTCTTTTTAAAGTTAATTTCTTTTTATAGTAGAAAGAACCATAAATCAGAGATGCTAAGATTGCATTAAATGTAAAACCAAAGAAAAACGGTCCATCAGGCTTCATAAAATATTTTATAATATCCAAAATTCCTGCAAACAATCCTCCGGTAACAGGGCCAAATAAGTAATCTACCAACTGATTTGGAATTCCGGAAAAACCGATTTTAATATATGGCCCAATGGTAATGGACGCCACCTGATTTAAAATTAAAGATAAAGCTGCAAACATGGCACATACAGATAATGCCTGAACTTTCTTCAGCTCATTTGCTGAAGACAAAAAAATGTTCTCTTTAGAATTATTTTTGAACATAAAAAAAATACCTCCTTCATCAAAACTACCACAATAGGAGATAATCTCAGCCTTATCTTCTGTTGCAGCGAGATGCGAGTTTGTATACCGTAAGATTTACCTTTTCGTCCTTCCAGCAACTCTCTATCCAGAGGGCACTTTACGCATACAAATCTACTCTGCAGTTTTTTCTTACTTAACCATAATAATAGATATAGACAAAAAAAGCAATAGAAATTTTATTTATTTTTAATATTTATAAACAGAACTATTTTATTTGTGCTATACTTAGGCATCATAGCATTTTATAAGGAGGACACAACTGATGAATACGAGTATCCGTAAAGCCAAGGCTTTAGATTACCAGAAAGTTGAGCAACTTATGCAACAGGTTCATATCCTGCACGCAAACTGGAGACCTGATATTTATAAGCATTGCCCTGTGGTCTTATCAGAGGAACGATTTCTTGAACATATTAAAAACGAAGAAATTGTGGTATTGGAAAAAGAAGGCGCTGTTATAGGTGTAATGATTTATCTTACTCGAAACATATCCGGCGGACCTATGCAGGACAGAAAAGTGTTATTCATTGATGCCTTAGCTGTTGATGAAAAAGAACGTGGAAACGGTTTTGGACATCAGCTTTTAGATTACCTTGTCCGCCTCTATAAGGATTTACAGTATGATGGGTTGGAATTACAGGTAAATGCCAAAAACCTTCCCGCCATGGAATTGTATACCAAATATGGTTTTACCCCCAAAAGCATCAATATGGAGTTACTGTAAAAAGGAAAAGCTGTTACATTAAGTGATTTTCTACTTAATGCAACAGCCCCCTTCTTATCCATTAAGGCTTATATCTTCTATTTTATACCTAAAGTCAGAATTTCAAATGGTTTCAATACCACATGGTATATTCCGTCTTCACTCACTTCCAGACCTTCTTTTTCTTCCTCGATTACATTACTCTTATACAGTTTTTCCATCCAGTTCTGTTTCTGAATTTGAATTTCACGAGGTAATTCTGTAACATTCACAAAACGAACCATGATGTCAGTTCCATCCTCCTGCTGTTTCAGTCCGCTGAAGTTTACACCTTCTCCTGTCCAGTTGAAAAAGCTCTTGTTCTGTGGATGAGCACCTTTATGGACGCCTGTAGGAACTGCCATCAGATTATTCTGGAACTGATATCCCAGTGTATAAGCATTTAATCTTTCACCATCTGCAAATGGCAGAATTTCATAAGAAAGTGTATAAGTTCCCTGCATCTGTGCCTTTGGAGTTGGGAAATATCCCCAGTCACCTAATTCTCCTACGCAACGAAGAAGAGTAACTGCAATAGCATTTTCCATATCCGGCAATACTTCATACTCATAAAGACCATGGTTAGCAACCAACATACCATCTTTATCATCCTGCATTGCAACAAAGCTCTGCTGACGGTAACATCCACTTGGATTTTCCCACTGTTTACTATGACGGTTATTTCGTTCTACTACCTCAAAAGCAGAATCTGCAAAATGAGTATCCGCTTTCAGTCCTGTTGGAATAACAACACGAACTCTGTGGTCTTTTGCTGTGTTGTGAATAGTTGTCTGTACTTTAAGGCTCTTAGAAGATTTCTGCAGAGTCAATTCTGTTTCAATAACCAGTTCAACCATCTTATCACTGCGGCCAATATGGCGATTATAGCATTCCTGGAAAGATTTCTGTGCAATTTCCAGTTCCTTGGCTGCACTTTCCGGTACTTCTATACTCTGGCAGATGTGGTATTTTGCGCAGAACGGAGTATCTTCTGCAAGAGTAATTTTTGCTGCTTTATTCTTTGTTGTAATAGCTTGTCCGTTTGTATCCTGCACATAAATATATTCGTTTCCGATATCACCTGTATCTTCATAATATCCAATCTGTGAATAAACACGTCCTGTTTTCAGGTTTGTAAGCGTATAGCTTCCGTCTTCGTGAATTTCCACACGGATATTTTGGTTTTCCATTGTATTGCTGCCTGTAATCAATGACTTTGTATTATCTGCCTGTTTTGTCTCTGTTTCCTGCAAATGATATACGCTGTATCCCATTGCCGGAACATCCTTTGCTTCAAAAGTTACACGAACCTGCCTTGCCATGTATGGCTGACGAAATCTGTCATCTGGAAGCAAATAATCAAATGCTGTACCCATATCTTCAACCTTAGCTTCCACTACATTTCCTTCAGAATCTTTCAATACAAATACTGGCAATTCCATATTCTGCATTTTCCAGTAAGCTTCTTCCTGTATATTTTCAAAGCATCTGTCTACATCCAATACAACGCTTACCATATCTGTCTTATCCCAGCCGGTAAAGTTATATACTACAAATGGCAGTACCTTACCATTTTCACTGCTCAGATTTGATGTATCCACCTGCTCTGCTAAATATTCCATGCTTTCTTTACACAACTGCTCTGCCACCTGTCTGCTCTTTACAAAACGAAGAGCTACTTCATCATTAACTTCATCTACGTTACAGCTACAGATACTGTCATGTGGGTGGTTCTGCATCAGAACCTTCCAGCTATATTCTAAAAGTTCCTTTGGATATGTCTTTCCTTCCAATCTTGCCAAAACTGCTGCCGGTTCTGCTTTACGCTCCAGTGCAGTTTCACCTTTTCTGTTTAACAATTTCAAATCAATTCTGTTAGAAGCAGTATTCACCAGTGTAAAACGTCCATCTGTTTCCTGACTGGTCAGTTCTCCTTTTACAACAGAAACATTTTCACCAAGTTCTTCTTTTACAGCTTTTACATAAGTTTCAAAGTCTGAATGAATGAATTCAATTTCCGGATACAATTTTCTGGCTGTTTCTATAGCCTGTGATAAATCCTTCTGTACAGGTTGGTGGTCACATCCGTTCATAAAGAGAAGATGACTGGTTCCTGCATATTGTTTTACATCTGCCAGTTTCTTATCCCAGAACTTCTTTGCTTCCTCCGGTTCTGCAGGAATTTCCATTCCATTATTATACCAGTTTGGGAACAAAATACCTAATAAGGAGCTTCCATCCGGTGACTGCCAATTAATCTCAGAATATGCAGTTTCGTAAGTTCCTTTTTCCAGCGTTTCATTATTAAAACCGATGGATTTTACTCCACGTCCAAAGGCAACTGCTTCCATACCGGCCTGTACCAATACCTGAGGCATCTGACCTGCATTTCCAAATGCATCTGGAAAATATCCGATTGGGCATAATTTTCCTAATTTCAATGCTTCTTTGCGTCCTGTTAATAAATTTCGAACACAAGCTTCCCCGCTTGTCAAGAATTCATCCTGCAGCACATACCAAGGTCCTGCTGTAAGTTTTCCTTCCTGAACCAATTTTTTTATTCTTTCTTTCTGCTCTGGTTTGATTTCCAGATAATCATCATAGGCAGCTGTATGTCCGTCCATGTGAAAACTGTGATAATTTTCATCTTTTTCCAGTAAATCGGATGCTGTATCCAGCAATTCCACCAGTTTCATTCTGTGTTTTTCAAATGCCATGTACCATTCTCTGTCCCAATGAGAATGTGAAATAATATGTACTGTTGTTTTCATCTCATTTACCACCTTTTCATAATTTCTCATATAATATATTTTATCGTATTTGATATATCATATATTAACTTTCTTATGAAATTTTGTCAATAATAATATACAATTTGACATATCAAACTATATATTATAAAATAATATAAAACACGTGAACCTATTTTTTAGAGAGATTGATATTTATGAAAGAAACTAACTTAAGTAAACCAAAATATGAAATCATAAAAGAGGACATCCTTGCTCAGATCCGCAATAACGACTTTTCTTATTCCGAACCACTATGTACAGAAAAACAATTATCTGAGCAATATCAAGTCAGTAGAATTACAGCCAAACATGCACTGACAGACTTAGAACAAATGGGTGTTTTATATAGAAAACGCGGTGTTGGCAGCTTTGTTGCCCCAAATGCAACAAACAATTTAAATCGCCTTGCACCGCCAAAGCATACCATATCAAAAATGGTATCTTTTCTTCTTCCTTTTGATATCACAAAAGGAGGCATGTTTAAAACTGTCGAAGTAGTAAATAACGTCTTAAACGATAACGGCTGTATTATGAGCATTTATGTATCCAGTGCAAAAGAGAAATCTAACTTACGACTCCTTCTTTCTCAAAATCTTTCAGGACTTATTTATTATCCTGAAAGAGATAAAATTCATCTGGAACTTCTCAATGAATTTGTTTTTATGAATATACCCATCATTGTAATCGATAAAACAACGGATTGCCCCTATATTCATAATATTGTTTCAGATAACTTTGAGGGTGGAAAATTGTTAGGCGAACACTTAATCCAGTTAGGACATCGAAATATTACATTTTTTACTACTGCACCGCTGGAAGAAACTTCAACCGTACGAAACAGATTTGCCGGATTTCTCCATGCATTACATGAAGCCGGAATTCAGCCAAATTCTTCCAATTTTATACATTATCCTCATAAACTTACAGAAGAAGACTGTCTTATTCAAAACAACAGTCCACTTCAGGATACTTTGCGTGCCTTATATCAGGCAGGAACTACAGCAATTATTGCAGAAAATGACCGTGTTGCTCAGCTGATATCTATGACCTGCGAGTCTATGAACATTCGTATTCCCGAAGATATTAGCCTTTGTGGCTTTGATAATGATGACTCCATCCGCAGTCTGGATATTACTACTATTGGGCAGGACTTCACACTTATAGGGCAGGAAATCGGACATATTTTTACAGAGTCCATGAATAATCCTAATTATCCTGTACAGAAAATCACAATTCCGGTAGAACTTTTTTCCCGCAATTCTACCGGGGCGCCTCGAACACTTTTATAAATTTGTGCATTCAAAGAGCCGAAGCTACCTTTCTTGGCAGTTCGGCTCTTTGCTTTTATATCAAAAATATTCTTAACACAAAAATAGAGGGTAGTGAATAAATCACATCCCTCTATTTTACTACAGAAAAATTTAAGCTTCTTCTGTTTTAATAATTTCTTTTTTATTGTAGCTTCCGCATGCACGGCAAACTCTATGAGGCATCATTAAAGCACCACATTTGCTGCATTTTACTAAGTTTGGAGCACTCATTTTCCAGTTTGCACGTCTTTTATCTCTTCTTGCTTTAGAAGATTTATTTTTTGGACATATAGACATAGGTTACACCTCCTTAAATTTGCTAAATATATCACTGATTACCGCCATTCTGGGGTCAGGGCTGGACTGGTCACAGTCACAAGAGCCTTCGTTCCAATCTTTCCCGCATTTGGGACAGATTCCCCGGCAGTCCTCTTTACATAGAACCCTTAAAGGCCAATGGATTAAAATCTCATTATGCACTAACTGCTCTACGTCCAGGCTGCAACCTGTGACATAATTAATTTCATCTAAGTCTTTTATCCTGTCTTCCTTTGAGGCCTGCATATCAATCTCCTGCTCAAAGTTTATGTCAAATTCAGTGGGAACATCCTTTAAACACTTATCACAGGGAATGTTGACAGTTATCCTGCCCTTCGCCTCGATTTTCAGAACCTTCTTTCCCGTATTTGTAATAGTCAGCGAAAGGGGCTCTTTTTCCGCAACTGGGAAGTCTCCCAGCTTTGATTGAAAGGAATCCATGGAAACAGGTGCTTCAACAACCTGTGTCTTTCCTTCCAGGGATAAAATTTCCGATAAATCAATTAGCATAATAGTCTCCTAATCACACCTTGTAAATTATACATAGGGATTTACAGTTTGTCAACCATTATTTTGAAACTAATTCAGCTGTTTCCTGACAAATAGCTAATTCTTCATTTGTAGGAACGATTGCTACTGTTACTTTAGAGTCTGGAGTAGAGATGATTTTGTTCTCTCCTCTTGTCTGGTTTGCTTCTTCATCCAATGTAATACCAAGGTATCCTAAGCTTTTTACTACTGCTTCACGTACAGGAGTTGCGTTTTCACCAATACCTCCTGTAAACGCAATAGCATCTACACCATTCATAGCTGCCACATAGGAACCGATATATTTTACAATTCTGTAGCACAGGCAGTCTACTGCACGTTTTGCATCTTCATTGCCCTGTTCTCTTGCTTCATTTAAATCACGGAAATCACTGGAAAGTCCTTTGGAAAGTCCCAATAAACCGGATTTTTTGTTCAAAATATTTACCATTTCTGTTACATCGATATTTTCTTTTTTACAGATAAAGTCAAGAACAGCAGGGTCTAAGTCACCGGAACGTGTTCCCATAACAAGACCTTCCAATGGAGTAAGTCCCATAGAAGTATCTACACATTTGCCGTTTACAACTGCACTGATGGAAGAACCGTTTCCTAAGTGCGCTACGATAACTTTAGAGTTATCAGGGTCTAAGCCTAAGAATTTAATTGTTTCTTTGGATACAAATCTGTGAGATGTTCCGTGGAAACCATATTTACGAACTTTATATTTATCATAGTATTCGTAAGGAATTGCATACATATATGCTTTTTCCGGCATTGTCTGATGGAAAGCTGTATCAAATACGGCTACGTTTGGTTTGCCCGGCATCAGCTCCATACATGCACGGATACCCATTAAGTTTGCAGGGTTATGCAGAGGTCCTAAATCGCAGCATTCTTCGATTACGGAAATAACTTCGTCATTGATAATGCAGGAGTCAGAAATTTTTGCTCCGCCGTGAAGTACACGATGTCCAATTGCTTCTACTTCGTCTAAGCTTTTTAAAACACCTGTGTTTGGATTTACTAAAGCATCTAATACCATTTTAATTGCTTCAGTATGAGTAGGCATTGCTGCTTCTGTTACTTCTTTTTCTCCGCCTGCTGGCTGATATACTAATCTTCCGTCCAGCCCAATACGTTCACATAAGCCTTTTGCTGCTACTGCCTCTGTTTCAGAATTGATTAACTGGAATTTCAGTGATGAACTTCCGCAGTTTACTACTAATACGTTCATATTCTCTTCCTCCGATATCTTAAGATAATCTATATACAGATTTCTCTGTAATTCTGGTCTTTTTGACCATTTCTATTCTTCATTATACACTGTTTCTTTAGTACAAACAAGAGAAGCTTTTGGATTTTTATAGAAAAGCTCTCTCATTCTTGTATTATTTTTCAAACATTTTTCATATAACAGAAAACTGTTGTCAATCTTGTGTTTTCTCTTGTATACTAGGCGTTAGAAAACGGAGGTATCTTAAATGAAAAAAGCAGTCGGCATTATTGCAGAATATAATCCTTTTCACAAAGGACATGAGTATCAAATCCAACAGGCAAAAGAAAAGACAGGAGCAGAGATTGCTGTCATTTTAATGAGCGGAGATTTTGTACAGCGGGGTACTCCTGCCATTTTAGCAAAACACCAAAGAACGGCTATGGCACTGTTAGGAGGTGCAGACATTGTTTTCGAGCTTCCTTCTTTTTATGCCTGCGGCAGTGCAGAATATTTCTCATCAGGGGCGGTTTCTATTTTCAATGCCTTAAATTCCATTGATTTTCTATGCTTTGGAAGCGAAAGTGGTGAAATCGATACTTGTCGCTTTTTAGGAAAACTTCTTGCAGATGAACCAGCACTTTATAAAGAAAAATTGTGCAGCTTTCTTAAAAAAGGCCTGTCTTTTCCTGTTGCCCGAAAATCTGCATTAACTGAATATTTACAAGAAAACAAACTTCCTTTTGAAAAAGACTTTTTAGACACTCCAAACAATATTTTAGGTATAGAATACTGTAAAGCTTTGTCTGCACAAAATAGTTCCATCATACCTATTACCATAAAAAGAACAGGAAGCTCCTATCATGAACTTTCTCTTTCTTCTGACTATCCCAGCGCTTCCGCCATACGCAGAGAACTTATTTCCTCTAAAAATGTACAGGAAGTCTTTTTTGATACTTTAAAAGATGCACAGCCTCCTGCAGTGCGAGAT